>NYVP01000114.1 GCA_002684575.1 Verrucomicrobiales bacterium
AGGCACACAATTTGGTCAATATTGGGCAACAGGTGAATACTCTTATCGTTCTGAGTTTTGTGCTGGTAACGGTCTTTTACTTGCAGGTGATGCATTTGCCTTTTTAGATCCAGTATTTTCATCGGGAGTTTTCTTAGCTCTGAAAAGTGGTGAAATGGCAGCTGATGCTGTTTCTAACGCTCTTAATAACAATAATTTTTCCGCAAAACAATTTGAAAGTTACGGGAAAGAACTTTGTAATGGCATTGAATCTATGAGAGCATTGGTTTATGCTTTTTATGATGAGAGCTTTAGCTTTGCGGATTTGATTAAAGCCAATCCTAATTTGAGTTCAGATTTAACCGATTGTTTAATTGGTGATGTCTTTAAAGATTTTACCGACCTTTTCAGTGCAGTATCGAATTTTGCAACAGTTCCAAGCCGTCTTTCACACGGTCTTGTTGCATAACCTCCATAAATGCCTTAATATCAAAAGATTGTAATATATTTATATTCTTTTTGTTAAAAAATGTACTTTCGAACTTTTGTTTGAAACATTTAATTGTTATGAAATCTCATTTTGAACACTTTAGAAAAGTTTCATTTTCTGACACCGATTTAGCAGGAATCGTCCATTTTGCTTCATTTTTTCCTTACATGGAAGATTGTGAACATGAATTCTATAGATCTCTAGGTTTATCTGTTACAAATATGAGAGATTTCAATGGCGACAAATTAGGTTGGCCACGAGTTCATGCGTCATGTAATTATAAAAAGCCTTTACATTTTGATGATGAATTTAAGATCAGTTTAACAATAGCAAAAATATCAACTAAGACCATTAAATACAATTTTTGCTTCCTTTCCAAAGATGATGAGATTGAATTTGCTGAGGGCAGTTTGATTGTGGCTTGTGTGAAATTTAGTGAATCAGGTATGGAATCTGTTAAAATACCTGATAAAATCAAAAGTTTATTACCACCCACTAATTAATTAGTGGAAGTAATTCAACAATGAATTCACAACCAATAGATAAACCAAAAAAGAAAAGTATGACCTGGTTATTTTTTGCATTAATGACTGTAGCATCCTGGGGTGTTTATGGAATTTTTTTACATAAAGGTGCCATAGGCATGGGGGATCCAGAGAACGGGCGATACAAGGCATTTCTTTGGGTTGGTATTGCTTATTTTGTTACTGCAGTAGCGGCTCCAATAATTGTATTGCTAGTTAGAGATGCTAGTTGGTCCATGTCTGGCAAAGGGATGGCTTGGTCGTTTATAGCAGGAATTGTCGGTGCGATCGGTGCGTTCGGAGTTTTGCTTGCCTTTGGAGCCAAAGGTCACCCTGCTGTTGTCATGGCAATAATTTTTGCAGGCGCACCTGTTGTTAATGCTCTTATTTCATTAATTACAGACCCTCCAGCGGGAGGTATATCCTCAGTCCCTAAATTATTTTGGTTAGGTGTAGCCATGGCCGCAATCGGAGGTTGTATTGTAACCAAATTTAAACCACAAGGATCTAAAGCACACGGACCGCCACCCGCCGTAAAAGCCGATCAATAATTATATTTAATTATAATTAAATATTTTCTTGAGATGGCTGAGGATGATGAAATCAAATCTCTAAGGAAACTTATTGATAAAATACTTAAGAATAATAACTCATTAAACTACAATAAACTCAAAACTGCAGGCATTGATTCAGCTGACAATGTTACGAAGGAAATATTTACGTCTAGGGTCCCTTTTACAACTAAATCCGAAATAGTCAAAGATCACGCAAACAACAATCCGTTTGGGTCAAATTTAGCACTAGATCAATATCAATATCCTAAGTTTTCTAAAACTAGTGGAACTACATCTAAACCAATTTTTTGGGTTGATTCTATGGATGATTGGAACCATATGCTTGATGCTTGGAGCATTATTTTTAATAATGCTGAATTAAATCCAAGTGTTGACAGATTGTTCTTCGCTTTCTCCTTTGGCCCTTTTTTAGGTTTTTGGACAGCTTATGAAGCTGCATCAAAAATGCAATTCATGACAATTCCTGGCGGTGGACTGAATTCAAATGGACGGTTGGAATTATTAGCTGACACATCTGCTTCAGTTCTTTTGTGCACACCTACATACGCTTTAAGATTGGGAAAACTATTAACGGACAAATACAAAATAAACGTTAAAAAAATCATCGTAGCAGGCGAATCTGGAGGAAGTATTCCTGAAGTTAAACAAAAAATCAGTCAGTTATGGGGTAATGTTGAAGTGATAGACCATCATGGAATGACCGAAGTTGGTCCAGTTACATATCAGGATCAAAAGAGAACGTCATATTTAAACATGTTGCCGGGGTTTCATCTTGCAGAAGTCATTGACTCTAAATCTGAAAAGGAAGTCAATTATGGCGAAACGGGAGAACTTGTTTTAACTACTCTAAAGCGTAGTGATAATGCATTATTAAGATATAAGACCGGAGATATTGTCGAAAAAGGAAATATAAAAATTAATGGTATTGATACTCTCACGTTTAGGAATGGAATATTAGGAAGAAATGATGACATGCACATAGTTAGGGGAGTTAACATTTTCCCTAGTTCAATTGATGCAATAATACAAAAATATGATACGATTGAAGAATATAGAGTATTGGTTTTTACATTGAATTCGATGAAAGAGATTGAGTTAAATATTGAACTAAATGATTCCTCAGTTGAGTTGGAAATAATAAAATCCTTATCAAATGATTTTAACTCTAGCCTAAGCTTGCGAATTCCTATTAGAGTTGTTCCAGAAGGGACATATGAAAAGCATGAATTCAAAGCAATCAGATGGATTAATAAATGATAGTTGAACTTAAAGATATTTTTAAAAGTTACTCCGAGGGTGAAGATAATCCTAGAAGGGACATTTTAGATTCATTTAACCTATCAATTAATTTCGATGAATCTATTTCTATAGTTGGACCTTCAGGCTGTGGTAAAACCACATTGCTTAATATTTTAGGCACATTGGATAAGCCAGATAGTGGAGAAGTAGTTTTCAATGGTGAACTTGTTACTAATATGAATGATGATCAGTTATCAAAATTAAGAGCTGAAAAAATTGGTTTCATCTTTCAATCCCATCACCTACTACCCCAAATTTCAGTTATCGAGAACGTCATTTTACCAACATTAGCGGTCAATTCTAAACAAAATAACACTATAATATTTGATGAAGCAGAGACTCTTTTGAGTGAGGTAGGCTTGAAAAATGAAGTTAATAAGTTTCCTTCTCAACTCTCAGGAGGTGAAAAGCAGAGAGTCGCGATTGTAAGATCATTAATAAATAAACCTAATTTAGTATTGGCTGATGAGCCTACAGGTTCACTTGACAAATCTAGAGGTGAAGAAATTATTGATCTATTAAAAAGCCTTTGTGTTAACAATCAAACCTCTTTGGTGGTTGTCACTCATGATATCGAAATAGCATCACAAATGAAAAGACGTTTATGTTTCAAAAACTTCGATTTCATTGAATCTTAATGAGCATTCTAAGGTTATCTATTAAAGGATTAATTTACAATTGGCGTCTGTCAGTATGTCTTCTATTAGGAACCTTTTTAGCTTCATCAATACTTGCCGGTTCGCTTTTAGTTGGCGATTCTGTTAAGAAAACTCTTAAATTAAAAGCCTTCGAGAGAATAGGCTCTATCCATTATGCTTTAGTTACTGGTGATAGATATGTCACTAGTAATTTTGTTGAAACATTGTCCAGATCATTTAAAGGCGATCAAATATCTGGGATACTGCGTTTCCCTGGCACATTAAACACACCTGATAAAAGTATTAGATCGAATACGATAAACATTAATGGTGTAGATTCGCAATTCTGGAGACTGTTTGAAAATGATATATCGTCAGATGATTATATTGCTATAAATCAATCCCTCGCAGAACAAAAAAACCTAAGTATTGGAGATCGCATTGTAGTTAAATATGAATTACCTGGTCGTGTCTCTAAAGATGCTCCACTATCAGGAGAAACTGAAAAAATTGGTTCAATCTCTGGTAAAATAACAAACATAATCAGACCAGACAAGGGCGGTCAATTTAACATATTGGCCGAACAAAAATCCTCATTGAATGTATTTGTACCATTAAGTTTATTACAAGATGAATCAAACAAAACTGAAAGATGTAACCTTGTATTAACAAGTAAAATAAATGGTCTTGATGAAGCTCTAGATAATCATTGGAAATTAAATGACCTAGAGCTTAGTTATCGAACTACACACACAGGATTCACAGAGTTAATCAGTGAAAGAGTGTTCATTAGTAAAAAAGTTGAGGATACAGTAAGAAGAATTCATTCTGAATCTGAACCTATAATTTCTTATTTGATTAATGATATTATATTCAATGATACAAGCGTTCCATACTCCGTAGGCACAGGTATTGGGAATATGGGTGCAGAATTACTTGGCATAAACCCTCCAACAAAAAATGATATTGTTTTAAATAGCTGGCTAGCTGAAAACATCGATAATGGTGGACTAGATGTTAAATTAAACGATGAAGTTAATCTAACTTTCTATGGAGTTACCGACTCACGAGAATTCAAAATCATTGGTGACGGTTTAGATGATGATGGGAAAGAGAATATTGAGGATGTATTATCATTTAAAGTAACAGGCTTTATCGACAAGGACAATGAATCGCTTTCAAAAAAATGGGTTCCCGATTTTCCAGGTTTAGATACTGCCAAATCTTTAGCTAGCTGGGAAAGCGGGATACCACTGGACACAAAAAAAATTCGTGATGTTGATGAATTATACTGGGATAAATATCGTTCAACTCCAAAGGTTTTTATGAATTTAGATAGTGCTCAAAAGCTGTGGGGCAATAGATTTGGTATGTGTACATCAATTTTGATGAATGAAGCCGATTTTTCTAAAGATCAATTCCTAGAATCATTAAGATCAAATATTAAACTAACTGACGTTGGGATGAGTAAAATTGATGTTTATCATAATGCTGTCTCTTCATATGAAAACTCATTAGACTTTGGTTCCTTGTTTGCCTCATTAAGTGGATTTCTTATAATTTCTTCACTCCTGTTATGTTTTATTCTTTCCTCATTTGGCGTTGAATCAAGATCCATTCAACTTGGTGCATTAAGGTCATTTGGATTCACGGTTAAGAAAATCCGACTCATACTTATATTAGAGTTCATTATTCCGTTAACATTAGGTTCTTTGTTCGGTCTTTTTGGGGGTAGCATCTACACTAAATTAGCCTTGGCAGGATTTGACAACATATGGTCTGATGCGGCAGTTGGGGTTAACTTTGTTTATGGATATGAAAAATCATCTTTTGTTACCTGTTTTGTAATGATTGTTTTCTTTAGCTATTTTGTTGCGAGAATAGCAATAAATAAACTCACCAAATTGTCACCCAAAAACCTACTTAATTCAGCAGTTGGTATCAATGAAACATACATGTCATCCAAAACGTCAATTGTTAAATATTTATTGTTGATAGCTTGTTTCGCATTTGGGGTAACTCTAATTTTTCTTAGTAAATCACTTCAAGGAGAAAAACTTGCCGGAGCCTTTTTCGGATCAGGTTTTTTAATCATGTTAGGTTTCATTTTATTATTTTCCATATACCTAAAAAATGGAGCCAAGATAAAGAAACTGAATTTGTTTAGAATTGGTTCAACAAACGCATCAAGAAAAACAAGCAGATCTCTCGCAGTAGTATCAACAGTATCCCTTGGTATATTTTTAGTGTTATCTGTAAATGCTTTCAGACTAGGAGACGAACCAACAGATTCCAATAAGTCTGGCACTGGTGGTTTTGAATTTTTCGCAACATCCACACTACCTGTATATGAAAATCTTAATAGCCCCAAAATTAGAGATAAGTTCGGAATTGAAGATTATTCAATAGAGGAACTGAAATTTTATCCACTAAGGACATTGCTAAATTCTGAGGAGGCAAGCTGTCAGAATCTAAGTTTTGCAAATAACCCAAGAATATTAGGACTGAACCCTGAAGATCTATCCAAGAGAAATTCATTTAGATTTACCACATCGAATTCAACGGACTCAAATTGGGAACTTCTAGCTAATAAAACCTCAGATCAATTAATTCCAGCCATTGGTGATAAAGCATCAGTGATGTGGGCAATGAAAAAGAAAATTGGGGACACAATCGAAATCATTGATGGTAGTGGATCTCCAAAATCACTTATAATTGTCGGTTTACTCGAGAATTCAATTCTTCAGGGAAGTTTGGTCATTTCTGAAGATCATTTTGTAGAATTGTTCCCCACCGTTGGTGGATATAATACATTTCTTATCGACTCAGAATCTAAAAATGGAAATACAGTTTCTGAAGATCTTACTAGAGGATTAGAGTTAAGAGGTTTCGATTTAATTAATTCAAATCTTAGACTTAAAGAATATTCAAATGTTCAAAATACATACATATCGATTTTTAGTGTTTTAGGAGGGCTTGGAGTTCTGGTTGGGACTCTTGGTGTAGGTATAATTATAGCTAGAAGCGTTTTAGAAAGACGAAACGAACTTTCAGTGATGAGGGCTATTGGTTTCAATAGATCTAAGATAAAAAAAGTTATTTTATATGAGCATCTTTTTTTGGTTTCTATAGGCCTCATAATTGGAGTAATTTCATCCATCATTACTATTTCACCGTCATCATTATCTACATCACAACAAGTACCTATATTCCTTTTACTAACAATGACCTTAACCATTGTGATTGGCAGTTTTGTATTTTGTTACCTGGCAACTCAAATAACAATTAAAGGAAAACTCCTAGAAGGAATCAGAGCAGAATGAAATTAATTAGAATATCACTAATATTTATATCACTAATCAGTTTATCAAATGCTGATGGAATTTATAAAAATGACTTTGAATCATATGAGCTAAACAAATTTCCTGAAGATATGATGGAAATTGATGGTGTATTTAAAGTTGAAGCAGACGATAAGGGTGGCAAATATCTTCAAATGTCTTCGGAACCCCTAACCGAAAATGCTGTGATTTTTGGTCCATCAATCAAAAATTCTGCTACACTTCAAGTTAGGGTAAGAGGATTCAAAAAAAGGAGAAGCTTTCCAAGATTCGGGATTGGTCTCCATGGTATATCAGGTTTTAGATTAAGGATCGTACCCTCTAAAAATATAGTTGAGTTAGTAAAAAATGAAGAACCCGTTAAAAAAGTTTCATTCAAGTGGAATCCAGAATCCTGGTCTATTATCAAGCTTCAAATCGACTACCAAGATGATAAATCCATCATTAAAGGTTGGGTATGGGATCAAGGTGAATCACCTCCACAAGAACCAGTCATAACATTTTCCCATGATGGTACACCGGGACAGGGCAAGGCTTCCATCTGGGGAACCGCATATTCAGGCAAAGTAATTATTTTTGATGATTTACTATTAAATTACAAGAAGACATAAAATTATATTAATTTATACTAGATATCCTACCAATAGACATATACTAATTACCCACTTTAATTTATTCGAAAATGAAACTCCTCTCTATATTCTTACTATCACTATCACTATCACTCTTCACTAACATTGTACGATCACAGGAATCTGGTGAATTGAATACTACAGATATTTATGGTGACCTTAGTAAATATTTGTCATGGCCAATGAGTGCGACTGCGTTCAGTGGAGATGATCTGAGAATGTTAAATAGGGCCGATGATAGACATTTATCTGAACTCATTCCAAATTTCTCTAAAACAGATACTGGCATCGGTTCCTTTGGTGATGTTGTTTCCATTCGAGGACTAACAAACACCCCTTTCTTTAGCTCTCCTTCTGTTGTCCAATACGTGGATGACGTTCCATCTGGAAATGTTTTTTCTCACACATCATCATTTTATGGAACTGATAAAGTAGAAATTTTACGCGGTGCACAAAGCACATTATTTGGAGTAAACTCCTATGGCGGTGTAATCAACATTGAATCGAAGCGCCCTAGTGACCGTCTGGAGTCATCAATTACAACAAGTCTTGCAGAATATGATGCAATATCAATAACCGGAACCTTGATGGGCCCCATCAACGAGAGTAATACAATTTCATACAGACTTGGAATCAGCCATTTTGAACGAGATGGTTTTTTGATGAATCCATTTTTAAATACATCTCCAGACTTCCAAGATCACCTATCCTATGGAGGTTCACTATATTTTAATCCCAACGATGACCTTGAAATATCAATTTCCGCATCCTTTGACGACTTCAATGATGGGGCTCATAGACTTACTCCTCTTGGACAGGATCCATTCACACTGAACTCAGATGTTATCGGATCTACAATTCAAGAGTCAGAGTCTCTTTCTCTAAGAGTGAAAAATTCAGGAGACGCTTTTGATTTTCTATCTGTCACATACGGAAGAAATTGGGAAATTAACCCTTACTATTTTGATCTAGATTTTAGCCCTAATCCCGGAAGCGAGGCAACCATCATTCAATCACAAGAATCCAGAGGACAAGAATTTCGATTGACCTCAAAAGAAGGTACAAAGTGGGACTGGTCTGCCGGAGCTGCCTATAACGATATTGAGGTGGACGGGTATACATCCAGAAGTTTCTTTATTCCTTTACCTCCCGAATTCGGCGGAGGATTTGCTCCTGTCACAACAACTACAGACTACACTTTAAAAGAAGAAAGTTATGGATTGTTCGGTCAAGTTTCCTATAATGGTGTTGAGAATTTTGGTTTTCACCTTGGTCTTAGAGGAGATACATACGACAAATCAATTAGTCGGTCAGCATTTGGTCTCTCTGGACCTGTTCCTAAAATTGATGAGAGTACAGATTTCTCGTTTATCAGTCCTCGAGCTGGTATTGATGTTGAACTCAGTGACAGTTCATTGATATACTTAAACTCAGGAATTGCATATAAGTCAGGTGGTTATAGCGCTTTTATTGATGATCCAAAATTGGCACTATTTAATGAGGAGAAGTCATGGACTAAAGAAATTGGATTAAAGAAAAGATGGCTTGATGATCAGTTAAGAACCAATATTGCAATTTTTCATAACGATATTAATGATTACCAGGTTGAACGATCACTTGTTGCAACTGACTATGCTATATTGAATGCAGAAGAGGCCAGATCATATGGAGCTGAAATCGAACTGAGTGCAGAAATATTTTCTGGTATAACTTTAGAGGGCTCTCTTGGAAGTACTAATACTGAATTAACTAAATACATTGATCCTATTACAGGATCAGATCTTTCAGGTAACAAGGCTCCATTTGTTCCTGAGCTTGACGCTTCAATTGCTGCAAATTTCAAACATGATTCCGGGATATTTGCTAGACTAGAATTAATTCATCAAGGTGAAATTTATTTTAGCGATCAAAATGATCCAACTATTTCTGAGAATGGTTATACTTTATTAAACGCTACACTTGGCTATCGCTCCGAATCGGGTTATGAGATCAGCATATTTGGAGGAAATTTAACTGACGAAACATATTATGTTAATATTAGCCCAGACATTCGCGCTGGAACTGTTGGAATTCCTCAAATGTTTGGCGTTCGTGCACGCTGGGAGTATTAGATAACTTTCTAATTAAGATCCATTTAATATTTATTATCGTTTTTTTCATGTGTTTAACACACAACAATATGCTCTAATTAGAAATTCTGAAGGCAATTTCGTTTATGGTGAAGGTCCATTTACTTCATCTGACAAACCTACTCAATCAGGTGTTTCATTTTACTTAAACAATTATGATTTAACTAATCAAACTCCTTGGTTAATTCCTGATTCTTGGAAGTTATTAGATAGGAACGAATTATTAGATTTTCAGAGTAATTCTATTGAAAAACTAAACTGGAAAGATCCGTCAGTAAAATCTTTTGAAGTTCAATTCAATGATATACAGAAATCAATAAAAGGAGGAGTTCTAAAAAAAACGGTTCCTGTGGTTTCTAGCACCGCTTTTACAGATGATCGGGAATCATTAATGAGATCTTTGATTATTAAAGGCGCGCGAAATGAGGGCCCATCATTTCTATATGCCTTTCAAAATAGCAGCTGCGGCTTTGTTGGTTTATCGCCAGAGCTGCTATTTGAATTAGATGAAAAAACCATTCGAACCATGGCTCTNGCAGGAACATCNTCTGAATCGAATCTAGAAAATTTTATTTTAGATGAAAAAGAGGAAATTGAACATCAAATCGTTGTTGATTCTCTTCGAAGAAGATTAGGAAAATATGGGGCAATTTCTGAATCGGAGAAAAGAACACACAACCTCGGAGGGATTGTTCATTTTTTAACCGACATTAAAATTAAATTAAAACAAAAATTATCAATATCAGAGGTTTTAAAACAAATTCATCCGACGCCTGCAATAGGAACGGTTCCAAGAAATAAATCCAACTTTTCACAATTAAAATCTTTGCGTAAAAGCTCATCAACCCCTGAAATGTTTGCCGCTCCGTTTGGAGTAAAACTTAACCAATCATTTTTTTCTTTTATAATGATTAGAGGATTATTCTTCGATAACTCAAGTATTTCACTGCCTACTGGATGTGGAATTACTGAAAATAGNATTCTTGAGAATGAGTGGGATGAACTTGCATTAAAACGTCACTGGGTCAAAAATGAATTTGATCTTTGAGTGTGAATAAAAATATACAATATACTAATTCGTTAGACGCAATCTCACAGTGTCTATCACTTGGTGCATCAGAATTTGTAATATCGACTGGNGCAAGAAATGCTGAGCTCATTTATTCTATTCTCAATATTAACAATATNGATTATTATTCTCATCCGGATGAGAGATCTGCCTCCTTTTTTGCATTAGGCAGGGCAATATCTACACATAAGCCTGTTGTAATGTTAACCACCTCAGGAACGGCTGTTGCGGAGCTTTTACCAGCGTGTATCGAAGCCTACTATCAATCAGCACCGTTAATATTATTAACTGCAGACAGACCAATCAGATATCAAAATTCAGGAGCACCACAATCAATCAATCAAATAGATATATTTGGACAATATGCTGAGACTGATTTCTATAAATGGAAATACAATCAACCTCTACATATTAATGTTCATTTAGAAGAACCTAATCTCAAATCACTCAATTTGGATACTCTAAAGCCTTCGAAAAATTCAATTCCAATAATTGATGAAAACTCCTCCAACAATAAATTGTTAGAAGAGTTTTTTGATACTGATGAAACAATAAATATAATTGTTGGCACACTCAATATTGAATTNAGAGATCAAGTGTTAAGATTCATAGAACGATCAAATTGCCCAACCTACGCAGAATCTGTATCAGGATTAAGAGAAAAAATTTCATCCATTCAGTCTTCAGAGATAAAAGCAGAGCGAATTTTAAGAATTGGAGGCATTCCGAGTTGCCGCTATTGGAGAGACTTAGAAGACAATCAAGAGATTAAAGTTTTATCAGTTACACCGAATAATTTACCAGGATTATCTAGATCATCTAATGTAATCACTTCTGTTAATTGGAATGAAGTAAAGGTAAATAAACGCACTAGCANTAGCACTCCCTCCAATGAGTCAGATAGAATTGATGATTTATTAAAAAGATATCCAAACAGTGAGCCATCTTTTATAAGAAAAATTTCNGAGATAATACCAAATAACTCNATGGTTTTTTTGGGGAATAGCCTNCCAATCAGGGAATGGCAAATTGCAGCGACTNAATCCGACAAAGGNAATGANTTTTANGCAAANCGAGGCGTCAATGGAATTGATGGAAATATTTCAACATTTCTTGGAATCTCAAAAGATTACAAATCATCATGCGGAATATTTGGTGACTTGACGACACTTTATGACTTAAATTCATTATGGTTTTTAGAGCAGATTAATAAGACGAATGTACATATTTTTGTCATTAATAATGGAGGTGGAAAGATTTTCGATCATGTCCAATCTTTANAAGACACCCCCGAAGTCATAATGAGTACAATCAAAAACTCACATGCATTAGACTTTTCAAGTTGGGCTAATATGTGGAAATTAGATTACTCAATATTTCATAAAATTTCTGACCTAAATGATTTAAATTCGGATCGATCTGTTATCGAAATTACCCCTAATGATAATGAAACCCATAAATTTTGGGACGAATTCAAGCATCAATGAATTGTTTTTTACATGGAGCCGTAGGACATCATAAGGATTGGGCTAATTTCATAAACTNAATTCCAAACAAAAATGGATTTGCTCCAAATTTATATAAATATGTTAATTACGACCTTAAAAGATCGGCCCGCATAATTAATGCTCTCAATTCTGATGCTCAAACATTAATTGGTTATTCAATGGGTGGCAGAATAGCGCTTCATTGTTTATTGGAGGATAATTCCAATTGGAAAAGAGCTATAATTATATCTGCTCACACTGGTTTAGTTAGCGAGAAAGAACAAAAAGTCAGAATCAAAAAAGATAATGATTGGGCATCAAATGCAATAAACAAATGGGATACGTTTATTAGCAAATGGGAAAAGCAATCCATTTTCAAAAATTCTCATCTTATTGATAGAAATTATTCCCTCTATCATCAAAGGGCTAACATAGCCTTATCTTTTCAAAACTGGTCCCTTGGACATCAAAAATTTCTGGAACCTTATCTAGGTGAAATTCGTATACCAGTATTATGGATTGTCGGTGAATTAGATCTGAAATTTCTAGAAATTGCAGGTCGAGCGTGTAAAATATTACCTAATTGCGATTTAATAAAATTTAAATCTACAGGTCACAGAGTTCCATGGGACAATCCGGCACTTACAACTAAAGCAATTAACAGTTTCATTAAATAAAAAATTTTTAGAATTACTTATGTGGACACAACTTAACCAATTTGAGGACATTCTTCTTGAGAGTACAGATGATGGTATCGCCAAACTTACTATCAATCGGCCTGAGGTAAGAAATGCATTTCGCCCAAAAACTGTTAATGAAATGCTCGAGGCATTGGATATCGTTCATAACAATTCAGATATAGGAATACTCATTCTAACAGGTGCTGGAGAAAAGGCATTTTGTTCTGGTGGTGATCAGAAAGTAAGAGGTGACGCTGGTTATGTTGGTGATGATGGGGTTCCAAGACTTAACATTCTTGAAGTCCAAAAGCGTATTAGATCACTACCCATCCCCGTCATTGCAATGGTAGCAGGTTACGCAATCGGGGGAGGTCATGTTCTTCATGTTGTTGCCTTGCCTCAGCTGTTCCTGGCAGGACTTGCGGAGCTTTTTACCTGTGTCGGGATCTGCTATCATGATCTCCTTGAACGTATTGAAGTCAACAAGCTCATTACCGCTTGGGTCATCAGCAAAGTAGTGGTCGTCGTCGTGGTGTGGGACATTCGCGAGCGCCACAGTGCCAGACTTTAAAAAGCCGCCGATCATACTTCGCACGCCAG
>NYVP01000115.1 GCA_002684575.1 Verrucomicrobiales bacterium
ACAGCCTAAGACATTTTCTGAGCGTGAAGAGGTTGCGCAATCTTGTCAGGCTGGGCTAAACCTCTCAGTTCCTTTATTGGTGGATGACATTAAAGACACTGTTTCACGTGCCTTTGATGCCATGCCTGATCGTATGTACATCATAGGTAAAGATGGTCGAATTGCCTACAAGGGTGGTAGAGGCCCTCGTGAATTTGATGTTTCCGAAATGGAGAGAGAGCTTAAAAATCTTATCGACTCAAAATGAAGACATTAGCTTTACGTATATTTTTTAATCTCTTTCTTTTAGCACCACTCTCTTTTGCTGATGACAAGCTTAACGTAATTCTCATAATGGCTGATGACTCGGCTGTTGATAATTATGGATGCTATGGAAGTAAATTTTTCTCTACTCCTCGTCTCGATGCCTTGGCTAAAACTGGTGCTATGTTTAATCATTGTTACTCTGAGCCAGTATGTACTTCAAGTCGTGTCAAAATTATGACCGGACGAGACGGTATTCGAAATTACGTTCAATTTGGAACACTAGATAAGGATGAGATTACTTTTGCTCACATGATGAAAGATGCGGGCTATGCGACAGCAGTTGCAGGAAAGTGGCAATTGCATAATGGCGACAGGGGTACGAGAGCGCCAGAATCTGGATATTGATAATTATTGTTTATGGAATTATCCGGGCACTACTCGATCNCGATTTTGGCATCCAAGTTTGGTGAGAGATGGAGAAACAATGGAGACGACAAAAGAGGATTACGGTCCGGATATTCTAACCGACTATCTAATTGATTTTATTTCAAAAAATAAGTCAGAACCNTTTTTTGCTTACTACCCAATGTTGTTGGTGCATTCTCCCTTTGTAGCGACACCTGACAGTAATTCCAATGGTCAAAGGTCTGAATCAAAAAGCTTAAATTATTTTCGTGATATGACCCTGTATGCAGACAAGTGCGTTGGTAAAATTGTGGATGCCTTAGAAAAAAATAAGTTGAGGGAGAAGACAGTCATTATTTATACAACTGACAATGGCACTCATCGATCACTTACCTATCCTTATGGAAAAGAGAAACGCTCTGGAGAAAAGGCATTAGCAACGGATGGAGGCACTCATGCGCCATTAATTGTAAACTGTCCGGGGACTGTCCCTGAGGGAATAGTTGTTAATGATTTAGTCGATTTTTCTGATTTTCTGCCCACTATCGCTGACATCACAAATGCTAAGTTACCAAAGGTNAAATTGGATGGGCGAAGTTTCTGGCCTCAGTGCAAGGGCAAGCAAGGTAATCCAAGGAAATATATTTTTCAGTACTACTACCCAAAATTTAAGCCTGCCGCAGAAAAACATGGCCAAGGTGTGAATGGTCTTGAAATTGTATGGGCGCAGAACCAGCGTCACAAATTATATAGGGATGGAACTCTTTACGCACTTAGTGATCGAATGGAGGAAAATCCGATCAAGTCAGGAGTTGGTACTACTGCTGAAATTGATAGAAAACTTCTCCAAGAAGCAATTGACTTGATGCCAAAAAAAGCAGCGAAGCTCAATCCAGTTAAATAAAGGTTCTAATCATGAGGCCAGTTATTCAGTTGTTGAGTGTTATAATCTTAATTATTTNAATTCAGAATTCCTTTGCTGCTGAAAAACCTAACATAATTTTTGTTCTCGCAGACGACCTTGGTTGGAGTGAACTTGGTTGTTATGGTAATACTTTTCATGAGACTCCTAATCTTGATCGAATGGCAAAAGAAGGAATGAGGTTTACTAAGGCCTATGCTGCGGCTGCNGTCTGTTCTCCATACAGGGCGGCTCTTCTAACAGGGTATTATCCAGCAAGACTTGGAATCACAGATTATTTAAGACCGGACTCTGATGAGCATCTTTCTCATGATTTAATAACTCTACCCGAAGCGCTTCAGAAATTAGGACATAAGACGGGTATGATCGGTAAGTGGCATCTATCAGGTTATAAATACCATGGAGCAAAAAAGGAAAGTCGACCCANNNATCATGGTTTTGACTGGAATATCGGCAGTGAAGTAAAATCAGTTGGTAATGGTGCAAANACATGGCCATATGTTTTTAGAACACAACCAATCAGGTGGATAGATTTTAAAGATAATCGTTTAGGAAAAGAGGAAAATTTGACTGACAGACTCAACCTAGAAGCCGTTGAATTTATCAGGCGGAATAAAGAGAATCCTTTCTTTCTATACCTTTCTCATTATGCCCCTCATACTATTTTAAATGGACGCCCTGATCTCGTAGCAAAGTATCNCAAAAAACATCCTCCNGGAAAGTCTGGACGAGAAAGATGTTATATTTGCGAAGATGCAGGATTAGGTAAAGGAGATCCTCAAAATCACTGGGCAGTTGATCACAACCCTCATTTGGCGGCAATGATTGAGGGAATTGATGAGGGGATTGGTAAAATTCGATCTGAACTTGAGTCCTTAGGATTGTTAGAAAATACAATTTTTATTTTCACTAGTGATAATGGCGGAGAAACCAACATTACTTCGAATGATCCGCTTCGAGGAGGAAAGAGTCAATTGTACGAAGGNGGAATANGAGTCCCGCTCATTGTTCAATGGCCTACTAAGATTAAGGCAGGATCTCTAAGTCATCAGCCTACAGTCAATACCGACTTTTATCCTACAATACTTCATGCAATTGATGGAAGGAATACTGATGGCAAGGATGGTATTTCAATTCTTTCAAACCTTATTAATGCAAAGCATATAATCAAAAGAACAATTTTCTGGCACTACCCTTTGAGTAAGCCTCATTTTTTGGGAGGCTTCAGCGGTGGNGCNATTCGTGAAGGAGATTGGAAGCTTATAGAAAANTTNGNAACNGGNGAAANNGAACTCTACGATCTANAAAAAGATCTCTCTGAAGAAAATAATGTTTCATCTAANAATCGTGAAATTGTTAATANNTTAAAAAANAANCTTAAACANTGGAGGGNAAGTGTTTTAAAAGATAANTANCNAAATATAANAATTAAACCGTAAGCAGGTTCATATTTTTTTCNCTACTACCAAATTGACCAATATCAATGTTGTTTTTGTGAAGCAGTTCTAGATAGAGGTTACATAAAGGAGTTGAACCATCCAAGACTTTATGATTTTCGTGTTGGTATCCTCCGCCTGCCACAATAATGGGCAAATTATTGCATGTGTGATTAGAGGAGTCTCCAAAATTACTACCCATTACAACAGTCGTATAATCAAGTAAGGTTCCTTGACCTTCTTTAATTTGATCNAGTTCGAATAAAAACTGTTCAAAGTGTTTGAGAGTGTCTTTCTCAATATGACTTAATTTCTCTATGACATCTTTTCGTCCTCCGTGATGAGATAGTGTATGCCATCCTCCTGTCGTTCCGGGCACTTTGATAGCGCCATAGATCCAATCCATGGAGAATGTAATTACTCGGGTAGAGTCGGTTTGAAAGGCTAATTTCGCTAGCTCAAAAAGATTTCTAATCTTGTTAGAAAATTTGAAATTATTATCGTCCGTTAAGGAGTTTTTGACGTTGGGTTTTTTGGTGTTAATCCAAAATTTATCGCGCTCGAGACGCGATTCTAATTCGTTAATGATTAATTCNTAGTGNGTNAATTTGGAATGAAANGGATTCNTTTTTTNGAGGTTTTTTAAATCNCTTCTTAATGATGATAGGATATTAATATCTTGAGCAATTCGTTTTCTTTTTGTTTTAAGNTCTTCTTCCTCAAAAAGCATTTCGAAGATCTTTCCTTCATCATGCATCGGTGGAATTGCAGAACCTTGGCCGTTCCAAGAGCATCCCCAACCGCGATCATAAATGTTAAAATTAAGAAATGGAAAACGTGTATGCTTCCCCATTTTCTTTGCCAATATTTGATCCAAGGAAATACCATTAACAAAGTTCGATGACTCGGGGTTTGGGGTTCCAGTCAAAAACGATTTTTCAGAGTCATGGTTACTTGTCTCCATGCCTGGATGAAATAAATTTTGAAAAACCGTTAATTTGTTTTTAACTCTGAAATTCTTGAGATAGTCAGATGACGTTATGTCCCCTTGTTTTTTTGGGAAAAAATAAGGCTCATAGAAACCTAGGCTATTATTGATGAAAATTATTCTTTTAGGAGTCTCTTTCTTATTGCTTGCTGCCGTGAGACCCAATGGACCCAAGGAAATTGGCAAAGCTGTTCCAAGCTTTAAAAATTCTTTTCTATTCAAATTTTTCATCCTTACCGTTACCTAAGTGAATACATCAATACCTCAGTAATCAAGTCCTTTGTCTTACAATTCTTGGGATTGTTAGGTATNAATNCAAAAAGATCNAAACGTTCAGAGAGAGACGGTTGATAACCATTAGCATATTCAAAGAATTTTTTAATGAAGCTATAGGCTATCCTTTTATGATCAGAAATAATAATTTTTTTGAGATCTGATATATTATCAAACTTTTGGTTCTCGGCTGTGCCAGAGGAATCGACTCTTTGAGATAAATTATAGTACCCTCCAAGTGTGAACTGAAAAGTTCCTCTGTGAGGTTTTTCGATTTTGTATTGAGTTCTCCATTTACCTGTGGCATCAAAATTCTCAAGCGCAAAACCATAAGGATCAATAGACTTGTGACAGGAGTAACAAGCTTTATTGTTTTTATGGGCCTCTATCTGTTCTTTTAAATTCCTGTTATTGCTGTGATCTGGTTCTATGGCCACTATATTTTCAGGTGGGGGAGATAAAGTATTTCCAACAATATTTTTAGAGATCCATGCCCCTCGTAGTATTGGAGAAGTATCAAAACCATCAGCCGTGACCTTGAGTATACTTCCCATGGTCATCAGTCCGCCTCTCACTGAATCTTCAGGAAGTGAAACTTTACGTATTTTTTGACCTGTGATCCCTTTTATATCGTAGTGCTGGGCTAGGCGTTGGTTTAAAAAAGCAAAATTAGAGTGGATAAGGTTATTAATATTTAGGTTGTCCTGAATTAAGTGATTAATGAACGTTTCAGTTTCAATGGGAAGATAATGATTAAGAATATCATTGTATTCTGGGTATAGTTTTAGGGAGGGGCTGACTTTGTCAAAAGACCTTAAATTGAGCCATTGAGAACAAAACGAATGAATCATCCTTTTGCTTTTTTCATCTTTAAGCATTCTGTCGATCTGTTGACGAATCGTCTCGGTTTCTAAATTTGCACTTCTTGCAAGGNCAAGAAGTTCTTGGTCTGGAACTGATAACCAAAGAATTCTGGAAAGTTTAGATGCTNTTTCATAATATNTATTAGAATGTTCTCCAGGTGCTAGGAGAAANCGGTGTGAACAAATGATNGACTTAAGACCGGCTTTAACNGCATTTAAGAAATGTCCTTCATTCNGGTANGATAAAAGGCTAACGTTGTAGTATGGTAAAAAGTCCTCATCACTGAGATCGGTTGAAAAAGCAGATTCTGCAAAATTACGAATAACTCTTTTGAGGTCTTTTTCGGATTTAGATAGAATTGATATCTTTGACCTCAAGNTCGGATCGTTGACNGAAGTGATAACGTCTAGTTTTCCAATCGAAGCGATTGATTTTCCATCCAGTGAAACGGCATCTGTAACTTCAAATTTAATAAATGAACGATTGGTTTTTTGAGGGAAGATAATTTTTTGCTCATAAGACCTAAGTGTGTCCAACTTCCCATTAATGACAGGCCTTCCCCAGTTGNTTTCATCATCAGATAGATAGACTGAATAGGCTTTGACTTGACCGTTACCGTTCCCGCCAGTCCATTTTGAGTATGATAAACCATGAATCTCCTTATGTTCTTTGTTGTGGATAATTACGAAATGAGGTGGTTCAGCAACTGTCGGGCTGAAACGCGAATGCCAAAACGTGCGATTTGATCCATCCTGCATTTTTTCTTTTTCCATTCCGATTTGCTCGCTGCTTACAGAAAGACTGCCTCCAATTGCTTTGAGTCTGGTTTGGTAAATTGGCGCTTGAATATGCTTCTTTTCTTCAAAGCTAATTTNGATACCATCCAGAATTTTATTGTANGATTTAGGAGGCCATTTTTCGAGNACTGGTCCTTTGACTTTTAACTGTTTTATAAAAGCTCCGTCACGTCCTTTTTTTTGACGGAAGGTGTGTTTCGAATAACAATGAACAGAGACATTTTCCCCGGGGTGTAAAAAGGCTCGAATGGTATGAGATTGTAATTCTTTATTTGCTAAAGAAATAACGCCAAGCAAACGCTGAGGCTGGGGCCGGTCATCTGCGAAATAATATTTACCTGAGTAAACTAAGATACTTACNTCTTCATCAAATTGACCAAGTTTTTTTGCGTCAAAAGTGAGTTCGTACCAACCTTTTACTGGAGGCTCAAAGTGATCATAGAAAAAAGAATAGTTATTACCATTATTTGCTCTGGTCCAAGAAAAGAGAATNCCATCCTCATAATTTTGNGTATAAATNCTATAGGTATCATGACTNTCTTTTATGCTGTTCGTTAGCCAAATTTTTTCGTTTGGAAAACCCTTCTCGGGCAGCGCGAAATCAAGCATTTCATCTGCCGCCGAAAAGTAAGAGTCTAGTGNTTCTTTGGTGAGTAAAATTTTTCTGTTGGAGTCAAAGTCATTAGTNCCTCTATCTTCAGGAATATTTTCNGCAAGATCTAATCTNACTCCTAGTAGGTCATTAACCGANTAGACGAATTCGTGTCGACTGGTTCTCCTATAGTCATTGATTGAATNATTGTTTTGTTTTTTTGAAAGCCAATGAAGAATTTTTTCTTGTTCTGTTTGAGATGGTCTTTGTTTATTCACTGGAGGCATTTTTCCAGTGATTAGATTTTCGAAAACTAAATGAAGATTTTCTTCATGATTTTCTATAAAATAAGAGAGATCAAAATTTCCCTTCCTAGTTTCTTCATCGTGGCAATCAATGCAGTAATTTTCAAGGATTCCAATAGCCTGATTGTCAGTCTTAGATANNGGTTTTTTTGAATCAGATGAAAATAAATTAGATACGAGTATAAATAGAACAATTGCTAAAATTGTTGTTCNTTTTAGTTCCAGCCCCATTGGTGAATGCGNTCTTNATCAAACTTCAATTATTCGCTTATCAATTCGAAAGAGGCTTTAATCTGGACAGTGATTGGAATTTGTCCTGGGGCGAAGCCATCATTAACAATGGCCGGTTGGCTNTCAGCATAAANATTAGAGAAATTGTTGCTAGAGTTAGCAAATCTTTCTTCTTCAATAAAAAGTGGTTTTCCTATTTTAGAGTCTAATGTTTCGGCNAGNTTTTGAGCNTTATCCTTTGCTGCTAACAATGCTTTTTGTCTTATATCTTTTCGATGTTTAATTCTTTTGGAATTGTCATAACTTATTCCGTTCAAGGAAACATTATCCATGCGTGAAATNCCACTCCAAAGGTCTTTATATTTTGATAAATCTGTTACCTTAAATTTAATACTCGAAGAGGCTTGATACCCTGATCTGACTCTACCTTTGNGTTTTGAAGTTACAAAATTTTCTCCAAACTCCATGCCTGATGATTGAATGCAATGTTCAGGTAGTTTGTTATCAATAAGAAAATTAAGGACACTTTGAACCGTCGAATTGTGAACTTTAGCGACTTCTTCTAGCGTTGCTTCTNTATTACTAATTCTTATTCTCCAGTTCATTTCATCGATGGCCACCGAAGTAGTTGCTGTGCCATAAACGGTTACATGTGGTTGACTTTCAGAAGCGAGAGAATTGAGTGATGGTAAACAAATGATTCCAAGTAATAGTAAAATTTTTTTTACGTCGTGATAAATAACTAGTTTCATATCATTATTTTTTATGACCTCTNAAATCATAGCATAGAATTTCTTTATCGTTGCGACAATAAAGTTTTCCATTTGATAAGGCGGGATGCGACCAAACCAACATTCTGCCTCCGACATAATGAGTCGGTTCTATGACCTTTACTCTTGAGATTTCTTCATATCCCTTTGGAGTTAGGTTAGCGCTTATCATTTCTCCATGGTCATTAAAAATTACAGTATGATTAGTGGGCTTGTGATATACGGTAAATGCGCTGGGCCAGGCTCCACGACCGGATCCATCCTCTTTTAAAAGTGGGGTTGNGGTTTCCCAAATTCTTTTTCCATTATTGATGTCAATACATCTAAAAAGACCTCTTTGCCCTCCTGAGTAAATGTACCCATCATCGAGGTGAGCGGTATTAAACGTCCCTGCAACACCAAATCTTCTATCAAGTCCCCAGAGAAGTGAGGCAGATCTTGAGTCTTTAGATATTTTGATGGCACCTGATTTTCCGTTGAATCCCATCACGAATACCAGGTCGTTCCATACCCTAGGGGCTCCTATGGCCATTCCATATTCAGGTTTAAAATCCACTGACCAGTACAATTTGCCATTATCAGGATTAACCCCGTTAATCGTTTCCCCATTCCAGACAATTAATTGTTTGGTGCCATTGATCGTTTCAATGACTGGAGTTCCGTAGCCGGATTTTTTTGAATCTATATTTCTCCATTCTTCTTTGCCTGTTTTATAATCAAAGGCAACCAAGGTTTGTCCACTGCCTCCTACAGTGCAGATCAATGTAGTATTATGTATGATGGGATGACAGGCTGTTCCCCATTCAGGATTTTCTATCCCAAAGTCATTGATAAAATTTTTACTCCAAATTAATTTTCCGGTGTCTGCTTTATAAGTGTTGAGTTGGCCTTCAGCTCCTAGAGTGAAAACAAAACCATCGTGCACAAGTGGTGTTGTTCTGGGTCCTATGGCGTAAATAAAAACAGAGCTATATTCAGATTTATAACTATGAGACCATTTAATCTCACCGGTTCGTGAATCCAAACAGAGAACTCTTTCTGTTCCTTTAATCTTGGCTTTAACAAAGTTCAAATTAGTTCCAGGTTTAATCTTTTTTGGTTTATATGGTTCTGCTTCTCTGTCCATTACAAACACCTTATTATCTGAGACCGAAGGTCCTGAGTACCCTCCTCCTATTGGTTTGGACCAGAGAAGTTTAGGGGAATGTTTGTCAAAATTTAATTCTACCTCTTTCTCATTCCAAACGGTGTTTCTCGAAGGGCCTAGATATTGAGGCCAATCTTCTGCATGTGAAATCGGAAAAGAGTAAATTGTAAATAGGACCGTTATATAAATGAAATGATGCATCTTTGCGGATATCTAGAATTGAAATTCTTCTCTTGTTATTCAGAGAGACTCATTTTCAAAGCTTTTATAGGATATAACACTCTGTAAAAAGCTGAATCATTCAACAAGATATCATTAATAATAATTTCATTTTTCTCGGGAGATTCGATTATTTCAAGAGTCGACCATTCATCTAAGAGTTGATTTGATTTTTGCAATTCGTAAGTGGCTGAAGTGTTGAGTTTGCTGATTTTTAAGGACTCAGTATTGTACTTCATTTTAATCATTGGTTCATCTAATGGCACAGGTATCGGTGTTTTGAGTGGCCCGCCTGCAATCGACTCACCAGTAATTTGGATCCCACCAATAAAAGTTCCACCGCCGTATAATGTTTCTATTGTGAATGTAACGGAGTCGCTTAATAGAGGTGATGTGGTTGTGCCGAATACAGCATAATGTGCTTCTGGCGCTGAGCCTTCTCCGTTGTCAGTNGTTGTTGTCGTTTGAATAAAATCTACAGGAGCGACTGGAGCCGATGAAGTTTGATAATAATATTTGATNTTACCGTCAGTTATTGAGGCTCCTGTGTTTTTTANGTAACCTCCTANATAGACGATNGCCGNGNATCCTTTTGGGAAAGTTGCATTTAATCCAGAGAAAGTNACTGATGTTTCTGGAACCGTNGTTNTAAAATCATCAATGCCAGCNCTCAATGGGGTATTATTAAAAGCTGCATTTCCTGTCCCCCAGTTATTAGGGTGTTTCAGNGANATNCTAACAGTTGTTTTCTCTTTCAGNTTGTTCGTTAAATTATCCACTTGATCTATTTTGTGAAGATTAATCCAAGCGTCGGTAANGCTTTNTAAATCTGNAATNCCAAAGGCTTCNCCGTTATCTATTCTTTGTGCGTCTCCGGTATATTCAGTAAAGTTGGTGCTAATGATTCTCATGCCATTTTCCTCATCATTTTTAATGCTATAATCATATGCCTCTGCCGTTCTTGGGCTGGTTGTTGCTTTGTGTGCATTAAACCAATTCTCCATTAATTGAATTCTTTCTTTGTGGGGGTGGTTATCTGGAATATCTGAAATTGAAGCATAACCATCAACAAGGTTTGTTGTTTGTTCCAGGTCGTTAATAATTTCGTATAGTTCCAGTACCCCATCAACGTTGACTCTTTTATAAAACCATTTTCCTTGATCATCATCCATTCTAACTCCCCGATAATCACCTATGCTATAGAAATGAAAATTTCTTGGTGCAGGTAAATCATCAGGTTCTTCTGAGAAAAGAAGCGGAAGTATACTTATGGAATCATAATGTTGATCATAAGCTATCTCTCCACCCGCTAGATCGATAACGCTTGCAACCCAGTCCATTACCGAAACAAGGTGTTCACATTTGGTGTTAGGAGGAATAACAGATCCCTTGCCGGTTCCATCACCCCACTTCCAAATCATTGGAACTCTGTGCCCGCCCTCATATATTGACATTTTTTTTCCACGTAATGGACCGTTAGGATCCTGACCAGCCGCTATTTGAGCTTGTCCACCACTGACAGCACCTCCGTTATCGCTGGTAAAAATTACAAGAGTGTTATTTTCAATTCCTAACTCTTTTAACTTCTTTAACAGCAGCCCAAGTTGGGCATCAAGGTCATAAACGAAGTCAGCTCTTGGTCCTATCTGGCTCTGTCCCAGAGCTTCAATGCCTTCGACAGAAGGCGTTAATGGTACATGTATCGCGGGTGTGGCATAATATAATAAAAAAGGAGCGTCTGTATCATTGTTTACATGTTCTTCCATAAATTGCTGAGCATAATGAGCAAGAATAGGTCCGTGCTCACTCGTATCAAATTCAGAGTCCCCATATCCAACTTGGATCATTTCACCATTACCGACTCTTTCACCCTTAGTAAATTCTTTCAGCACTGAATTACCTGAAACATCCACTCCATCAACATCATCAGCGAATGTGCTAATGGGTATGTATTGATCGTTTTCAAAATAAGCATAAAGAGGACCTTGGATTCCATCTGGAGTTACAAAAGTATAATCAAAACCATGATCTATTAATCCATTACGGAAACGTTTGGTGAAATCAATCTGACCGAGTTGATCGTTTGGTTGATCTCTAAGTATATTTCCATCCTCATCGAAGAAATCACCTCCAAAGTGCATTTTGCCAAAGTAAGCAGTTTTATATCCCTTCTTCTGTAAAGCTGTTCCAATAGTTTCATGAGGATTATCAATTCTATCATTACTGGTATTACCANAATGGAAAGCTGAAGACGCAGTTCTGTTCCAAGTTCCCCAAGGCCTTGACCTTTGAGTATAATTACCTGTCATAATTGAAAACCTGTTAGGAGCGCAAAGTGCAGCTGGGAGTTGGGCATCAAGAAACATCATTCCCTGATCACAAAGTTTATCAAGGTTTGGGGTAGGGACTTCTGCCTTATTTCCAGAATAATTTTCATGGTATCTACCTGGATCTGCCCATCCTATATCGTCAGCAAGAAAGAAAACAATGTTCGGCAAACTATCACCCGCGTTACGACCAGCCGCTGANAAATGAGAAAAGANGCCTAATCCAAGTAGCAAAAATAAAACTGACCTAATCTTCACTTGGAAACTATTGTTTATGTTTTACTTCTTGCAAATAAAAGGTCTGTCTAAAGAAGCATCATATAAAAGAAAAACTCCGAATAGGGAAGTGCGCCATCATTCATTTCTCTAATTTCTCCCGACTTCACAAATCCGTACTTTTCAAAGAAATCATGAGCCCTTTTGAAACGAACATCTGACCAAAATTCCACTCGATTAAATTGATTTTCAATGGACCATTTTACAGCCCAATCCATCAATTTCTTTCCTGTACCNTCTCCTCTGTAATTCTTTTTTAAATACAATCTTCGATAGGTAAGAACCCCATCTTTAGTATTTATAGGTAGTGTTGCATGGCTACCTATTATTTCGTCAACCTCATTAACCATGACAATAAAATCTCCCCCTTTGGCGTGATAATTTCCACGGATATCTAAAAGATCTCTATCCGCACCTTCTGTATACATAATTTCTCCATACTCATTATATATTGAGGCAATAAGCGATATAATTTCATTGCTATCATTGTTTGTAGCCCTTCGAATGTTCATTACTTCGGTTTGATTTTTATTCTAAAATNATTCCGATTCAGCATTTCTTCTGTCCTAATTTCATGATGCATTAAGACTGGTCCAGAATTATGATAAATATTTGGTTTTTGAGAGATACTTTCAAGTTTTGTCCATTCCTCGAGATTAAATGAGTATTCGATATCAAATATAATGTCACTGACCGGTTGTGAATTAATGGGATAGGTCAATCGAGCACCTTGTTCATTATTATTAATACNTAATAAGTTGAGAGAGTCAGATTTTAAAGGGTTCGTTCCTGAGAAATATTCTAATATATTGATTTTATTATCTTTATCAGGATCAGCATTAAAACCTTTGATCGAATTATTGGATTGCTTGTTAAACCTTCTCTGAGTCCATTGTTCATAGTTCGAAACTCGAGTATCAAGAGTCAGATCCCAAGGCTGATTCATGCTGGCTAATATTTCCTGTGGTCCCGACCCATCCATGTCACCTCTGCTGACTGCTTTTGCACCTTTGCCGCCAATCGAATTGGTTCCTGTATCAACCCAATATACTTTACCAGACCTAATGTCCAATGTCATNCCGTGAGGGGTGTCCAGTCCGGTATATAAATCTTCAATCTGTCCACCAATAATTGGTTTTCTTTGTACTTTATGGCTTTCTCTATCACACCAATAATAGAACCCACCATAAGGATCTACTTTCACTCCTCTAGTTCTTATTAATCCAGATACGACTTGTTCTATAGCATTAGTATTTTCCAAGCTTACTCTAAATATATTACCTCCAGAGAAGTCTCCCCAATAGATTTTCTTATTAACCAGATCCAGATCTAGATAATAAGGATCATTAGTATTTATTATGGTCCGGCGGTTGTTTCCATTGTAGTCAGAGCATTCGATTCGATCATTATTTCTATCACACCAGTAGATTTTTTTTGAGAATCTATCAACTGTGATATCGGCAGGGAATCCAAGCCCAGATTGAATGATGGCTGTTCTCTCCGATCCATCAATTTTTGTTTTGTAGATAATATCGGAGCCATTGTCTGCATAGAAAATGATGCCCATTGATAGATCGGTTGCAATTCCTCTAACGTTTGTCCCTGCAGAAGGTATTAAAACTTCGGATGAGCTTCCATCAAAGTTAGTTATTTTAATGCTGCCGGCCCCACGATCACTAATTATTAACTTTCCTGCGCTCAGAGTAAAAGTCATGAGGTGAAAAAATGATAATATGATATAATTTTTACTAAATTGAATCATGCTGACTATCGATTTATTCAAATCTTGATGAATCTTCGGTTTTATTTCAAGTTAAGCATTCTATGAATTTAGATTGTCGAGTACGCGATGCTATCTGGGCTGATGATGCCTTTCTCATTCAAAGTGTTCGATATAACGTTTTCACATTAGAACAGGGGGTTAGCCATGAAATTGTTATGGATGGAAAGGATGCACAATGCANACATTTTCTTGCCGAAAATTGCTCTGGAGATCCGGTGGGTTGTGCAAGGCTTTCATTAGAGGGCCGAGTTGGCAGAGTTGCCGTGCTTGAAAAATGGCGTCGTTCTGGTGTGGGTGCTAAGATCATGAATAGTCTGATTTTTCATTCTGAATCATTAGGAATGAATCAAACATTTCTTCATTCTCAGTTAGCTGTGCAAAGTTTTTATGAATACTTAGGCTATAAGTCTGAAGGTCCAATTTTTGATGAAGCCGGAATCCCTCATGTCTACATGGCAAGAAGAACCAATAATGCTTGAGACTCTCGAAGAGTTAGTTCAATTTTAGGTTGTATTGATTTATAGTTTTTCCATTNTTTTATTATTCACCTTTTTNGGCTTTCTCTCCATAGTTAAAGGGGAGGTGAGTTTTACGCGTGATGTTATGCCGGTTCTCTCAAAGGCAGGATGCAATGGTGGAGGTTGTCATGGGAACCAAAACGGTAAAGGAGGGTTTAAGCTATCCCTCTGGGGAGAGAATCCTACTCTAGATCATAAAAATATTCTATCCTCCGAAAAACGAGCCAATCCTAGTAATCCAGAGGTTAGTAANTTACTNCGTAAGCCAACGCTGCTCGAAAATCATGAAGGAGATAANCGGTTTGATCTTGAATCGGAAGAATATCGAATTCTTNATGATTGGCTAAAATTAGGGGCCAAGAATGATGTCGATTCTGCTCCTCAATTGGAGTCCATTAGAATCATCCCTTCCTCTGTGCTTCTTTCGGCACCAAACAAAAAAATTAATCTTCAGGTGAAAGCAAAATTTTCAAATGGTGAAGAAAAAGACGTTTCACAATGGGCAGTTTATGAGAGTGCTAACCTAGGTGCAGAAGTTAGCGCTGGNGGTGAACTAGAGTTTAGNCAACCAGGCGAGACGACCGTTTTTGTAAGATACATGGGTGGACGTGCATCAATGCGCGCGGCATTGATCAAGGCCAACGACAATTATAAATGGAAGGGTCCTTCTCCAAAAAATGAAATTGATCATTATGTTTTTTCTAAGCTTAAATTATTTAACCAAAATCCCTCTGCTGTTTCTGACGATCTTACTTTTTTGAGGCGCGTGAGTTTGGATATTACCGGTTCGCTACCATCTTCAGACACAGCCCGCTCTTTTTTATCTGATAAAAGAAAAGACAAACGATCAATACTAATAGAAGAACTTTTAAAATCAGAAGAGTACGCGAGCTTCTGGGCTCTCAAATGGGCGGATTTACTGCGCGTTGAAGAGAAGACCCTTGATTCAAAAGGGGTAGAAAAAATATATGGATGGTTAAAAGAAATGATTGGCAGTGGAAAGCCATTAGATCAATTCACCAAAGACATTCTCTGTGCAACNGGAAGTACGTATAACAATCCACCNGCAAATTTTTATCGTGCCTTAAGAGCTCCNGTAAATCGGGCCGAGGCGGTTGCTCAAGTTTTTATTGGTACTAGAATTAATTGTGCGAAGTGCCATGACCATCCATTTGAAAATGTTCGGCAAGACGATTATTACCGCTTTGCGGCTATATTTGATGCTATCGATTATGAGATTATTGAGAATAAAAGAAAAGACGGTTTCGATAAACACAGATTTGTTGGTGAACAGGTCATAAAGTTGGTTTCAGCAGATAAATTTCAAAATAAATTTCTTAAAGACCCAAGAACCAAAAAACCTCCTGAACCTGGATTCTTGGATCCATCATCAGGACCTATTAAGTCATTTGATAACAGACTTGAAGAGGTGGCCGATTGGATTACTTCTCATCCGAGATTTGCTAAAGTTCAAGCCAATCGAATATGGTCTAATCTAGTAGGTCAGCCGCTTGTTGATCCTATTGATGATGTGCGTGAAACGAATCCGGCCTCAAATCCTGAGCTTTTGCATTTTCTTTCCAAGGAGTTAATTGAAAGTGGCTTCGACCAAAAACATTTAATAAGACTCATTACAAATTCTATAACCTACCAGCTATCATCGGACCCTGGATTGGTTTTAAATATTGGCACAGACTTGACGTTTGCCAGGGCTAAAGTCATGCGTTATCCCGCAGAGGTAATCATTGATGCTGCTCATAAATCAATGTCGATTGAGGGTGAGTTCTCAGATTCATTAAAAAGCAAGTACGCGATTACAATGCCAGGTGTTGATTCTGTTCATTTATCCAAAAACCCACATGAAAATGATAAGTTTCTCAAAATCTTCGGCAAGCCCGCAAGGTTGACTAATTCTGATGCAGAAAGAAGTAACGAAACGACACTCGCGCAGGTTTTTGAGCTAACTGCGGGTAAAACACTCAACACAATTCTTTCTCATCAAGAAAATAAAATTGGCCAACTTCTGAAGAATGGAAAGGACGACCTTGAAATCATTGATGAGCTTTATTGGTCCATTCTTACGCGACCACCAGTTGATGAAGAATGGTCAGCTTTTCTGAGTTACCTAAACATGTCATCCAATAGGCGTTCTGCCCTTGAAGATGTTGCATGGAGCCTGTTAAATGCAAAAGAGNTTTTGTTGAGAAGATGAAACAATTTCACTGTGAGAGCTTAAAGAAGTCGTCGATTTCCCGGAGAAGTCTGTTGAGACTTGGAGGTGCTAGTATGCTTGGCTTGAGTATGCCTAATTATCTTAGAGCAAAGGATCTTAGTGATTCAAAATCAAGAGTTATGGCGAAGGCACAATCTGTGATTTTTCTCTTTCAATGGGGAGGTCCTAGTCAAATAGACATTCTTGATATGAAGCCAAATGCTCCGAAGGAGTATAGATCTCCCCATTCACAGATAAGAACGTCCTGTCCAGAAATCGAAATCTGTGAGCATTTACCTCGAATGGCAAAGTTGATGGATAAATGNACTGTAGTGCGATCGGTTCATCACAAGATGAAAAATCATAACTCTGCTGGTTATTACGCCTTAACTGGTCATGCTCCCCCGAGCGATGACCAAAGATTGCGCGATCTTCCTGATTTGTATCCGGCTTATGGTTCTGTTGTAAGCAAGTTTGCAGACAATACTGATAAAGGAATGCCAACCTTCGTCTCATATCCTCATGTCATATCAGATGGCTCTAGAACGCCCGGTCAGCATGCCAGCTTTTTAGGCAAAAAATTTGATCCTCTTTTTATTCCTAAGGACCCAAATAAAGAAAATTTTAATCTTCCCGAACTAAGTCTTCCTAACAATCTTAGCCTAGACAGAATTCAATCTCGGAGAGGGCTTCAGGCTATNATAGACAAACAATCTAGAATGCTTGAGTTCTCAGAAAAAGCACGTGGTTTGGATGACTATTATAAAAATGCTATTGATATGTTGAATTCATCAAAAGTTAGAAATGCGTTTGATGTTTCAAAAGAGCCTCAATGGTTGAGAGAAAAATACGGGAGAACAACCTATGGACAAGGCTGTTTATTGTCTCGAAGGCTAGCCGAGGCAGGTGTAAAATTTACTACATGTTATTTTTCTAATGTGATCGGTGGGAGGAGTAAAACCGATGGGGGNTGGGATACGCACGGCTTTGATAACACAAGAATGTATCCTATTGTCGAGGCTTATCATTTACCTATAACCGATCAAACTCTACCAACTCTCATTGAAGATTTGGATCAAAGAGGGATGCTCGACGAAACTTTGGTGATTTGGATGGGTGAGTTTGGCAGGACACCGAAAATCAATAAAAATGCTAGCCGTGATCATTGGCCTCAGTGCTACAGTGTTTTACTTGCTGGGGGAGGTGTTAAAAAAGGATTTGTTTACGGTAAATCAGATAAGCATGCTTCACAACCAGAGGAAAATGCAGTGACTCCAGAAGATTTAACCGCAACTATTTATTATCTCCTAGGGATTGACCCTAAACTTCATATTTATGATACTCAGGATAGGCCTCTGATGATTTCTAGTGGAGAACCCATCTTTGATATTATTGCCTAAATTTTCTAGAGACTCGTTTCGACTTTAAACAAAAGACGTTCATTTGGGACATTGTCTTTTATACGGTAGTTTAAAATGAGAATTTGGTTCTCTAGCTCATCAGTTTTAAAGTATTCAATTTTAGACGAGGCGTCTGACCAATTGGCACCATCTTCTGACATTAGAATTTTCCAATTGAGTGATCTTCTTGCGTCGCTATTTATTCTGATTTTTATTATAGCGGTTTGTTGTCTTTCAGCATTATTGCTTTCTTCAATTTGAATATTTAAGAGAGTATCGGAAGAATTAAATAATTTAGGATTACTGCCTGATAAAAACTCCTCCAAGTTTGTCAATGTATCATTATCAGGATTGCCAGTTGGGCCTGACAGAGATGAATTATTAAGTTCCGATTCAGAGAAATTTGTAACTCGCCAATCTTCAAAGCTTAAACTGCTGCCAACTTCACCAGGATCACCGCCTATCGAAGAGCTTGCTTCCCAGTTTTCCGGTAATTTATGATCAGGATTAGATTGTGGGTTTCTTAAAATCAAGGCGTAACCGTCACCATCTGCTGCTTCGGGCCAAGGGGAGTCATCATCATATTCAAAATCGCGAATAACTGAACCTTGATTGTCCAATAATAACATTCTTTCACCACCGTTTGATAAATTTGAATTACTTTCAAATTCGCCCAACAGAGGTAGACCATCTCCATAACGCAAAATAAAAGCTTCAGAATTTTCAACTAATAATGCCCGTTGTCCTGTCTGAATAATTTTTGAAATACCATTATTGAATTTGAAGTCAACGCCCTTGTCAAAAACAACCCCGCTAAGATTGATATTCTTTTCTCCAATATTCATAAGTTCGATGTACTCAAAATCATTTCTGTTCTTATGTCCTGCTTGAATTTCTTCTTCAGTGGCCGGTGCTGGACGGTAATGAACTTTGGAAATCACTAGATTTTCAGAACTTGCCGGAACGGTATCGGTATAAAAAGTTGCCTCATTGAGGGCAGACCATTCATTACCCGAGAAGACTCTGGCCCTTATCATTGTTTCAGGCTCTGTAAGCACAATGGGTTGTTCATAAACGATCGCAGTTTCAGCTAAACCGCCATTACCTCCACCAATTCCTTCAGTTGCATCTAGTGCTGCATCTATCAAAAAATCACTTGATCCTGCGCTCACGTTCAAACCTTGAATTGCAAGAACATTTGGTCCCACTTTTAACAAGTCAATGTGTTGGGAAATTAAAAATGATTTAAAGTTTTCGGCCTGTGAGTCTGTATGACTTGAGGACGCTTGGGCGTTAAAAGCAAGGGGATTTCCAGGGCTACCTCCAGCTCTATCTCTGGCAACCTCAGTTCCGTTTATGTAGGCGACGAAGCCATCATCATAACGGACCTTTAATGATAGGGTGTCATATATAGATGGATCACTTACATCGAATTTAATACGCATATAGATGGTCTCTACTTTACTTGAGCTGGCTTGATCACCGAAATTTAGAGAAGAGTCGATGATGCTTTGATAGCGACCATTGGCAGAATCATATCCACTTCCTTTAGTTCCCGAAGGCCATGAAGAATCGTCGAAATTGGACAAGAACCAAGAGTTTTGATTGGCATTATCAGTAGGCATCAAAGCTCTTTTTGAAGTAACTTCTGGGACAAGAACATGATCAGTGACAACTGCTGCAGATGCTGGGATGCGAGGGTCAGAACCATCTACAGTGTAGTAAATAGTTCCATTGCTATTGCTATTAATTGTTAACTGATAATTTGATAGGACTTGTCCTCCGTGTTGAGAAAAATCTGGAGCATCCGTACTGGGATACCACTTTCTTCGAATGAATTGATTTAAAACAATTTCAGTTCTTCTAGGAAAATAATTATCATAGGAGCTGCCAGATGCCTTACCAAGTAATTGATCACGTGTTCTAACCCAGTCCAGTCTAGTATAAGGTGTTCGTCTTGCATTGTCTCCCCACCTTGCTGATTCTATCCTGACAACATATTCTATGGGATCTGCCAACTTTAAGTATGTTTTAGCGGTTTCCTCAGGTGTTAGTACTCCTTCATTAAAAAAGTGTTTTCTTACAGCATCTGCAAAACGAAGTCTGAATTCAGGATTAGCAATCAAATTATGGAATACTTCAGTCGGTCCGCCTGAATCATCACGACCTGTAGAATCATGGTTAGTGCTTTCCAGGCAATGCTCTGGATCCCAACTATGATAATACCATTTACCGTCTGGTCTTACTCTGTTGTATGTAGCATACCAGTTCTGGTGCGCCCAATCGGTATTTCCCACGTAATAATTGGCAAGCATGTAAGCAATAAAATTATCAATATGAATCAGTTTGGCGACCTCTTCATAGTTCGATTGATCTGTCATATCTTTTCTAGAGAGAGAAAGCATGTTTAGATAATTCTGATTACTTCCATTAACAACGGTTGAAGTTCTATGCTTCATTGCATCGTAGTCATCATTGTCACCTCCTAAGTATTGAGCTGCGAAATTATCATCGGGTCGTTCATGTATTTCACTAATTCCCCACAAGACTCCATTTATGTAGAGTAAAACGTGATGGCCGGTAGGAGAAAGTCCGCCCATTGCTGTATGTAAATCTGCAGGAAACTGATCATGGGTGTATTGAGCTCTGGCGCGCTGACTTTCACCACGATTATAATGCCATACGTTGTTCAGCCGATGATCGAGAACTAGGGTGTCAAATCGTGTTGCACGGTTTTTACCATAAATTGGATATCTTAGATCTTCATCAAATTTAAGTCTCAATGATAGTTTATCTGATTTCCATCGACCAGTGCTAGATCCGCCAACGACTTGAACCGTTCCATCAATTTGAAAACCTTTCTCTGAATTGGGATCGTCCAGATTTCTACCAGGATTTATATATTCAATGGATGTTGATTTCTCTACACTTTCACCTCTTATATAAATTCCGCTGTTTCCAAACATTTCATCCCAATCCATGGCAAGTGATATTGTTGGAACTCTGAGAAAATCTTTAGTCTCAGGTCTTACTTCCGTCGAAGAATGGTTAACAATTTCAGGGTCCATTTCAAAGTCGGGACCAGCATGTCCCCAATTCACATGCGGGGGTACCGTGCTTCTTGATTGTTTTAAAACGTCAGAAGGAAAGATATATGAATGAGTGTCAACATTCGTTGATTCGTAATTATCTTTGACCGCAATTGCTCTAATTTGTGAAGTAGTGTTTATTTCTATTTCAACACTTGGTTGAGCGACTAAGTTTTTTGGCTCAACTTTAATTCCATTTCTTTCTGATGGGATTGTGCCGTCTAAAGTGTATATGATTGTTGCTCCCGTGGTCTCTGTCGTAATAGTCGTTTTGAATGGCTCAGTGTAAATGCCTCTATCAATCGTGAAAGTTGTATCCTTCACAAATCCATCAACCGCCTCTTTGTTATTTAAGGATCCAGGAGATGGTGATTTAAAAAATCCTATCGATAAGGGTGAATCTTCTCCGTAGGTTCCAAAAGAAACATCCTCAAACTGACGCGGGTATAATCCGTGAGCGGAAACAGTTTGATAATCATTTTGGACGTCTTTTCTTGTAAGGGCCAGATAAGATCCTTCGGATGAGCTGAGCTGAAAGTCGGTATGAAGTTCTTTTTCGGGATCTGTACGATCTTTTCCAGAGGCAAATATTACTAAAAATTGATTTGGTCCTAAAATGATCTCTGGCAAGGCCCACTTATTTGGACTGGCGGCGTTATCGGTAAGGAAATGATTGGCCAATGAAATATCGGAATCTGTAGGGTTCCAAAGTTCAATCCAATCAGAGCTCTCTTCATCCGAGTCCAATAAACTGTCATTATTATTCGCCATGAACTCACTAATTAAAATGTTATCCAAGGTTGGAAAACTCGGTACGCTGCCAGCGTTTTTGGGATTGGATCCCGAGCTAATTTCCGTACTGTCATTAAAACCATCCTCATCGGTATCCGCTTTAGTGGGTTCAGTTTTAAATGTTTCTAGTTCATCTAGATCAGTAAGGCCATCCCCATCAGTGTCTGCCAATTTTGGATCGGTTGGAGGTATACGATCAACTTCTTCTCCATCTATTAAACCATCATCGTCCGTATCTTCGTCTTTTGGATAAGTGCCGGTGATGTTTACTTCATCACCGTCAGATAAGCCGTCCCCATCGGTATCTTTTACAGTAGGATCAGTCCCAGTTGTAAATTCTATGCCATTAGGTAGGCCATCACCATCTGTGTCATCCTTTTCGTTTTGGCCAAGATCCTTAAAGTAAGTTAATTCCCAAGTATCAGGTAGTTCGTCATTATCTGAGTTATTGGGCAAGTAAAGACCGTCCTTATAAGATATGTAATCAATCTCGACGGCTCCTGTATCTGAGGTCGATGAAAGCTGCATCGACATGTAGGAATATATTTCGTCACTGCTTTTGGATAAAGAAATGGTTTCAGCGAAATCAGGGATCGTACCTTCATTCATATAAATTTTCAGATCATATAGTTCTGAATTTTCTGAATTCTTTCTAATGGTAACCCAAAATTCATTCCAATCTTTTGGGTTCAACGCTTTAAATATTGTATTGGAATTATTACTAATAAACATGCCATCTTCTTCATAGGCAGAGTCTTTTCCAGCAACTCCTAATGCAAATCCAATTCTACCTGCACTGCCTCTGAAATTTATAATTCCTTTTGCTCCGCTGTGAGGATTCAGTCCATTAGGGGCATCATCTAAATCGGTGGCAGATTCTGGTAGGCGGATTCGAAATGCAAAAGTGGCACCATCGTCCATAAAGTTGGCTGGAGTTCCTTCGTGCTCTTCGAGATTATGAGTGTGGGTTAGTCGTCGATTATTATTTGTTCCTGATGATTTTACGGCATCTATGATTTGGACAGCTTTGTTGTTTGGTTCACCGCTGATAGGTACCGAAGTGATTCCGCCAGGATTTCCATTGCCTGGTGAAGTGCCGTCCCAATGGTCAGAGCTATTATTATGATCCCAAGTTCCATCTAGTGCTTCGGTTGGAGAATTATTTATTTCATTGCCATCGTAAATATAGTCCCATCCTCCAGGAGGAGATGGATATCTTTCGCCTAGCAAAGTCGAGCTTAATGTTAAAAGAGTGAAACCGATTAGCCTAATAGTCTTCATTTGAGAGAAATCTTTGATGGGGATATTATAATATGGATCGATTGTTTGATTTGCTCAAGTGAGTTGGCTTGCCAATTATAAATATTTTGGTTCAAACTATAGGAATGAAGAGAATAACAATTTTAATCCTTATTTTTCTTGGTAATGCTGTTTTTGCAGATATTACATCAATTTTATTTAAAGATCAGGAGATAAAGAAATTAGGAACCGGTATGAAGTTTACCGAAGGCCCTGTCTGGATAAAAAATGATAAAAAGCTTATTTTTTCAGATATACCCAAATCTTTACAAATGGAATGGACTGAGGCAAAAGGAGTCAAAAAATGGAGAGAGGTAAAGCAATCCAACGGCAATCTACTCGACCTTAATGGTAATCTTTTATCGTGTCAGCATGCAGGTAGAAACTTAATCAGAACCACGGCCAATGGTGAGATAGAAATTCTTGCGGATAATTTTGGAGGAAAAAAATTCAATTCACCCAATGACCTCGCGATAAGAAGTGATGGAGAAATTTGGTTCACTGACCCAAGTTATGGGTTAAGGGGAAGAGAAGCGGAAATTGAAGGGAAGTGGGTATACAGAAGAAAGACAGATGGCTCAATTCAGGTTATCTGTAAAACTTATGACATGCCTAATGGTATCGCTTTTTCGCCTGATGAAAAAAGAGTTTATATCGCTGATTCCGGAAATATTGGAAAGATCCGTGCATACGACGTGGTGAAAGAAGGACTTTTAGGTAATCCTTTATTTGAAATAGATATTCGCTGTGACGGTATGTGTGTGGATACAGAGGGGAGAATTTATACTACATCTCGTGGAGGCATACACGTTTATGATTCAAACGGCAATAAAATTGGTTTGATTGAAGTGCCAGAACATCCGGCGAATGTTTGTTTTGGGGGTGAGAATTTTGATACTCTCTTTATAACTGCACGTACCTCACTTTACTCAATTAAGATAAATGCCAAAGGGCATGAAGTGAGATCTAAAAATTAATTAAAAAGAAGTATAATTAATAAACTGTTCTAACCGATCAGAGATTTTGTTTTCGTCAAGTTCTACGAGTGCTTCAACACTGAAGGACTCGCAGTTAAAACTTGCCATTACTGTCCCTCTGGCAATGGATGCCTTAAGATCATTAAAACTTGGGCTGTTTTGCCCAATGGATGCTATAAATCCAGCAATACCTCCTACAAAGCAATCACCAGCTCCAGTCGGATCTTCAACGCTTTCCAATGGATAGGCTCCAGTTCTAAAAAATTCATCATCCCCCTTACCAAAAAGCATGGCTCCATGTTCACCTGTTTTGATGATGACGTTATTCGGTCCGAGTTCCATCATTTTTTTTCCCGCAACTATCAAGTTTTTTGTCTCTGTTAAAAGTTTTGCCTCAGATTCGTTTATAACAAAAAGATCAACTTTGGTCATGAGTTCCAAAAGTTCATTTCGTTCCGTTGAAATCCAGATGTCCATTGTGTCAGCAATAACATATTTTTTCTCGCTACATTGATCTAAAACATCAAGCTGGTTACGTGGCCTCATGTTGGCCAAAAGTACAATTTCTGTATCCCTATATTTTTTTGGTAACTTTGGTTCGTACGCTTCAAGTACGTTCACAGCAACTTCATGAGTCGTTCTGTTATCCATATTTTCGTGGTATTCGCCAGACCAATAAAAACTATCTCCGTCACTTTTTTCGATTCCCTCAGTACATATTCCGCGACTTTGAAGAGTCTCGATATGAGCGTTTGGGAAATCCTTGCCAATGATCCCCACGATTTCTGTTGGAGCGAAAAAGCTTGAAGCCATTGCTGCATAAGAAGCTGACCCTCCCATTAAGCCTTTTCTTTCGTCGTTTGGAGTCTTGATGTCGTCGATGGCAACGGTGCCTGCTACAATTACTTTCATGAATTTTTTTCTATTGTTTTCTTTGCTGATTCTTTTATCCGAGAAACATATGATTCGATATCATTGCTTTGTAAGAGATCGGAAACGATGACCACGCTTTTAGCTCCTGCATCTATTACGTCGGTGATAGTTTTTTCGTTGATGCCTCCGATGCAGTAGACGTTGCCATTAAATTCTTGATTTGCTTGAACAATATCATTTAAGCCGATCGCAGGTCTTCCAGGTTTTGTTCCAGTTTCATAAAGTGGACCGAACCCAATATAATCAGCACCCTCACTGATGGCTGCTCGTACCTGCTCAATACTATGAGTTGATCTTCCAACAATCTTATTGTCTCCAATTATTGCTCGCACCTTTTTGATTTCTCCGTCTTCTTGACCAATGTGGACCCCATCTGCGCCTATGCTTGCAGCGATTTCAGGATAATCATTTATAATTAATGGAATGCTGTAGTCATTGCATATTGGCTTAACCATTTTTGCCAAATTAAAAATTTTTTTTGGTTCAATAGATTTCGCTCTTAACTGTAGTTTTACTACACCACTTCTACAGATTGATGTAGCGCAATCAACTACTTGATTTTCATTCACATAACCAAGGTCAAGTATTGAATATAAATTCACTACTACTTAAGATCGTTCAGGAATTCTTCAACCCATCCAATATTATAGTTTCCACTGCGAAAATCAGAATTCTTAATGATGGCATCTTGAAAAGGAATAGTAGTTTTGATTCCCTCAATTAGAAACTCATTAAGTGCTCTTTGTGTGCGATCAATAGCAATCTCTCGAGTGGCACCTGTAACAATAAGCTTAGCAATCATAGAGTCGTAATAAGGTGGCACTTGATATCCAGAATATACGTGAGTATCAACTCTTACTCCTCTACCGCCAGGTTGAAACCAGAAATCAATTTTACCAGGGCTTGGCATAAAATTGTTGTATGGATCTTCAGCATTAATTCTGCATTCAATTGAGTGCTGACGTGGGGTGCTGTTTTGCACATGCTCACTGAGTTTTTCACCGGCGGCTATTCTTATTTGCTCTTTGATTAAATCGCATCCATTGATTTCTTCAGTAATGGGATGCTCAACCTGGATCCTAGTATTCATTTCCATGAAATAGAAATCTCCATTATCGTCAACTAAGTACTCAATTGTTCCGCAATTTTCATATCCAATTTCTTTAACTAGGCGAATTGAGGCGTCTCCCATTTTTTTCCTTAGTCTCTTATTTTTGTTTAATAAGGGAGAAGGAGCTTCTTCAATAATTTTCTGATTGCGTCTTTGAAGTGAGCAGTCTCTTTCTCCTAGGTGGACAACATTACCGTGAGAGTCAGCGACCACTTGAAATTCAATGTGGTGAGGATTAAGAATTAGTTTTTCAATATAAACATCTCCATTACCGAAGGCTTTTTCAGCCTCATTCTTGGCATTTAGGAAGCTTGATTCTAAATTTGCCTCGTTAAAACAGGGCCTCATTCCTTTACCACCACCACCTGCTGAAGCCTTAATCATTACTGGATATCCAATTTTTTCAGCTTCTTCCTTTGCTTCGGCAATGGTATCTACGGTGCCTTCTGTACCTGGCGTTACAGGGACCTTGTATTTTTTTGCGGTTGCTCTGGCTTCGTTTTTATCGCCCATTATGGAAATAACTTTTGCCGATGGGCCTATAAATTTTATTTTACAACTTTCGCAGATTTCAGCGAATTCTGGGTTTTCTGACAAAAAACCGTAACCAGGATGAATGGCGTCTACATTAGCAACTTCAGCGGCGCTTATGATTCTGTTAGCCTTCAGGTAGCTCTCGGCGCTTGGTCCAGGACCTATGCATATAGCTTCATCAGCGAGTTGTACGTGCATAGAATCTACATCAGCTTCTGAGTATACAGCGACGCTTCGTATTCCTAGTTCTCTACAGGCTCGAATGACTCGCAGCGCAATTTCTCCTCGATTTGCAACTAGGACCTTCTTGAACATTTAATAGGTTGTTGGCTTACCAATTTAATTATGCAATGACAAAGAGTCCTTGACCAAACTCAACAGGACTAGCGTCTTCTACAAGGATACGTTGGATGACGCCTGACTTTTCTGCCTTAATTTGATTCATGACCTTCATAGCTTCAATGATGCAAACGACTGTACCTTCATCAACTGCATCACCAACTTTAACAAATGCATCAGCATCAGGTGATGGAGATTTATAAAATGTTCCAACCATTGGGGCTGATATTTCTTCAGTTTCTTCTGCAACAATTTTTTCTGGCGCCTTTTCTTCTACCGCAACTGGTGGAGCTGCAGCAATAACCTGTTCAGGAGTACCTCCTTTTTCTAACCTAACTTTGAAACCTGAATCCTCTAGCTCGAAGGCCGTGAGGTCATGGTCTTCCATGAGTTTAATAAGATCCTTAATTTTTGTTAAGTCTATCTCTGGGCTCGGAGATGATTCCTCTTCAGATTTTCGATTTCTTCTTGTAACTGGCATTGGCCTAATTCTGAATTTAAATAATTAAAGTTCTATACTAAATCATACTTTTATCAACTCGAGTCAAGCCCTTCAATGACTTAGCTTAGCTAAAACTCCCATTGCTTGGTCAATTTCTCTCTCTGTATTATAAAAATGAGGGCTAAATCGCAAAAATTCCTCACCTTGACGATTTTTTCGACAAGACGAGACAATACCAGCTTCGTTGAGTTTTTCGAAGACAATTGATGCCTTTTGCTTTTCGTGGTTGAAGGTTGTGATCGAAGAAGCATTTATCCCATCCTTTGGTCCATGAATTTCATATCCCAATGATTCCAATTGACTGACGAGGTTTGATTTAAGTACAAGCAGTCTTTCTGATATAGTTTCTAATCCTATTTCTTGAATCATCTCCAAGACTGCTTTAAGCCCGACAATGCCAGACGCGTTCAGTACACCGGGTTCGTATCTTCTAGCGGTATTGTGGAAAGATATTGTCTCCTGAGTGATGTAATCTGGAGACCGGACATTCCAAGCACCAAGGAGCGTAGGCCGTAAAAGGTCAAAATTTTTCTTTTTTACATAAACAATACCAATGGCCATGGGTCCCAGAAGCCATTTATGGGCATCTGCACTCATGAAGTCCACATGCTCCACTGGGGTGGGAAATGCTCCACATGTTTGAATGCCGTCTAATGCAAAAAGAATATTCTTTGTTGATAACATTTTGCCTATAGCATCAACATCAATACGGTAACCTGTAAGATAATTACAACTCGCCAATGCCACTAGTCGAGTTTTTTCACTGATGAGTGATCTTACAAGTTCAGGAGTGATTTCACCAGGTTTTTCGGGCTTTAAATATTTAATTTTGACGCCAACTCTCTCGAGTTCCATCCAAGGATAAACATTTGCTGGATAGTCGTCCAAATAGCAAATGACTTCATCATTAGGTTCCCAACTAATACCCTTAGCAAAAAGACTTAAACCTAGAGAAGTTGGACCTAAAAGGGCAATTTCCGAAAATTCAGCACCAATTAAATTGGCTGAAAGGCGGCGCGTTTCATTCATCGTTTCCATAAACTCAGGAAATTCTTGATGATCTTTGCAACTTGAATAAGCATAGTCCGCCATTGCTTGCGCGGCGCAATGGGGTAGTGCAGTCACTGCAGCATGAGATAAGAAAATTTTTTCTCTTGCTACCGGAAACCTAGCCAGACGACTTTCTTCATTACCTATAATGTCTGCTAGGTTCATCTTTCAAAATTCAATCGATTTAGCATTATACTTTTTGCGCTTTTTCACCCTCCTCGATAAGCTTCCAAAAGTTCTTGGATTCACTCAATGCTTTGTCTTCAGAAAGTGGCAGGTTGGATCTATACAAGAAATCTTTAAGGGTGTTCTTATGAAGCACCCTATGCACTACAACATTTTTATCGTTGATTTCGAAATATATTCTATAGTCTTTTGATTTGTATCTGTACAGTTTTCCTCCATCCCTATCAATTGTTCCAAATGCTTTTTCATCGCCAGTTTGATCAAGATCTTCGTGGCTGACCTTGAACTGATTTAACAGTTCCAGCTGATCGATCGTGCTAAGGCTAGATATTTCAGCTGCACTAATTTCGTTAAAGATAATTTGGAGCACAGTTTTTTGGTTTCAGAGACTATTGTAATACAGATTTTGATTCTATCTATTATTCTTTATGACTCTAACTACTCTCGGAGAAATGCCTGTAAGGATTTCCCAGGGAATTGTTCCTGCTTTTTTCGCTAATTCTGTTGAACTAATAGATTCTTCACCGTCCTTGCCGATTAAAATTACCTCATCGCCTGTTTCAATTGGTTCATCTATAGAGCTAACATCCACCATAATCATATCCATAGTGACTCTTCCAAGGATTTCACATCTTTTACCCTTAACTATTACCTCAGCACCCTGGCCTGATAATGACCTTGGATATCCATCCCCGTATCCAACGGCGATCGTAGCAACCTTTGTTTCTTTCTTTGTAACAAACGTTCGACCATAACTAATACTAGAGCCTTCCTCTAAGATTCTTATTTGATTTATTCTAGCCTTCCATTCCAATGCTGGTTGCAGTCTAGGATCATTTAATTCGGTTGGCGATATTCCATATATCATTAGACCTGGACGGATCATGGTGCCTCCAGAACTTCCTATTCGAAGTGAAGCAGCGCTATTAGCAAGATGAATCCATTTTGGATCAATATTCGAACTTTTTAATAATGATTTGAATCTTTCTATTTGATGATCTGTGAACTCATCATTTTGATCCGAGCAAGGAAAATGAGTTGCCATTCCAACAATATCAATATTCTTGAATGATCTTATTTCTTCACAGTCTCTTAAGAAGTTTTTCTCTGTAAAACCTAGCCGTCCCATTCCAGTATCTAGAATGAGGTGGACCTTAACCTCTTTATTGTTAGTTCTTCCTAGGTCATTGTATTCTTGAGCTTCTTGCAAGCTTGAAACAGTCACATTAATATTGTTCTTAATGGCTGTTTCTCTCTCATCAGGTAATAACGCCCCGAGAATCATAACCATTTTACATCGTTCTATTATAGGTAATATGGTCATAGCTTCTTTAAGGGTAGCTACCCCAAAAGCGTCAATTTTTGCATCGAGAGTTTTAACAGTTTCAATAAGACCATGCCCATAGGCGTCGGCCTTTACTACCGCCATAATTTCAGCATCAGGAGCAATTTGTTTGCAGAGATCTAGATTGTTAAATAGAGCTTTTGGATTTATTTCGACCCAAGTTCTTTTGGCTAATGAAGCTGCCATCACTTTGCTTTTCGGGCTAATTGCCGCTCTTCTGGCAGTAGGGGAAAAAGTTTACTGGGTGTGCGCGCTTCAACCATAATAGATTCGATCTTTCTAACTATCTCTGGATGCTTATTGGCAAGATTATTGTTTTCGCCCGGATCATTTTTCAGATCATAGAGTTCTGTAACAAGATCAGCTGATTTTTTAGCTTTTGACATCTTTTGTCTAATACCTTTCCAATTTCCCATACGGACGGCCTGTTGAACACCGTATGAAGGGAATTCCCAATAAAGATAATTATGTTTTTTTTGTTCTTTTCCTTCCATTACTGGAAGCATTGAAATGCCATCAATGTTCTTTGGAGTTTGGCCGCCGGCAACTTCGCTTAGTGTTGGAAGCCAATCCCAAAAGGCACTGACATGATCGGATGTGGTTCCAGGGTTAATCTTTCCTGGCCATTTGGCGACCGTAGGAACGCGTATGCCTCCTTCGTAGAGGCTTCCTTTTAGTCCTTTAAAGATTCCCGCACTTTTGAAAAAATCCGAATCTGAGCCCCCAAGTCGTCTAAAGGTGGGACCGTTGTCTGATGTAAATATTATGAGAGTGTTCTTCTTTAATCCAAGCTTGTCGACAAGTGAAACAATTTGTCCAACGGAATCATCCATTTGAGTAACCATAGCTGCGTAGCCGGCTCTGGGAAATGGATGCTTCAGGTAACCACGATGAACGTATTCTTCTTCTGGAATAATTTTTTTATACATATTTAACCACTTGTCAGTGGTTTGTATGCTTAGATGAGGAATGGCATAGGGAAGATACAAGAAGAACGGATCTTTCTGGTTTTTTTCAATAAATGACAAAGCTTCTCTAGTGAATTCATCTTGAGAATGTATCTTGCCATCAAGTTTCCTTTCATTTCCTGCCATCTCTATTTTTTCACTATTTCTCCACAAGAATTTTGGGTAATGATTATGGGCATGCCGTTGACAATTGTAGCCGAAGAACAAATCAAAACCTTGTTTATTAGGGTCACCACTCGTGCCAAAGTGACCTAGTCCCCATTTTCCTATAGCTGCTGTTTGATAACCTCTCTCCTTAAGTATTTCGGCGATAGTAACCTCACTGTCAGGTATTGGATTTTGACCTGGAAAAGGGAACTGCTTTGTTGAGCCATCTTTCGGGTCGCCGTTATCTCTTATATAGGCATGACCTGAATGTTTGCCTGTCATCAAAATACATCTGCATGGAGCGCAAACAGCTTGGCCTGAATAATGTTGAGTAAATTTGATGCCGTCTGCTGCTAGTTTATCGATATGTGGAGTTTTGATCCACTTTTGGCCATAACATCCTAGTTCGTTGTACCCCAAATCATCTGCTAGAACAAAAATGATATTTGGTTTGCGAGCGCTTGAAACGAGAACGGTAAGCAAAAAGAAAAGGGTGAAGATCGTATATTTCTGCATGTTAATGATGATGATACGCAATGAGCGATGTTCAAGAGTATTCATTAATTTAATTTTCTAATTATTATAAATGAAATTTAAAAAAACCCTCTACTTGACCAATTTTCCTTAGTCGTGCAAAAAATATTGTATGAGTAACGTAGTTAGTATTCACCCCTATTTTAAAATTNACCCTGGCAAGATGGAAGAGTTTCTGGAANTTTGTGAAAAGTTTGTCTCAGNTACGTCCANAGAATCAGGCTGTCTTTGGTATGATTTTACAAAATCCGGGGATGTTATTCANTGTAGAGAAGCCTANGAAGGTGCTGCAGGGCTACTTGCACACGCTGATAATGTAAATTCAATTATTGGTGAAGCATTGAATATATCCGATCTGATCCGTCTTGAAATTCATGCNAGTCCTGATGAAATTGTAAAACTTAAAGAACCTTTTGCAGATTTAAACCCTGAATATTACGAATTTCAGATGGGAATTGGAAAGCCAGTTAGCCCATGAAAATAAAAGTTGGTCTATTTGGGGCGGGGGATATTGCTGACCTTCATGCATCGGGAATAAAAAATTGTTCCTCGGCTCAACTTGTTGGTCTCTTTGATATTGATAATCAAAAGGCTCAACAAAAATCAGANAACTATAATTGTNTNTCATATGATTCAGCTGAATCAATGCTGAAAGATCCTTTAATTGATGCAATNTTTGTATTAACGCCCCTTGAGGAGCACTTTAATTGCGCGATCAATGCACTCAATTCAGGAAAGCATGTTCTCCTTGAAAAACCTGTTTCATCAAGTGTAGATGAAATTCAACAGATTCGCGAGGCTGCTGACAAGGCAGGCAAACTTTGTGTGCCAGTTCATAATTACCTTTATGAAGATAGTATCTTAAGAACTAAAGAGCTGATCGATTCCGGAAAGTTAGGGGACGTTGTTACAATTTATATTCTCTACAACATTCATCATCCTGAAACTGTGGCCCAAAGATATCCTGGTGTTATTAGGCAAATCCTAACTCATCACTCATACATTACGTGTTTCTTAGGAGGAGCTCCAAAAAGTGCAATGGCCATGTCCTCAACCATCAACGACGGCAGCGTNNAAAAAGAGAATCTAGCAATGTCCATNCTAGAGNTAGAAAATGGTGGNTTGGCNCATTTTCAGGCAAGTTTTGCCGCAGATGACCATGCCAGTGATAATTGGANCTTTGCTATCAAAGTTATAGGTACAAAAGGGTCAACACGTTTTAGCCATGCTGATTGGGTACAGAATCAAAAAGCAGTTGTTCACTCTCATACATATTCTGCATATCACTATTCTATTCAAAATACTGTGCGTTATTTTATTGAAGACTGTTTAGTTAATGGAAAAGCCCCCTTATCAAATCTTACAGATGCGGTGATTTCTCTAAGAACCATAGAGGCAATCGAAGAATCGATTAAGACTGGCTCTTTACAGAAAATATCAATCTAAATTAAGTTCGCTTTCAGAGTCAGTAGTTTTGGTAGGAGCTTTAATTCCCAACTTATCGTATGACCTTTTCATCGCGATTCTACCTCTCGGGGTTCGACTAATCATTCCCTGCATTACAAGGTAAGGTTCATATACCTCTTCCAAGGTTGATGCATCTTCTCCCACAGCAACAGCTAAGGAGCTGAGACCTACCGGCCCTCCATCAAATTTATAAATCATAGATTCGAGAATTCTCTTATCCATTTCATCCAATCCATCATCATCNATATCGATCATTTTCAGGGCGTTATCAGCGACCTCTTTTGTAATAATTCCATCTGCTCGAACTTGTGCAAAATCTCGTACCCATCTTAGTAGTGAGTTTGCGACTCTTGGAGTGCCTCTTGATCTTGAAGCAATTTCAAGCGCTCCCTCTTCTTCAATATCTACTCCTAATAGTCCAGAAGATCGTGATACGATTTTTGTTAATTCATCTGCATTNTAGTAGTCGAGGCGGTTGGTCATCGTGAATCTTGATCGCAATGGTGCGGTAAGCATTCCAGCTCTCGTGGTTGCACCGACCAAAGTAAATCTTGGCAAGCTTAGTTCAATTGTTCTAGCATTAGGTCCCTGATCAATGATGATGTCTAGGCGATAGTCCTCCATAGCAGGATAAAGATATTCNTCGATCGCTGGATGCAGTCTGTGGATTTCATCTATGAATAGAACGTCTCCTCTTTTTAAGTTTGTAAGAATTCCCGCAAGATCTCCNGCTTTTTCAATTTGAGGCCCACTAGTTGAATGCAGTTGCGAGCCTGTTGCCCCTGCGATGATATGGGCCAATGTGGTTTTGCCTAACCCAGGAGGACCAGATAATAAAATATGAGCCAATACATCTTCTCTTTTTTTTGCCGCCTCAATCATTAAGGAAATTCGTTCCTTAACTTTTGACTGACCATAAAAATCAGATAATTCAGGTGGGCGCAGAGAAATATCAAAGTCACTTGTTGGAGCCTCCGTTGCTTCTGTATAGTAGTTCTCTTTCACAATTTATATGGATTTTCCTGCGAATAACACTTGAAGCCAACAAAATTTAATCAATATTAATCATTTTTTATAAACTTTACCAAANTTGCTTTTAGATATAAAAACTTTGAGAGGTTCGTTAATTTTCATAAGATATTTATTTTAAACAGTTAACGAAGAAAAAATATTCTCATCTCGGCTCATTCAATCATTAAATTATTACAAAAAAATAAAATTTAAGCTTCATTGAGTAATAAAATAAAGTCTTGAAGCAACAATCGTTACCCGATCATAATCAAAATCGCCCATTTCTAAGGAAAAAACTCCACCATAATGATACCCCTAATTAGGTTTAATTTCATTGCCATATTTACGGCTCTATTTCTTTCTGTTGGTCTCTCTTCGAGTCCTNCCGAGAAAATTACTGACGTTTCAATTCAATANATGGGTGCTGAGTCCGTTGATCAATCGGCAATAAAGGCTCAGATTAGAACCAAGGCTGGGTCTGAGCTTGATCCTCAAATAGTCGAGGAAGATATAAAGAACTTATATTCTAGCGGACTTGTAGAGAGTGTTAGAGTGCTTACTGAGCCGAAGGGTGATGGTTTGAAAGTTATTTATCTCGTTCAAACAAGATCTACACTAGGAGAAATTTCATTTATCGGTAATTCAATTTCTAGTAACAAGTTACGAAAAGATACAGAACTTGAAATAGGTGATTCATTTGATGACTCCTCCCTNGAGAAGGCTCGGGTTAGTTTAGAAGATACTTACAAGAGAAAAGGATATTCCAATGTTGGTATAACTTATAAAGTTGACGGCGCTCAAAGACCTGGCTTTTCCCGAGTAACTTTTGTTATTGATGAAGGNACTGTGGAGCGTCTGAAAAAAATAAAATTTTATGGTAACGAGTCTTTTTCTGATAAAGTTTTATCTGGCCAAATGATGGTTAAAGCGAGCCGTTCCTTTAACCCCTTCAAGAAAAAGCGTGGTATTGATTCCGCAGAATTGGAAGAGGATATCATTAGAATTGAAGAATTTTATAGAGACAATGGATATCTGAACGCNAGAGTTTTGGATGTTGAGCGTGAACCTGATGGTGAGAAGGTTAATCTAATCATTCAAGTTGCTGAGGGTAAGAAATTTACGATTAACAAAGTTAGTGTATCCGGAATTAAGGCAATATCAGTTTCTGATGTTCTTCCTCTTTTGGAGATGAAGAACGGTAGGGTATATTCATCGAAAGGAATACAGACAGATCTTTCAGGGCTCAGAAAATACTATGCAGATAATGGATACTCAAACGTGAGAGTTACCCCAAGCATCGATAGCGCTAGTGAAACTACCGTGGATATAGAATATTCTGTCTCCGAGGGTGTTCAAAGTACCGTTGAACTCATAAATATTACGGGAAATGATCAGACTTTGGATAAAGTTATACGTCGTGAACTTGCCATAGCACCGGGAGATGTTTTTAGTGAAACTCGACTCGATGTAAGTCGGAACCGATTAATGGGCTTGGGTTTCTTTGATGCTGTAAGTATTTCTCCATCTGATTCCGCTACTCCTGACCATACTGATATCAATATTCAGGTCAGGGAAAAGTCGACCGGCACTGTAAATTTTGGCGCTGGATTTAGTTCAATTGATAATTTGGTTGGTTTTATGGATATTGTTCAAACCAACTTCAGACTTTTTGGTAAACCTCATAGAGGAGCAGGTGAAAAAGTTAGATTGGGANTTCAGTATGGAAGAAGAAGAAAAGACTTTCAGTTTGATTACACTCAGCCTTGGNTATTCGACAAAAAGCTCGCTTTCAGTACTGGTCTCTATTACAGAGACCTGCTTTATCTATCAGATAAATATGATCAGACCGTTGCCGGTGGATATATGAGTTTAAGAAAACCTCTTGGTGAATATACCTCACTATCTTTTAAGAGTAGTCTGGAGAAGTATGAAATTGATGTCGATAGCGATTCGAGTGATACGCTTAAAAGAGAGGAAGGAGATTATAACAGAGCTTTGTTTTCTGTCAATTATGTGCTTGATACTAGAGACAGTCAGTACCTAACAAGACGAGGTCATCGATTATCTGTTGGTACAGATTTTTCTGTTGGTGATGTTGAAACATATGGAGTTCAATTTTCGGGTTCCAAGTATTTCCTTTTGCCATTTGATACCATCCTAAGTGTAAGTGGTAGATATCGAAGTGTNGACGGAAGTGGAGACATTCCAATTTTTGAACGTGAATTTCTTGGTGGGGCTAGTAGCCTTCGAGGGTATGAGTATCGCGAGGCAAGTAGCGCATTATTAAGGGATGAGCAGGGCGAGCCTCTTGGAGGAAGAACAGCGGCCTATTTCGCTGCTGAGTATAGNTTTCCACTNATTAATCTNACGAAATTTAGGGGTCATGTTTTTTATGAAGGGGGTATCCTTTCNGAGAATTCATGGGANTTCGGTGGTGAATATCTTTCTGACTTTGGNGTAGGTGTAGACCTTTTCTTGCCGATGGGTCCGATCAGGTTAGATCTTGCCTGGCCGCTTAATACAGGGGAATGGGTAGAAGACAAACCGCGTTTTCAGTTCAATATGGGCTATCAGTTTCGTTAAAACTGAGGATAATTTAGCGATAATAAAGGCTAATCAGTGGTTTATCTATTTCTCTTGAAAAAGAGATCATTGTGATAGATTTTGATTAATTAATTACAACCACTATTTAAAAAGTTCTAAGCCCTAAAGATTATGATTATATCTCTCCCTAAACTATATGTAGCTTTGCTCAGTTTTGCCTTGGTGCTTTGCTCTGCTTCAGCACAAAGTCTCAAAGTCGGTATCGTAGATATGAACAGAGTGTTTGCAGAGTATTACAAAACCAAAGATGCAGATAAGGTTGTTAATGAACAAAAAGAGGCGGCCAAAAAAGAGCTTGATAGCATAAACAACGACTATAAAAAACTACTAGATAGTTATCAGAAAATGGCCAAAGAAATTAAGGATCCCGCTATTGGTGAAGCATTAAGAAAGAAAAAGACCGAAGAGGCACAGCAAGTTGCATCCAAAGCTAGGGCTTTAGAAAGAGAAAAAAAAGAACTCACCGATAGACGACAAAGAATGTTACTTACTGAAGTTGACCGTAAGAGAAAAGCGCTCATCGAAGAGATTCAGGACGTAGTTTCTGATATGGCTAAAAAGAAAAACTACGATGTCGTTTTTGATAAGTCAGGATTGGGTGCCAGAGGTATTCCGTTTCTTCTTCATTCCAAAGATGGTGTAGATTTTAGTGAGGAACTTATTAAAGAATTAAACAAGGGTGCTACTGCGCCTTGATCGCATGGATTGAAATAAACCCCTAATTTTGAATTTTCATGGTGTGCAGATTAGTATTTCTCAAATAGTTTCAAAGTTAGGAGCTGAAATTCTTAATGCCCCTAGTGATGAATTTTTCATAAATGGTTTGGCTTCATTGGCCGAGGCCAACCAGGAGGAGCTATCCTTTTTTCATCATGAAAGGTATCTCAATGACTTAAAGTCAACCAAAGCAGGAGCAGTTCTTGTTCCGAGTGAATTTAAGGAGCCCATTAAACATGTTCCATTGCTCAAAGTAAAAAGCCCCTCCCTTGCTTTTAATGAAATAGCTAAGCATCTCTATACTTTGAATGATGAGTCGCATGTTACGGGAATTCATGAAACCGCTATAATTGGAAAAGGGGTTAAATTGGACCCTCAGTCTGTAAGTGTAGGGCCCTACGTTGTTATAGGTTCAGATACAGAAATAGGGGATGGAACAAAATTATCTGCTGGAGTGCGTATTGGGAACAATATTTCAATTGGCAAAAAATGTTCACTGTTTCCTAATGTAGTGGTCTATGATCGCTCACAAATAGGAAATAATGTGCAAGTCCATGGAGGAACTGTAATTGGATCTGATGGTTTTGGGTATGAATTCGATGGTGTGTGTCATCAGAAAATTATTCATTTTGGATACGTCACTATTGAAGATGATGTAGAAATAGGAGCCAATTGTACAATTGATCGAGGTCGTTTCGGTAAGACACAAATTGGTCAAGGTACTAAAATCGACAACTTATGCCAAGTGGGTCACAACGTAGTCATTGGTAAACACTGTATTGTTGTTGCCGACACCGCCATCGGTGGAAGTAGCGAAATTGGTGATTTCGTCACCATGGCTGCACAGGTAGGTGTGGCGGGACACATTGAGATAGGTCCTTACAGTGTTCTTGTTGCCAGAACAGGAGTAACCAAGAGTTTGCCGGGAGGTGAACCAAATAAACCAGCCTTTTATTCTGGTTTCCCAGTGGGTCCTCATGAGGAAAAGCGTAAAGAAATGGTTTATCCTCGAAAGATCCCCAAAATTCTATCTAGACTAAAGTCTATGGAGGAGCGTGTTACAAATTCAGAAGGTTAGTTCTGCCTTAGATTACAATTCTATTTCTTGTTGAGGTTTAGGTATATGCACTTCAGCTTCAGGTAATCTTTTTTCGATACTATTTTTCATCCATTCAATAGAAGTTTGATCTCCGTGCACTAGAATGATTTTACCTGGTTTTACTTGTTCGACGTATTCTAGAAGTGCTTGTCTTGGTGCGTGCCCACTAAAGTCAAAGCTCGCGACAGAGCACTCTTTTTTAACTGGGTCATGATTGGAATCAAGTTTAACATTTTGTCCCCTTTCGGCCTCAAGTACTCTGGCTAGAGGAGATTCTGGATCAGCGTAACCAACGCTAGCTATTAAATTTCTTGGATCTGTAACAAAGTGTCTTGCTAAACGGTTAGATAATGTTTTTTCGGTCATCATCCCGCTAGATAATGTATAAACATTACCTTTAGAAATTTGTGGTATTTCTCCTCTTGAATTTGGAGTAGATAATAATCCTTTTTCTCGCATGAGTTTCATTCCTAGGTGATTTCTTCTTACGGAATTGGAAAACCTATCATAAATTTTCGTCATTTTGATACTTAGGCCACCGATCAGAAATGAAAGCCTTCGAAGTTTTTTTACTTTTTGAAGATCATACAACATCGTTATAGTCTCCTGAGTTTTGCCCATTGCGAATAATGGTATCATTACTGAGCCGTCATTCTCTAAGCATTGTTCAATTGATTGACCGAGTTTTTCGGCCTCAGAGCGTCTAGTGTATTCAGGGTCTCTTGGAGAAGAGCCACGAGTGCATTCTAAAATTAATACATCAATATCTTTTGTAGGAAAATTAGCTCCCTTAATAATACTCTGATCTTCAAAGTGAACGTCACCCGTATAAAATATATTTTTCCCTTTGTAACCAATTAATGCTCCTATTGCGCCTAGAACATGTCCTGCATCATAAAATGTACATTCAATTTCGCCGTCATTATCTAGTTCAAATTTTTTTTCTGTTCTTCTGTGGTACCAACGTTTGCTGATTTTATGAATTTCTCTGTGAGTAAAGAAAGGGTACTCATCTAAGCCAAGCTCGTTCCTTTTGGAAGTCATTACATTCACAGAGTTATGAAGTAGTGCCTGAGAAAGAGCAGAGGTGGCCTCTGTCATCATCACTGGCATTTCAGGATAGTGTCTTTGAAGTATGGGCATAGAACCAGAATGATCGAGATGAGCATGAGACAAGATTGCCGCATCTAAATCGTGCTCATAGATACAAGAAAAATCTGGTAAAGATTTTTTTCCTTCCTCCTTTGGGTGCATGCCAGCATCGATGAGTATTCGCTTATTTCCAATTTTTAGGAGATAGCAATTTGCTCCAATCTCTGTTTGGCGAGTGAGGCTTTTAAAACTGATCATTAATTATGACAAAGAATATCTGACATTTGGATATCTTCTGTCCAATCAATTAAACGGATCAATTAAAAATCGTATTTTATTAAATATATCTTAGTATCTTTGGGAATTTTTTAATAAATGGCTAGCTAATGAAACTGTATCTTAACTTATTATTATCTTTATTTCTTGTTTCTTATACTTTCAATTCAAGTAACGCTGAAAATAGACCCAACATAATAATCATCATGGCAGATGATTTGGGTTATGCCGATCTAGGTTGCTATGGGGGAGAGATAAAAACTCCTGTCTTGGATTCTTTGGCTAAAAACGGTGTCAGGTTTTCCCAATTTTATAATACTGCTAAGTGTCACTCTTCAAGAATTGACCTNTTAACAGGAATGTATTGTGGGCAAGCAGGTTCGTCTAAATTATCCGTTGGGCCNACTATCGCCGAAGTTTTAAGGCCNGCAGGATATAATACNATTATGGTTGGCAAATGGCATCTAGATAGAGAACCNACTGATAAGGGATTCGAAAAGTACTTCGGACACTTGAGTGGAGCTACTAACTTTTTTACTGGAGATCAAACCTTTCGGTTGAATGGGAAAAAGTATGAAGTCCCTAAGAGTGGATTTTATACCACAGATGCCAAAACGGATTATGCCATTCGTTTTATTAATGAGGCTCTGAAAGAGGAAAAGAAAAAACCATTCTTTTTATACCTTGCCTATAATGCACCTCATTATCCTCTACATGCTCCCAAAGAAGAAGTGATGAAGTACAGAGGGCAGTATAGGCAAGGGTGGGATGAACTTCGCAAGCAACGTTACTCAAGACAAATTGAAATGGGGCTAATACAAAAAGATTGGGCTCTTAGCCCAGCGCCAGAAAATGTGCGTCAATGGGAATCACTTAGTGAAAAAGAAAAANATTGGGAGGATTTTAGAATGGCTGCCTATGCAGGAATGGTTGACCGTATGGATCAAGGAATTGGAAGGTTGGTAAAAGAGCTTAAAGAAAAAAATATTTTTGATAATACAATATTAATGTTTTGTTCTGATAACGGAGCATGTCCTTTCGAGAGAACTCAGGGTGCTGAAAAAATGCCATGGGACCCAGAAAGTTATTGGACCTANGATACTGGGTGGGCGCATGCTGGTAANACTCCTTTTAGATGGTANAAGCAGAACCAGCATGANGGAGGAATNAGNAGCCCTTTGATCGTTCATTGGCCTAAAGGCATCAAACTCAAAAAAGGGTCNATTTCAGATCGTGTTGGTCATTTGGTTGATTTTATGCCGACTTGTTTAGAANTAGCAGGTACCAAGTATACCGGTGAAGGCAAGGCAAAATTAATGGGCAAATCCTTTGTTTCTACTNTNAAAAAACAACCTGATGAGAGTCATGATTTTCTTTATTTTCANTTTGGAAATAATAGGGCTATTCGNAAGGGGAAATGGAAAGTTGTTTCAGCTAGAGGAGGGCCATGGGAACTTTATGATATGGATAAGGACCGGACGGAANTTAATGATCTATCCAAAACTCAACCTGTTCTTACCAAGGANTTGGCTGCTCTTTGGTATCAGTTTGCCAAGAACAGTGATAACTTATCTCAAAAGCAAAGAAGGCCCGTTTCAAATAAGTCACAACCTTGGAGAAAGAGAGGATGATTTTCAACGCATCTCAACTTGAGCGCCAGGTCTAACCAGATCAGAAAGTCTAACTACATCCCAGTTGGCAAGTCTCACACATCCAGCACTTCTAGATCTGCCAATTGTATGTGGGCTTGCTGTTCCGTGAAGACCAATTCCAGCTTTACTNAGACCTGCCCAAAAAATACCTATTGGGCTGTTNGGTCCTGGCGGGAGCATAAAAGCTTNATTGCTTCGTTTGCCTGTTTCAAGCATACTTTGGTCCCAACGAAAAGTTGGCGTAGTTATCATATTTTGAATTACCCAGTTTCCTCGATGAATAAATTTTTCTTGGCCAGGTGTAATTGGAAAAGTGGCTAATATTTTTTTCTTCTCCCAAATTGCTATTAATTTTTGGTTAGTGTCTACTATTACCAATCGATTGCTCAGCTTACGATCTTTTCTAAATGATTTGTCAATGCCCAGTTTTTCAATTTCAAAAGGGGTCACATTGGGAACTTTTATTTCAGTTCCGACCTTCAACTCGTCCCATATAACTTCTGGATTAATTTTTGTTAGGAAATTTTCATCAGAATGAAAACGCTCGGATACAAATTCTAAAATTGAGCGATAATACATATACTCAATTTTTGATTGTTCTTCAGGCTCCAAGGAAACCTCACCGACATAAGTGAAATCCTTATCTTCAATGGTGTAAGTGGTAAATAGTTTTGTAATATTGGCTTTGGAGCTTTGAATGACTTCGTAATAATTATTATAATTAATTCCCTTTGAAAAGTTATAATGAGCTACTGCCTTTCTTGTAAATTGACCCATTTGACCGTCAATTTTTCCAGGCCCAAAATTATTTTCATCAAGATAGATTTGTATCCCTAATATGGTTTCAGTGTCTTTTTTTGAAGGCTCCGGTAAATAGGGCTTATTTTTTTTAGCAAAACTTGAACAGCAACAGACAATTAGTGAGAAACTAATAATTGAAATGCTTTTACCCCAAGCTGTTGAATTAGATATCAATGATTGATTTTTGTTAAAATTAAATTTTATCCATTATAGATTAAACGCTTCGTGTACAATGTTAGCTGCTTTTTCTAGATCTTCCTCTTGAATAATAACGGCCGTTTTTATTTCTGAAGTAGAAATCATTTGAATATTGATACTGCCGTTGGCTAAAGCTTCAAACATTTGTGCAGCGACACCTGAATGAGACCTCATTCCTATTCCCACTACGCTTAATTTACCGATCCCATCCGTTGTTTCCATAGAGGCTGTATCGCTAATTTCATTAAGAATGGCCTCGATTGTTTGCTTGGCTTTTTTTAGATCGGATCTGTGAAGTGTGAAAGATATGTCAGTATGATTGGTTTTAGATACGTTTTGTACAATCATATCGATTATAACTCCTGATTCTGAAATAGCTTGAAATATTTTTGCAGCGACACCTGGCTCATCAGAGACATTTTCGATGGTTACTTTTGCTTGTTCTTTTTCAATGCTTATTCCGCGTACAACGACTGATTCCATATTTGGATGTTCTTCTGTCACGATAGTTCCTGGGTTATTGTTTAGACTGCTTTTAACTTCAAATTTTACACAGAATTTTTTGGCAAACTCTACGGACCTTGATTGCATAACTTTGGAGCCCGAGGAAGCCATTTCTAACATTTCATCGTACGAAATTTCATTAATTTTTTTGGCGTTTTTTACAACCCTTGGATCACAAGTGTATACACCATCCACGTCAGTAAGTATTTGGCAAAGGTCGGCATCAATAGCGGCCGCCATTGCAATTGCGGTAAGATCGGATCCTCCTCTTCCAAGTGTCGTGATTCGTCCATCAGGACTACTTCCCTGGAATCCTGCGAGTATGACAATATGATCTTCATCTAGAAGTCTATGAACTTCATCTGGAGAAATATTAGATATTCTTGCCCTTGTATGCTCTCCATCGGTGAAGATGCCTGCTTGAGCGCCGGTCAGAGAGATTGCTTTCCCTCCGATTGCATTAATAGCCATTGAGGTTAGGGCTATGGTGGTTTGTTCTCCAGTTGATAAAAGAACGTCCATTTCACGTTCTGTGGGTTCATTATCGGCGGATACTTCATTAGCCATCTCAATGAGCTTGTTCGTTACTCCAGCCATTGCTGATACCACAGCAACGACTTGACTCCCGGCTCTTTGAGTCTCAAGAATTCTTTTAGCGACGTTATGAATTCTTTCAGTGCTTCCAACTGAAGTCCCTCCATATTTCTGTACGATAAGTGACAATTGATAAAAACTTGGTTAGAAATAGATGGAGACTATTTTGTATAGTTCAAGAACTTAAGACTTAAAAATTAAATTAAACTAGAATATTAGACTCTAGATAATCTCTTATTACAGAAGTTTCTGCACTCAAACTGACTTTTTCGGGATTTAGTTCTTTTAATTTTTCGAGATCTTCATGTTTTGGGTTCTCGCCAATGGATTCCATAATTGTATCTGAAAATTTAGCAGGATGAGCAGTGGCTAATATAATTGATGTCTCATCAGGCGAAATATTGTTAAAACAGCACGCCGTGTGCGGATCTGGAACATAATCAAATTTTTCCTTTGATTGGCGAATATTTTCTTTTATGCCAACATCACTTGTTCGGGATGCAGAGAATAAGCCTGGATCAAAATCCGGAACCAAGACTTCACGCCCTTCTCTAATTTTTTGCATCAATTGAGATGTTTTTTTGCCATCTCCACTTAGATGATAGTAAAGAAATCTTTCAAAGTTTGAGGCAACCTGAATATCCATCGAAGGGGCCAAGGATGGTTTTACTTTGCTCGGTTGGTATAAACCTTCATTGAATAGACGAAAAAGGAGATCATTTTGATTAGTGGCAACTGTAAAACCTTTGGCGGGGAGCCCCATGCGGCTTGCCATCCATCCAGCAAGCACGTTACCAAAGTTTCCTGTGGGTACTATGAATCTTATGTTCTCTCGTTGGCTTTTTTCTAATTGGTTGTATGCATGAATGTAGTAAACTGATTGAGCTAGGATTCTAGCAAGGTTAATTGAGTTGACTGCAGATAGGCGAGCCTTCTTCTTGAACTCAAGATCTGCAAAAAGGTCTTTAACGATTCTTTGAGCATCATCAAAAGATCCGTTAATGGCTATTGGGAAAATATTTTCAGCACCGGTGCAAGTCATTTGTCGCTCCTGTATGTCTGAAATTCTGCCCTCAGGATAAAGTATAAAGACCCTTGCTCCCTTTTTGTTGCTAAGGCCATGAATTGCAGCTGATCCCGTATCTCCAGAGGTGGCTCCTAGGACGTTGATTGATTCACCCGTCAAAGCGATTTGTTCCTCAAACATATTGCCTACTAATTGAAGGCCGAAATCTTTAAATGCAAAAGTAGGCCCATGAAAAAGCTCTAGAACAAAAGTGTTTTTTCCTATTTGAACAAGTGGTGCTGCGTTATTAGGGTTGTCAAAAGTTGAATAAGACTTTTCAACTAATTGATCGATTTTTTCACTGCTATGATCATTGTCAAAAAGTTTGAAAAAATCTGCAGCTAATTCTGGATAGCCTAATTCGCTATTACCTAGAAGCGTTTCAATATTTGGTAGCTCCTCAGGAACATAAAGTCCTCCATCGGGTGCTAATCCGGCAGCAAAAGCGTCAGCAAACTCAAGTGGGGTGGCAATGCCTCTGGTCGATAAAAATCGCAAAAATTCTTAATTTTTAAGAGTTTCAACACGCAGTAGTGTATGTTTTGAATCGACGCTATCAAGGGCTAGGATATCATGCAGTGCATTCTGTACGGTGCCATAACTAGCGTCATGTAATAATAGTACTAGTGGGATATGTTCTGATGACGATTCTGGTTCTGGCTGTATTACAGAAAGGATTCCCACGTTATTTTTCCCGGTAATATCTGCTATTTGACCTAGAACGCCTGGTTGATCAGCAACACTTAACCTAAGATAATATTGGGACAGAGTTTCACTGAGAGGAAGAGCTTCACCGAAATCTCCTTTAGGTACAAATCCAGTGCAACCGACTTCATTGTTTATATTTTCGGCAGCATCGGCAAGGTCGCTGATTACCGCACTTGATGTGGCATCTTGGCCGGCACCACTGCCATAGAACAAAGTCTCACCCACTACATCACCATGAACCGCGATCGCGTTAAAGACACCATCTACTGATGAAAGAATGTGTCCTTTCGGAATCAATGTTGGTGAAACTCTCACTTCTATTCGGTGATCATTTTCTGATTGGCGTATTACTCCCAACAATTTTATTTCGTAGCCGAGATCATTTGCGAATGATACATCATCCAAAGAAATCGTTTCTATTCCCTCAACCGAAACCTCCTCTGACCTAAGCCAATGACCATATGAAAGCCAGCCTAGAATAATGGCTTTGTGTCCAGCATCCCATCCATTGATGTCTAATGATGGATCAGCCTCAGCATAACCTTTTTCTGAGGCCTCGGCTAATGCGTCTTTAAATGTAATTCCTGCAGTAGTCATCCTTGTGAGGATGTAATTAGAGGTGCCATTAATAATACCAAATATTGAGGTGATTCTATTGCCAATTAGAGCTTCCTTGACGGCTTTTATTATTGGTATTCCACCGGCAACGGCAGCTTCACAATAGAGTGGAGTATTTTGTTTTTCTGAAATTTCAATGAGTTCTTTTCCTCTTTCAGCAAGCACNGCTTTATTGCCAGTGACTACAACCTTATTCGCTTCCAGTGCGGCGGCAATTAAATTAAAAGCTTCATCAACTCCTCCNATCAATTCGACAATAATGTCGATTTCAGGGTCATCAACTAGGTCCTGCCAGCTAGTGGTTAATATGTCAGAAGGGACTTTGACGTCTCTTTTTCGATCAGGGTTACGGACTGCTATCTTTTTTACTATGAGCTCCGTTCCGGTTCTTTCATTTAGCAGAAATTGATTTTTATCTAAATTTTTATATACCCCTGCTCCGACATTACCTAAGCCGGCAAGCCCAATACGAAGTTGTTTTTTTTGTTTTCCCACTTTCTTTTATATCGACGTAATATTCATTTTAAGGGGACTCTTCGCAAGCAATTCTATTTTAACAATTAATGATTCTGGTTTATTGGCCCTCTTTGATTTATTATTAAGCTATGTCAAATACAGCACTTTTACTGGATTCGGTATTTGAACGCCACGATCCAGGTCCTGGTCATCCAGAATCAGTTGCTCGCTACAAGGAGATTAGCAAGGTTCTCAAAGGTAGCGATTACTTTAAAAAGTGCAAAAAGATTAATATTAGGAAAGCCACTGATTCTGAAATACTTGGCTGTCATACGGACAAGTACCTAGAAATTGTGAAGACCGAAATTGGTGAGGGTAAGAGTGAATTGAGTACTGGTGATACGAGTCTATGCCGAGATTCACTTGAAGTGGCCTCATATGCAACGGGGTCTGTTCTTGAAGCTATTGATTTAGTTCTTNAGGGCGAGTCTAAGAATGGATTTTGTGCAATTCGTCCACCGGGCCATCATGCCACCGCAGATAGAGGTATGGGATTTTGTATTTTTAATAATGTTGCCGTTGCTGCCAAATACGCTCAGATAAAGTTTGGACTAGATAGAGTAGCAATCATTGATTGGGATGTTCATCATGGGAATGGCACCCAAGATATTTTCTATAATGATCAATCAGTTTTTTATTTTAGTACCCATCAATCTCCATGGTACCCGGGAACTGGTGCGGTCAATGAAACTGGTGAAGGGAAAGGAGAAGGATCAACTATGAATCGCCCGCTACCTTCAGGATCTGGTTTTAAACAAATCGGTTCGTGTTTTCGTNAAGACTTTTCCACTGCAATGAAGAAATTCAAACCTGATCTTATTCTCATCTCGGCAGGTTTTGATTCGAGAGTAGGCGACCCTTTAGGTCACTTTACTCTAACAGATAATGAATTTAAAGAGCTGACGAAAATACTCTTGGATATCGCCTACGAACACTGCGAGGGAAGGTTGGTTTCAATGCTCGAGGGTGGATATAATGTTGAGGGATTGGCAAGTGCCGTTAAAAGCCACCTTGGTCAGCTCATTCAAGCGTAAAGTATTAGACAAAATACCATATAGAGATATATTTCGTAATAGAAATATTTACATNACTAANTGATTTTCAGTGTTTAAAANTTATTTTGGCATATCTGTTGCTTNATTTTCTGCTTTTAGTGTCACTATTCATAAAAAAANTATGCAAGAAATNTGGGAATCAGTTCATCCCAGATAAACGGAGAAAATGTATCTATTGTGGGGCTAGTCGCCCAATCAATTACGAAATCATTGTGATTAGTTTACTTGTGACTTTAATTGTAGTTTTGGTTATTNTGACNTTGAAGCCTTAACTGCAATAAAAAAGNAATTTACGAATCTAAAATTATATAAAACTAAGACTTATTGAGCGATACAATGGCTGGCTTGCCGTTGATGACGAAAACGACGAAATCTTCGTTCATACCTACACTCAATAGATTATGATGATGAAAATATTTTCAACTATCGCATTATTGGNATTTTCTATTTTTCTTTCGGGTTGTCTTGATAAGAAGACTAGATCATTCTTTGCCAAAGAGGGTGTCATTGTCGGTGCTCCAAATAAAGTTGGGCAAGGAGATGTCTTTATTCCAATCTCCTTTAAAACCGCGATCATACATTCTGCTCAGATCTTCCATGACATAGAGTGGTTTGAGGAGAATGGTGTGATATATATTACCGCAATTTATAACGAGCCCCCATTTTCAAAAAAAATAGAATATTCAGGAGGGATTGTTCTCAAAAACCCAAAATTGAAAATATATGATATTAAGTATAAGGACCCCAAGCCTAATGGAGGCACTCATGATATTGGAGTGATTGAGATACCGTGATTAATTTTGTTTATAGATGAGAAGAGTACCCCTTAGAACAATAATATTTAAGGTATTAATCTTTTTATTTCTTTTTCCAGNACTACCCGCGTTGTGGGTTTGGTACGCTTTTATCGGCCCGGGGTACTGGGCAGAATTTAAAGATGTTAAGCAACAATTAGAAAGTATACCAGGTATTNAAATTAAACACCTAGGATATAATGAAGATATAACACTAGAGGATATCTCAGCTGAAATCTATGTTAGGGATAAAGGAATTATTAGGCTTTATAGTCTAACCAGAGATTCATTTAAAGAACCCAAAGCTATAGGTTTTGGGGCAATCGGTAATTTTGATATTCGATTTGTGGGAAAGCACTTTATTGATGTGACCAATGAACAAGGAAAACGTGAATCAATTAAACACGATGTGTCAGGCTTTGCCATTAATCTGATTGGGGATGGAGCTTTTGCGAAAATGTTTCCTTTTGAGATAAAAAATATTCAAGGTCTCGTGAATAAATATGATGAGGTTGAAGACGTCATATCACAATGGCCGAACGCTGATAACAAAAAGTATTTAGAGGATGAGAATGGTAATGAGTATAATTATTACACCATCAAAATAGACCAATGAAATTGCTCGTTTAAGTTTGAGATATAAATTTTTTTTGCGCATTATACGATATGAAAATTCAATTGCTCATTATATTCACTTCCTTAAATATTAGCTCTTTGATGATGATTCAAGGAGCTGAGGAAGAGCCAAAAAGAGGAACGGTTCAGTTTTATGAGAAATTATATAAAACTAAAATTAATGGAGTGAAGCCGATCGGTGAGTAC
>NYVP01000116.1 GCA_002684575.1 Verrucomicrobiales bacterium
TTTTATTACTTTTATCAAAAAAGACATCAGAAATTTGGAGTCCCTGTTTGAGCGCTGCCAGAAAAGGAGAACCATCGGGTTGCTCTGCTCCGATTGGGATATAGGTATCAACTCTCAACCAATTTGCTGAACCATCGGAACCATCAGTTGAGTTACCATCAGGACCGACAGGAGTTAGAGCGAGATCGACAACATCCCCTGGATTAAGATTCGCATACCATGTCCTAATTTCACCAACACCATCATTGCCGGCAAAGGAAGCCGAATCGACCATTTCCCCGTTAACGAAAAGACTTCCAGTCACTCCGGTCCCGTTCAGGTTAGTTTTCCTTGTATGCCACTTTAAGCCGATAGGTGTTTCAGAAGTGAGTTCATCCGCTGTCCATCTTCTAACGGTCCAATGTTCTTCATTAGGAGCACTATTAGTACCATTAGGATGGCTACCTTCTGGACCATTGAATAATGTCCAAGGTGCCGCCGACGGAGCAAGCCTCCAGCCTGGTCTCCAGTGCTCCTGTTCGTCAAACGCAATGAAATCATTTTCAGCATCATAACTTTCTATATCTCCGCCATCTAAGGTAAGATTTCGATAACCATATTGCCAATCGTCTTGACCTTGAATCCCTGAAAATTCATCATACGAATCAGCTAACAGAGTCGATGGGTTAATATTCGCGTCAAGAGGATCAAAAAATCTATTAACCTCATATCCATCATCAGCCCCATCCCCATCGGTATCAGTTTTTAGTGGATCTGTTGAGTGGTTCTTCAACTCATCACCATCTTTGAGTCCGTCACCATCTGAGTCGGCGTTATTTGGTAATGTGACAAAACCATTCTCTCCACTAATTTCATCTCCGTCAGTTATACCGTCATTATCAGTATCTGAACTTTTAGGGTCTGTTTTATACTCACTCACTTCAGCACCATCTTTTAGTCCATCCTCATCAGAGTCAGGGTCGTTAGGCGCAGTTCCGAGACTAAATTCATCAATATCAGCCAAACCATCATCATCAAGATCTGCTTGGTCTAGACCACTGAGCTGACTAAGATCATCTTCAAAAATTGATAGTTCCCATGCATCGGGTAATCCGTCAGCATCAGTATCCTCTCCAGAAGCTGACACAAAAGCTGAACCATCAGGCTGAACAGGATTATCAGGAATCCGTGTGTCTATTCTTATCCAATTTCGTGATGAATCAGAACCATCAGCGGTTCCTGTCGTTCCTACAGGACTATGTCCAAGGTCAATAAAATCACCTGGGCTGATGTTTGCATAAACAACTCGATTGGATCCTTCGGTATCATTTTCGGCGATAGTATAACTATCAATCATTTCACCATTATGGTGAACAGAGCCAGTTACCCCATTACCTCCAGCCCCCCTTTTACGCACATTCCAAAAAATTGCAACTGGTGTAACTGTATCAATTTCCTCACCTGAGGTAGCTGTCCAACGGCGAATAGTATGATGCTCTTCCCCATTATTTGTTCCATTTGGATGGGTATCCTCGTTCCCAAGAAAAGTCCATGGAGGAGCACCGGCAGTATTTAAATCCCAAGCATTTCCGTTCCATTGCTGTTGAACTCCGTTCCAGCCGCCGTCGTCAGCTCCCCCATTAAAAGGGATAAAATCAGTTCTCGGATTATAATTATCTCCTCCCCCATCAGCCGTTACATTTCGCCAACCGTTGGTCCAATTGTCTTGGCCTTGAATTCCTCCATTCCATTCAGAAACAGAGTCACCGATAAGAAAAGTCAAAGGTGTATCATCAGACTTTGTGGGGTCACTATTAAAAAAGAGTTCATTCTTATCATCAAAACCATCTCCATCCGTGTCCACTAAGATAGGACTTGTAGATGGAGAAGCTAATACCTCATCTCCGTCACTCAAACCATCACCATCAGTATCATCTAGAGTTGGATCACTTGAATGTTCGTCAACCTCTGCAAAGTCGTCTAACCCATCATCATCCGTATCAGATTCATCCGGATTTGTTCTAAGCTCATATTCCTGCAAATCACTTAAACCGTCTTCATCATAATCAGCCACGCCGTCACCATTTAATGCAGAGAGATCTCCTGGAGCATAAATTTCTTCCCAGTTATCCGGTAAACCGTCTTCGTCGTCATCATCACCGCTCGCCGCTAGAAAGGTTGACCCATCGGGTTGTGTCTCCACATCATTAACTGCATCGTCTACAGTCATTGAAAAAAATGAACCGTCTGCACCGTCTGTTCTGTCACCACTGGGACCAACGGGAGTCAGCGCCAAGTCAACAACATCACCAGACTCAATATTAAGATAGTAGGTTCGAGTGAAGCCGTTAGTATCACCAGTCGATTCAGAATCTACGAGAACTCCATTATGATGCAATGATCCTCCAACACCACTTCCTCCGTCATTCTGTTCTCTTAAGCTCCAAGTAAAAGCCAATGGCCCTGATCGATCTGATTCCCACCTTCTAATTGCCCAATGCTCATCCCCATTATTCGGGCCATTAGGATGGCCAAATTCTGAATTTAAAGTTGTCCACGGCGCATTTGATGGAACGAGCCGCCAGCCTTCTCCTCTCCAGTGTTCGTTTTGATCAAAGGCAATGAAATCCTGATTCGGATCATAGTCATCTCCACCACCGTCTTGAGAATAGTTCCTGTATCCTGAAACCCAACCATTTTCGCCTTGGGTTCCATCAAAACTAAAATCGTTAATNNAATTGGCTATTTCTTCNGCATTAAGAAAACTGCTNNAACCAATAAANATNAGGTGAAGAATAATATAATTGATGATCCTCATGTGTTTTTATTAACACATTNGACGGATTCCAATCAATCTTTTTGAATAATATNATTTCCTTTAAAGCCTTGAGTACATCCTCTGAAGGCAAAGCAGTGAATAACAAGTCGTCAAAACAGGATCTTTTTCCCACCAACGTCCATTTTCATTGGTCCATGAACCGTCAGGTTTCTGAAGGTCGAATAATTTTTTAGTCANCTGACCCCTCCAATTAACTTTCTTACCACCATCGAGAACAAATTCGTCCACATCTAAAATGTTTAACGCCTTAGACATTGTATTATAATAATAAAATAAACCTTGTGGACCCATGCCTGGATTCTGAGTCACTGAATAATTCTTTTTCAACCAATCTCTAACAGCCACAATTCTAGGATCACTCTTTTCCATGTCAGCATAAACAAAACTCAATAATCCTGCGTANCTCATGCTGCCATAAGACCTCAATGCCACTTTCCCATCAGCCGACTCCTCGGTAGACATGCTTTTGCCTGGAAAGTAAACAAATCCTCCACGATCTTTTGCGTCTTTACTGACCCATTCAGCTTTATTTGATTCTGGTCTCTGCTGACAGTTAGTAACGAAAGTGATGGCAGCTTCCCAATCAAGATCCAGAACTTCACCTTGGACATCTTTGACCAGATCTTTGGTGTAATGCAAAGCTTCCAATGCATGATACGTGTTAGAAAGGTCTGGATGCGAATAACTCGACCCGTAGCCTACTCCCCCATCAAAGACGTTGTCAGCTTTTCCCTTCTTATCAAAGTCTGACTGCTGATTAACGAGAAACTTACGAGCATTAATGATNACTTCTTCGTCCTTTTTTTGTCCAGCTTCTAGTAATGCCATCATACAAATTGAGGTATTGTAAGATCCTAGACCTTTACCGTATATACCTCCATCAAGACGAACTTTTGAACGAATATAATCAAGCCCCTTTTGGACACTTTCCGGCAAAGCGACTCCTTCTCGAGAAGGATCACCAAGGATAGATTGAACTACAAGACCTGTCAGCGCTGGATAATTTTCCTCTCCCCATCTGCCGTCTTTTTCTTGTTTGGATGCAAGGAATTTAACACCCTTAGAAACGGCATGCTGAACTTCGCGTTTTAAGGATTCGTTTCCCTGAACNTGGGCATTGGACAATCCACAAAACAATAGGCTAGATAATGTTATAGTTATAAAAGTTTTCATGATTAAAGGGTTGTAGGGTTTAAATTTTTTCTTGTTCGGTCTTAATGGTTCCATCAGGAACCAGCTTTTTGGCGTCAGGCACTTCAGCGTCAGGCAAAGGTTTAAATATTACAGTAACTTCAGTGTCAAGCGCTGGNACCTTTGAAGTAATCGGAAACCACAACTCATCATCATCACTGCCAGGATTAAAGGTGTTACACAAAGAGCCTTCGTAACGATACACCGCAGCAATCGCACCNTCTTCAGCTGCCAAAAAATATCCATCGATAACTTTTGAGCCTGTGTACGTCCAGCTTCCGGCTCCAACAACTTTTTTAGTATTAACATTGTGAACCCAATTCCCTATCGGCTCNGTTACCTCTTTACCNTCTTTACCTTTGTACCTAACGAGTATTTCCATTCTTCCTTTACCATCATCTTTCAACACNCCAATAGGNTTGCCACTTTCATCAAACTTTCTATAAATTTGCCTTTCTGAAGGAACCCATCGCAACAATTTCATAGCGATCTGAATCTCAAAAGGAGTCACCTTGGTAGACAAAAGACTTTCATGAAGCTTTCCNCTNAACTCATCGCAAATAGCAAATTCAAGGAGCACCTCATTTTGATTCACTCTACATGGAAACCAAATTTCCCNTGTCTTAGGATTAAAAGATAACTTACCTAATTTGTACTCATCTTCAGAAACCTTGATTGGCTTTAAATCCTNAGGCGGCTTGGTTGGTCCTTGTACTTGAGAGTATAGCCCACTACTCATCATTATTGATACAACAACGATGGCAAATAAATGAATCTTATTGAATGGGTTCACTGGAGATAGTTTATTATCAATGAAAATATGTTCCAGATATATTCTTAGTATAATGGATAACGTTACTCGTGGTCATTTATTAGGCACAAAGTCCACAATAAATGAAATTTGAATTTAATTAATTCTAAAGATTAATCAATATGTCTAGAAAAGACAGATTTCTTGCATATGCTAACTTTTATATAGTTTTACATTTTTTATCCCATGAAAACCATATTCATTTTAATCACTCTCCTCACAATAGCCATAAACACCCAAGCTAAGAGGCCTAATATTCTTTTCATTTTTACCGATGATCATGGCTATCAGGCTATCAGCTCATACGGTTCGAACCGTAATAAAACCCCAAACATTGATAGAATCGCATCAGAAGGAATGCGGTTTGATAACTGCTTTGTTACCAATGCTATTTGCGGACCAAGCCGGGCAGTTATCCTGACAGGAAAATATAGTCACCTCAATGGTTTCATGACCAATGGAAATAGATTTGATGGATCACAACAAACATTTCCTAAGTTAATGAGACAAAAGGGCTATCAGACTGCTGTGTTTGGCAAGTGGCATTTAAAAAGTGATCCTACTGGCTTTGATGACTGGAAGGTTCTTCTCGGTCAAGGACCTTATTATAACCCTCCAATGAAGAGTGAAGAGGGCACTAAAAAAATAGAAGGATACACAACCGACATCATCACTGATCTCACTTTGGAATGGCTAAAGGGTGGAAGAGAAAAAGACAAACCCTTCATGCTGATGTGTCAGCATAAAGCCCCACACAGGAACTGGCAGCCTGGTCCAGATCATCTAAACATGTATGATGATATTGAAATGCCATACCCAGAAACTTTTTGGGATGATTATAAGGGCCGTTCTGAGGCAGCAGCCACTCAAACCATGACCATTGCAAATCATCTATCCGCGAATGATCTTAAATTAAATCAACCTAAAAACTTCACGACTGCACAGTTAGAAGCTTGGAACGCAGCCTACACTCCAAAAAACAAAGCCTTTCAAGAAGCAAAACTTGAAGGCAAAGAAAGAATCAAATGGCAATACCAAAGATACGTTAAAGACTATCTTCGTTGCGTGGCCAGCGTTGACGATAATATAGGAAGATTGTTAAAGTATCTTGATGATAGCGGTCTCGCCAAAGATACAGTGGTCATTTATTCTTCTGATCAGGGATGGTATTTAGGCGAACATGGTTGGTATGATAAAAGGTGGATGTATGAAGAGAGCTTTAGGACTCCTTTAGTGGTTCGTTGGCCAGGAGTAATCAAAGAGGGATCAGTAAATAAAGATTTTGTGTCTAATCTAGATTTTGCTCAAACATTTCTAGACATAGCCGGCGTGTCAAAAATCCCTGATCCGATGCAAGGGCATTCGCTAGTACCAATTTTCAAAGGCAAAACTCCTGAGGATTGGCGTAAAAGCTTTTATTATCATTACTATGAGTTTCCTGGGGCCCATTCAGTCAGACGTCACTACGGCGTCAGAAAGGACCACTACAAGTTGATACACTTTTATAATCTTAATGCGTGGGAGCTATTTGATCTTAAAAAAGATCCAAACGAATTAAAAAGCGTCTATTCCCAGCCTGACTATCAAGAAGTTGTTAAAGATCTAAAGGTTGAACTGAATGAATTGAGAAAAAAATACAAAGTTCCCGAAGACACGAGACCCGTTAAAAGAGTTAATAGAAAACCGAAAAAACAAGAACCTGCCAAAAAGAATAAGTGAGCTTACGGATCCTCATAATTCTTACACTTTTTATTACTGGATCTCTAGCCAAAGATAATAAGGAACAACGATTTAACCCACCCATCAAAGGATGTTACTTGGGAATCGTCATCGAAGAAACCAA
>NYVP01000117.1 GCA_002684575.1 Verrucomicrobiales bacterium
GCACCTACATTTTTTGTCCACAAGCGGTTTGTTTTAGTGATATCTCCTTTGCCATCAGCTTTGACCGCGGCAAAATGTCCTTTTCTTCCATATGGGACCACGACAATACCATCAGAAATTGAAGGTGACGCAATAACTCTCCACATAGCCTTATCACTGGGGTTGTATCCACCACAATCCCATACAAGTTCGCCATCCTCAGCAGAGTGTCCGGTCAAATGATCAGAACCAAATGTAATTATCATTTCTTTGTCATCCTTAACAACTACCAAAGGTGTAGTATAGGATTGACCCGTTTCAGATTTAACTTTGTAGGTTCTATTTGTTCTCCATACCATTTTTCCTGACTCTTTTGAATATGCCACCAGGTACGAGTCTTGGGACTTGGCTGGATCTCCTCCCTCATATTCCTGCATTACAGCAACGACTACAAATTTTGAGGTGAGAACTGGGGACGTTCCGAGATCCCACCAAAGAGTATCCTTGCCAAATTCTTCCTGCAGATTTATTTCCCAAATTTTCTTACCTTCAAGACTTAAAGATGCAAGCGTTCCGCTTTTATAATAAACAAAAAGATTACGTCCATCTGTCACTGGCGAAGGGTTGCTACCACTGCCATTTTTGTGCTTCCCTCCCCTTTCAACACCAAATGTTTTTGACCAAAGTGTATCTCCTGACTTTGAGAAACAAGTCACACCATCTCTTGATTCGATAGCCGATGTAACAAAAATTTTATCCCCCCAAATTGCAGGAGTCGAACTTCCAACACCAGGCAATTCTTTTTTCCACAAAACATTCTTAGTATTAGAAAAATTTGATGGGAAATCTACGTGTTTTGAAATACCATTTCCTGTTGGGCCTCTCCATGCCGGCCAATTTTCTGAATATACATTTGTTAAAAGTGCAAGTATGATAAGTATATTGAACGTGGATGAAAACATGGTTTATATTTTATGTTCAGTAAAAAAAGATTCAATTTAATTTAAAGATTTTAATTATATTCGTGGCTAAATTAATTGTTTCAAATTTTGGGTTCCAATTACAAAAAATTAAAGGATTTTACCTGTTAATCCTATTCCTATTTTTAATTTCTATTTCATCTGGAGCCAAACTTAATAATACGAGGTGCCCTATTGAGCCAACTGAATTGTCTGTTGAAAAATTTTCTGCCACATACAACGGCGATACAATATATTTTTGTTGCAGAGAGTGCGTAGATATTTTTGAAGCATCGCCTGAATTATTTCTACAGGCGATTGATGATATCAAAACAAAACAACAGTCCTTCGATAATAAGCCTTTATCCCAAAAAGCATTCGACTCTATATGGAACTTCTTTTTCTATTTGCCTGGAACGAGCATCATAATTATTGCTGGCTTAATTATTTTCATCCTTAGGAAAAAAATTTTTGTAAGCGCTAAAATAAACAGGGCTTTTAAAAACGCTGTAATTGCATTGCTGTTTTTCGATATCTGTTATTCGCAACACCTCAGTTCAAGGAATAAAAAAATAGAAATTTTAGAAAACGAAATCCACTCTACTACATTTCTAGAATACGGAACGCCTCTCATTCCAGCAATTTCAAAACAAAAACCATCACTAAGGAAGACTTATTACCGTGGTAATGATGAAAGAAACCCTGCACTATATAATGGTGGCAATTACAGAACAGCAGAATTCACCATCGACTTGTGCAATAATTTAAATGAGCCGGCAAATTATGATGAATTAATAAACTCAAAAGATCTTTACTTGAGGGTGAGAATCATGAAATCACCGAATACGGCAAAACATTTCTGGCAAAAAGGTAAGATGGGAAATATCTACGCTACTTCAAATTCAAAAAAATTTCATTGGTATAAAGATCAAATAACTGATGCAGTTTATTTAAACAATATCGGTGATAATCAATGGGAATTTAAATATCCGCTTGAGGAATTTATACTAGGAGAAGATGACCAAATAATTAGAGGCATTGTGTATTTGTGTGAAAAAAGAAAATCATCTAACAACATGGTCATTGGCGGCCGGTTCCATTATGCCTTTCAATTCGATCTAAAATTGTATTCTAAAAAATTTGATACTACCTCAGATCTTTGGATGGGACCTCTTTACCGAAAAAGATCCTTAAGGATATGGGAAATCCCAGAAAAAGAATGGCTAAGCTCAGATCCCATACCCATCAATGAGAAAAAAAATGAGATAAAGAACCCAACTTTGTTAGGAATTGATAAATAACATAATAATCTTGAATTTACGTCTTTATGTTAAAACCTTTATCCTTTATTAAAAGTGTATGTATGAAGANGAAAGCGTACTAGTAATNAAGNGAGAGCTATTTGATGAAATAGGAACATTTCAGGGAATATCNACTGAAATTGACAAATACTTACCAGTATTTCTGAATCCAATTAATAACTTTTTTATACATCGTGAANTAGCTGAAGATGACCCAACTCATAAACAAATAATACCTTACGCAATTTTCAAACATGGCGATAAATTCCTCAAATACTTGAGAGGAAAAAAATCTGGCGAACAAAGATTAGCAAGCAAATCATCAATAGGGATAGGCGGCCACATCAATCAAGATGACTTTAATTCATCCTCATTAGAAAANGATACATATCTCACTGGAATCGAAAGAGAGATAAATGAAGAACTAATAATTAATTGTGATTACAATAATCTTCCAATCGCATTAATTAATGATGACTCAAATGATGTGGGCCAAGTCCATTTAGGTGTAGTTCATCTTTTTGATCTTGAGAGCGATCAAGTTGAGGCAGGTGAAGCAAATATAGAAAACCTTGAATTCTTGAGCTCTGACGACCTTTTAAGAGAAAAAGACAACCTAGAATCTTGGTCCCAAATCTGTGTTGATCATCTGGATGAAATTATAAAGTTAAACGAATCCAAAAATTAATTAATTTAATTGGAACGTAAANTTAACTAATCCAGAAGCCTTTTCTTCAGCTCTAGTAACANTAGCGCTTAGAACTTTACCAATCATGTGATCCTCCATATTGTATATCATTGGATACTGTTCAATTATTCCCTGATATGGAGAATGATATTCCACAATTCTAATCTTCCCATCATTATCGATTTCACAGGTTGAGACATATCCCTCGATTTCTCTAATTTTTGCAAAATGAGTAGCCCTATCNGCAAGAGAATCACCTTTAATTTTGGTTAAATATGATTGAGCTAGTTCTTGAAAGAAGCCAAACAAAAGCTTCTCTCCTGATGCGGCACCATATGTCTTTTCGACGGTTTTTAGAAGAATTTCCGTAAAGTCATTTCCCATTTGCGGAAACAAAGGCTCCGCTTTTGAGGTTAATCTGTAGGCTTTTTCAGGACGACCAACCGCTTTAGGTCTTCGCCAAGTATCAAGATAGCCNCTTTTATGCAATTCTACACAGTGTTGCTTTATTCCCATATAGCTCATACCAAGGGATTCAGATAATTCAGCAACTGAGAGACCTGTGGACCTTTTCAGACAATTAATGATATCAAACCATTGAGGCTTAGCAATTTCACGTAACACTTTAAAAAACATATCCTATCACATTGATTAGGTGACACTTACGAAACACCTTATAANGTTTTTATATGAATCATCTAAATTTGTCAATTATTGCAAATTTTTTGGATNAAATAATGATTTAGCGGATTTGACATGCTATTTCACCAAATTAATGTGCATTTGTACTAATTTATGGATCAAAAATCAAAATCCGCCTACACTGACTTTATTTCATTTGGTCGCGGCTACTGGGAAAAAGAAAATATTGATGATTCAAAATGGAACAATTTNCGATGGCAACTCCAAAACAGGGTAACTAATCTTAGTCAATTAGAGAGTCACCTTAATCTAAGTAATAAAGAAAGAAACGGCGTAATTTTATCAGGTGATAAACTATCACTTTCAATAACCCCACATTTTTTTAATCTAATCGATGCTAATAATCCTGATTGCCCAATTCGCAAACAAGTCATTCCAACAGTAGATGAAATTTCAGTAGGTTCAGAAGAAATGTCTGATCCTTGTGGCGAAGACTCNCACATGCCTGTTCCTGGCTTAGTTCATAGATATCCGGATAGAGTCCTTTTTTTGCTTACTGATAGGTGCGCTAGCTATTGTAGATATTGCACAAGGAGTAGGGTTGTTAGTGGGGCTGGCGAGAACAATCTCAAAACTAACTTTGAAGATGCATTTCAATATCTAGAAAACAATAAAAACATTAGAGATGTNCTATTTTCTGGTGGAGACCCTCTTCTGTATGCTGACAACAAATTAGAAAAGATAATAAAAAGGATTCGCAGTATTAAACATATTGAATTCATAAGAATTGGATCGCGAATTCCCATTTTTCTTCCNCAAAGAATCACTCCTAATCTTTGTAATATGTTAAAAAAATATCACCCCTTGTGGATGAGCGTTCATACAAACCACCCCAAAGAACTAACATCAGAGGTTAAGCAGGCCTTAGAAATGCTTGCTAACTCAGGAATTCCACTCGGAAATCAAAGTGTATTATTAAAAGGAGTTAATGATGACATCTCTACTATGAAGTCATTAGTGCATAAATTACTTCAATGCAGAGTAAGACCGTATTATTTATATCAGTGTGACCTTATTGAAGGATCATCTCATTTGAGAACCAGCGCNTCCAAGGGAATAGAAATCATTGAGGGGCTTAGAGGTCACACATCTGGATATGCTGTTCCTCAATTTGTCATAGATGCTCCTGGTGGCGGTGGAAAAATTCCAATCAATCCAGAGTACGTAGTTGAGAAAAATTCTAAACAACTGAAAATTAGAAATTATGAGGGCAAATCGTTCATTTATCCTGAACCACAAGATATCGTTAAAAACCCTATAGACCCGGCAGCATTGTTGGCGGAATAACTTCAAGAATGCCCGGAATAATCATTAAACCCAGGGCACGAGTTTTCCATGGACACGATTGGGTGTACTCAAGTGAAATCAAAAAAACATTTGGAGACCCAAAACCTGGTGATGTAATTTCTCTTAAGGATTATAAAGACCGGTCTTTAGGCACTGCNATATACAATCCAAAATCTCAAATTGTTGCTAGGAGGTTTTCCAGGAGGAAGCAGNATTTAAATTCAGATTTTTTTTATAGCAGAATTCAAAGGGCAATTAACTATAGAAATAATTTATCANCAATAGACCCATCGCTTTCTCGCCTAGTATGGAGTGAAAGCGATGGATTGCCTGGATTAATAGTAGANAACTACAAAAGGAACCTAATCATCCAAACACTTACATTGGGNATGGAAATCAGAATTGATTTAATAATTTCTGCATTAAAATCTCTTTGTAACCCCATATCAATTACTGCAAGAAATGACTCTCCAATCAGAGCTGCGGAAGGTCTAGAACTTGAAACAAAAATAATTCATGGAACACCTCCTGAAAAACTACAAGCTGAACACTCAGAGATACCTTTCTCTATAAACTTGCTAGAGGGTCAAAAGACTGGCCTATATTTAGATCAATTGGATAATTATTTACTTGTAGGAAAACTAGCCAAAAATAGAAGTGTCCTAGATTGTTTCACAAACCAAGGGGGCTTTGCTATGAGCTGTTTAATTAACGGCGCATCTGAGGTGACTGGTGTAGATATCAGCAAAACGGCAATAGATTCATCAAAATTAAACTCAAATAAATTAACGAACAAAAACTCAAAGTGGATAAATGAAAATGCTTTTGATTTATTAAAATCTTATGAAAGCAATGGCGAGAAATTCGATATGATCATATTGGACCCGCCATCGTTTACCAAAAACAAGAAAACTCTTTCCGGAGCAACTCGTGGTTACAAAGAAATACATTTGCGATCATTAAAAATGCTCGATCCAGGGAGTGTATTAACAACCTTTTCATGCTCTCATCACATATCAGCAAAAATGTTTCTCGATATAATAAGAGATGCTGCAAATGATGCAAAAAAATCACTGCGAATTATCGATCAATATTATCAGCGTGCTGATCATCCCGTCACTCTAGGAATACCAGAATCATCTTATCTAAAAGGTTATTCATTTGAGATAATATCTTCATGGTAAAAGAAGAAACCTCTCACAATAAGCATCTAATGCTTATTGCATACACCTACCTTAAAATAAGAGGTAAACAATTTAGCTATTCATTGAAAAACTCTCGATTAATGAGTTTAACGATAGGACTATTTTTATTGAGCTATTTGTTTGGAGGGTTTGCAGTTTTCAAACTAGCATTAAATTACATTGAAAACTTACCTGGTTTGGGACCAATACTTTCTGAGCGCCTATTTTACCTGTTGTTTTTCTTCATCTTTATGATGTTGATTTTTTCAAACTCAATCATTCTCTACTCATCTGTTTACCGCTCAACTGAAATGCAATGGATTAACTCATTGCCATTGAGAGTGAAAACAATTTTTACCTGGAAATTCATAGAAACCTTTATTTTTTCAAGCTGGGGATTTTATGTGATAAGCACACCTTTAATATTAGCATATGGAAATATTAAAAATGCTAACCTTGATTACTATCTTGGAAGTTTTTTTACCACTACGGTTTTTGTTTTAATACCTGCTTCAATTTCAGCTTGGGCTGTTGTCTTAACTGTAAGGTTTTTTAATAGGTATTGGCTTATTGTTATATGTTCTTTAATTGCAATAGGTGCATTCAAAATAT
>NYVP01000118.1 GCA_002684575.1 Verrucomicrobiales bacterium
TGCCCTCGCCAATGACCTTGGCTTCCAAATCAGAGATCATGTCTATAATTTTTTCGATTGGTGACATTTGGCCAGCATCCACTGGAGATACGGCCACCAGAGCCACAACAATGAGACTCAAATTCCTCATCGTTAGGAACTCTTCCATTCTCAAAAACCATTGAAATCGCCTTTCCTATAGTTTGATGCACACCCTGAATGGCCTCCTGAGCACCCACAAAGGCACAGGCCACCGGATTTTCCATCATGGCTTCACGAGATTTGTTATATTCTTCAATTTCACCGGCAGTCAGTTCCAAGCCTGATTGTTGTTTCATCTGTAAAGACTCGCCTGTAGACTGCATTTTACTGAAAAGCTCCTTAGCATCATCATCTTCCATAAATTTGTCGATGCCCTCAAATACCTCTTTGAGAGCGGGATCATCGAGTATTGTTTGGCACAACTCTTTAACTTTTGTTTTGTAATCTGCGTCATTAGAGGTGGTTTCCCCTATAATCATAGTCATAAGACAAACTTGGATCGTTTCACCTGTATAGTCAACACTACACAAATAGTTTATAATCGAAGTAATGCCATTAGTTGCATTAAAGCGAAAAATCGTATATTCCTAGGATAATTCCGTATTTAATTTAAGCGGTAAATCACTTAAACAAAAACCTACCAACCATTTTTAACTATCATGTCCCAACAAAGTAATTGTAAATTTTTTCAAGGTGAAGCCTGGGCCTGTTTTTTCCTCCGTATGTGGATAGGAATGCGCCTCATGTTTGCCGGACTCACCAAGTTTCTTGTCAAGAATGAGGAAGGTGGTTGGACCTTTGATACAGAAAACGCCAAATATGTAATGAGCAACATTACCTCAACAATGGAAACAAATACTGCTATTCCCGCATGGTCCCTTGGGCCATACGCAACTTTTCTGCCTTGGGCACTGTTGATAGTTGGAGCATCCGTTATGTTTGGTTTCTTCACAAGAGTTTCATTATTCTTAGCAGGTGCAATAGTTCTTTCATTGAGCTTTGGTCTTATGCTTCTTCCAGATGATACTGCAGCAGTTGAGCGTGGGGTTGAAATGATCGTTGTCGGCCTAGCTCTGATGACCGTTAAGCATAACGTCGGTGCAGTTGACAACCTTATCGGGTTAGCTTTCTCAAAAGACGAAGAGGAAGAAGTTTAAATTAAATCCATCCCAATTTCATAATACGTAAAAATTATAATCTATGAACTACAAACACATTGGCCAAACAAGTAATCTGGCAAAACAACCTGAAGCAAACAGCAATGACTCCTTGAGCAGGAGAAACTTTCTTAGGAACAGTTCCACTGCAAGCGTAGGTGCAGGACTCATTGTAACAAGCAAAACAGCCCTAGGACAAGAAGGTGCGGATAAAGGCAAAAAAGTAAGATGTGGAATCATAGGATACGGTGATGAAGGTAAAGCGCTTAGGGAATCAAGTATGTTTCTGAAAGACTTGGTATGCTTTCCAGCCGTTTCAGATATATGGCCAAGAAATTTAAGGGCTGGCGTTGGTCAAATTAGTGCAAGCAAACAAGGCGGAGGTGCAGATGGTAGTGAATGCAATGGTTATGATGATCCTGCGGAAATGATCGATAAAGAGGACCTTGACTGCATTATAGTAGCGACTCCTGACTTTTCTCACCACACCTACTCAATTATGGGACTGGAAAAAGGGTTAGATGTTTATTGCGAAAAACTAATGTCTAATTCAATCGATTATGCCCGCCAAATGGTGCAAGCTCAGAAAAAGACTGGTAAGTTATTGGCTATTGGTCACCAGCGAAGAAGTAATCCTCGCTATTTACATGTCAAAAACGAGATTATAAATAAGCGCCAACTCTTGGGATGGATCACTCATATGACAGCTCAGTGGAACCGTTCTCGAGGAGGCTCCGTTCCCCGTGAAATTCCTATGGGTAAAGATGCTCTAACGGATGAGACCTTAAAGAAGTTTGGTTTCAACGGGGGAGCAACGGGAATGTTCGAATTCAGAAACTGGAGAATGTACAAAAAGTTTGGAGGTGGAATCATCTCCGACTTGGGAGCTCACCAGATTGATATATTTAACTGGTTATTGGACGAGTACCCTAAATCAATCTTTGCTCAGGGTGGTACCGATTATTACACTGGCGACTTCCTCAACAACCTTCTCACTTCAGAAGTGAAAGAAGCAATGAAAAAAACAAAATCCAGTAAGAGGAAAGCTAAGCTTGAAGAAGAGTTGAAAGTCGTAGAGCAAGTTAAAGACGGATACGAGCATGCTGACAACGTCATGGCATTCTTTGAGTACGAAACTAAGCGTGACAAATGGAACACAAAAGGCGGTGCGGGTGAAACATTAAAAACACGTGCCTACTACCAAGTTTTAACTACTTCAAGTTCTCAAAAGTTCTATGAAAAATTCATGGGTGAAGATGGAACAATGTCAATCTCTGAGCTCACTGAGTACAACCAAATTTATAGAGAAGCTCACGCAGAGTCATGGGACGAACACTCACTTGGTGCAAAACCAGCGATTGAGAAAGACTTAGCNAGTGAGGAAATTTATCACAAGTTTTGGGAAAACCCTGCACCTTGGAGAAGTATCGATAAGGCCAAAAATGAAAAATGGTTGGCGGGTAAAGGATTAGCAGATGCTCGAGTTTCTAAGGGACTTGATCCATGGGAAATTCCATCACACACCCAGTTTGAGGAAAGACCACACACTCCTCACCTNNGNAATTTCTTTGAAACGGTAAGAGACAAAGGAAGTCAGGAAGACTTGAATTGCACTGCTCTAGAGGGTTATAGAACAACTGTTACGTGCATGAAAATCCACGAAGCCATTGAAAAAGGCGAAAAATTGGAATTNAAACCTGAAGAATTTGAAGTTTAATATTTGAATTTTTTGAATATTACCCGAAAGAATTCGTCGAATAGATATATATACTATTAATTCAAAGAAACTAATAAACTCTTTAAGACACCCAANAATATGAAAAAACCGATCATAGCAGCATCTGCTCTAATCATACCATTCTTTGTGGCAACTGCTCAGGATACTGACAAAAGCAAATGGAAAGACGTTGGAATCGAATTTCCAAAGCCAATGTTTGTTGGAACGCCTGTAGCTGCAAAATTACCAAATTTAGATAAAAGTAAAAAACCAAGGCTTGTTCTCAAAGCACCTGAAGGTGTTGAAAACCTTGCTTTGGACATGGAAGTCACTTCCAGCGATCCAGAGCCAATCATTGGAGATTTAGATATGATCTGCGATGGGGATAAGGATGGTGCTGATGGTTCGTACACTGAACTCGGACCAGGAAAGCAGTGGGTTCAGGTTGACCTCGAAGAAGAAGCTACAATCTATGGAATCGTCGTATGGCACTTCCACAAGAATGCGAGAGCTTACATCGACGTTGTTGCCCAATTATCCAATGACCCTGAGTTCAAGGAAGGTGTAATTAATGTGTTCAACAACGACCATGATAATTCATCAGGTGCAGGTGTTGGTAAAGACCTTGCTTGGGTTGAAACTAATCACGGACGTATTCTTGATGTTGATGGTAAGAAGGCCCGTTATGTAAGACTTCTTTCAAATGGNAACACNGCCAACGAAATGAATCATTACGTAGAGATTGAAGTTTACGGTACTTCCGAATAAACTAACCTCTTACAGAAACTCTGAGAAAGGATCGCAGTGTAAGACTGCGGTCCTTTTTTTATTTTTCTTTTTTAAGTAATAACCCCTGCAGCTTGGCAGGATCGGCAGTCGGTAATTCACAATGCTTTCCTTTGCATAAGAAGGCTTCGATATTTCCTTTATCTCCTCCTGCAAGCGATTTGGCAAACTCCTCAATTGGTCCATCGGTACCAAGAATTACTTTATGCGGCTGATAAACTGAATGAACAGCTCGAATTAACTCTTTAGCCTTTGGGGAATTTGCAGATCCAGCAATCACTACTCGGTTAGGCTCTCTTGAAGCAAAGTCTGCGGCTCTAACCATATAAGGAACAGCGAGGGCCATTGATTTCATTCTACCCGAAAAGTAAGATAATGTTTTATCTGCTACCTCTCGATAAGATTCCTTACCGGTTATCGCCGCTAATTTAAGCAAAGCTAAAACAGCAACTGAATTTCCTGAGGGTTCAGCACCGTCATAATCTTCTTTCAAGCGGATGATCAAATCTTTAGTTCCAGTACTCTGGTAGAATCCTCCAGCTTTATCATCATAAAAGGCATCAATCATTCTGTCGGCGACCTCGATAGCGAACCCTAAGTATTCAGTATTAAGAGTCACTCCATACAATTCGACAATCCCACTTAACAAATAGGCATGAGTATCAAATATCTGGGCATCGTCGCGTGCACCATCTCTCCACCTGTGGTAGAGCCTTTTCTTTTCACTATCCCACATATTTTTCTTGAGAAAGGAGAGATTTTTTTCAGCTGCAGCAAGATAGGAATCATCTCCCAAAACAGCAGAGGCTCGTGCAATAGCTCCTAACATAAGGCCATTCCATGAAGTAAGGATTTTATCATCCAATCCTGGTCTGACCCTTGTATCCCTTTCGTCATACATTTTCTTTTTGGCTGTTTGAAGAAGNAGTATTTCTTGAAAATTTAAATCTTCATCAACAATACTNAGTACGTTCTGATTCTTTATGGGGTCGGGATCACTGTGATCCTCAAAATTACCTGAACGAGTAATACCATAATGTTTAATAACAACNCCCATCTCTTTATCTGAAAGAAGCTTCTCTAATTCNTCCTTAGTCCAACAATAAAACTTACCCTCTTTACCCTCACTATCAGCATCCTCAGCAGAATAGAANCCTCCTTCAGGATGAGTCATGTCACGCAAAATATAACGTAAAATATCNNTAACGACATTAGCATGAAACTTTTCGCCACTTACAAGATAAGCATCAAGGTACAAATTAATGAGCTGAGCATTATCGTAGAGCATNTTTTCAAAATGGGGAACNAGCCATTTTTCATCCACTGAATATCGACAAAAACCTCCACCAAGTTGATCGTACATNCCTCCATTAGCCATTTTCCTGCAGGTATGGGTTACTTGGCTNATAGCATCCTGATCCTGAAGTCTGCTACCTAATTGAAGTAAGAAAATAGGCTGNCTTGGTCGAGGAAACTTAGGGGCTTGTCCCCANCCTCCATAGGCTGAGTCATATTCACTCTTTAACTGTACTAATGCTTTTTCGAAATCTTCAGCGCCAACAACTCCACCTTCACCCTTACCTTCATTAGCAAACTCTCCTAATTTATCTGCAATATTATTAGCATCCTTAATAACTCCTTCTCGCTTCTCTTTCCAAACTTTAGCAATATTCAGACAGAGGTCCGGCCAACTGGCTCTTCCGGGAGCCGCCTTTGGAGGAAAATAAGTTCCCCCAAAAAAGGGCTTCAAATCAGGAGTNAAAAATACATTCAATGGCCAGCCACCACTACCAACAAGAGCCTGCACTGCCGTCATATAAATNTTATCCACGTCCGGTCTTTCTTCCCGGTCCAATTTAACGCAGATAAAATGTTCATTCATAATCTTGGCAATCTCTTCATCTTCAAAAGATTCTCTCTCCATCACATGGCACCAATGACAAGTTGAATAGCCTACACTAAGTAAAATTGGCTTTTGAGTTTTCTTAGCCACTTCAAACGCCTCTTCTCCCCACGGATACCAATCNACAGGATTGTGTGCGTGTTGAAGTAGATANGGTGATTTTTCGTTGATTAGACGATTCGTAAACTTGTGTTTCTTTTTTTCGATGCTCACTTTAGGGGCTTGAGTTGTTTCTTCTGCAAAGGTTGATTGAAATGAAAAGTAGTTCAAAGAACNAACAGCCAAAACAACAAGATGGTTGAGTTTCATAAGAANAGACAATAACTCAGCATTGAAACCGCTTCAAGTTGCCATCGATAATCTATAAAAATAACGCTTTTCCAATGATTCCTGGATGGTTTGACAGATCGTTATCATTCCATCATCATTGGTAGTATCATGTCTAAAAAAATTACTTACTGGTTACTTCTGCCAATCCTTCTATCCCTAACGATTTTTGCAGACGAAAAAGCCAAACAGATCAATAAAGGTGAACAATCTGAAAGNCTCGATTTTATTAGATTCAAAGAAAATGATTTTAACGCTTCCCTAGAAACGGCCTCAGCAAAATATATTAATGATGACGGCGTTGAGGTCGAACTTATAGGCGTCGTTCATATTGCTGATAAAAAATACTATCAGGAATTCAACGAACAGTTTAAGAAATACGATTCTCTACTATATGAAATGGTTGGCGGTGANCCTGATAAACCTCTGACAAAGGAGGATCTAGCCGCCAATAAAAAAAATCCAATGCGNTTTTTTCAACTNCTCATCGGAGGAATGATGAAGCTTGATTTCCAACTCGATCATATTGATTACACCGCGAAAAATTTNGTCCANGCGGACATGACNATGGAAACCTTTCAAGAAAGACAAAANGCTAAAGGTGAAAACTTATTNTCATTGATTGAGAAATCAATTGAGGCCCAAGAAAAAGCCGGCAGNCAAAATAAACANCAGTTTAATTTTGCATCAATGTTTAAACTTNTGAATGANGAAGGAGGACCTAATGGAATGAAACTCGCTCTTGGAAGACAGTTCCATGATATAGAATCAATGATTGGTGGGATGGAAGGTCCTGACGGCTCAGTGTTGGTTGCCGAGAGAAATCTAACAGCTCTCAAAGTTATGGAAAGTGAAATGAAAAAAGGTAAAAAAAATCTCGGTATTTTTTATGGAGCAGCACACCTTCCTGATTTCGATAAGCGACTCATCGAAGATTATGGTTTCAAAAGGACCACGAAAACTTGGAATGCGGCTTGGAAAATTCAAAAAGCAGCAGCTAAGAAAGCTCTGAAAGACTCCATATAACTCAAAACTTAAAACCTAGGGTAAATTCGATTCCTTCAGATAACTAACTGAAGAGAAAACTCATAGCCATGAGAAAATATTTCACACTTTTTGCATTAATCTTATTTCAATCCTTAGAGGCTAATGAATTTGATGAATTTGGCCTCTACTCCGATAAGTCAGCAAAACCCAATGAAGTAAAACCTGAAAAAACTATTCTACCACTCCAGATAGCCAAAGGATCAAGAATCGCATATGTTGGTAATACCCTTCTAGATAGAGCTCAGCACTTTGGCCACTTTGAATCTTTTCTCCAGCGCCATTTACCCAACCACGAGTTAGTCATCAGAAATTTTTCATGGTCCGCAGACGAAGTCGATATCCAACCGAGGCCAGACAATTTCGCAGACACTGACCAACATTTATTGCATCACAAAACCGATATAATCTTCGCCGCATTCGGTTTTAATGAATCATTCGCGGGTGAGGAAAAGGTTCCTGAATTCAAATCTCGGCTTAGAAAATATATCACTCAAACTAGAACTCGTGCCTATAACGGCAAAAAAGGACCCAAAATTATTCTAATATCGCCAACCCCTAACCAAAATTTAGATAATATTCCAGCAGCTGATTTGAATAATGAGAGACTTGCAATTTTTACTTCCGCAATGCGTGAAGTGGCAGAGTCAGAGGAAATTGGATTCGTAGATGTCTTTACCAAACCCTACCCTGATGGATCAACTATTAACGGAGTTCACTTAAACGAGGAAGGCTACCGCGCTTTTGGCACTGCTTTATTTAAAGGAATTTTTAATGAAAGCCCCGAACCAGTAAACGAAGAACTGAGACTTGCCGTCGTTGAGAAAAACAAACAATTCTTCCGTCGTTACCGACCCTTAAATACTTTCTACTATACCGGAGGAAGAAAAGGTAGATACGGGTATTTAGATTTTTTGCCAGCAATGAAAAACTTTGAGATCATGGCCAACAATCGAGATCAATTGATATGGTCGATTGCTAAAGGAAAAGAGACAAAAATCAAAATTGATGATTCTAATGTTCCAGAGCTTCCTGAAACAAATCAAAGCCGGGGCGGTAATAAATGGATGAGTGCTGAGGACGAACTAAAATCATTTACAATTGATCCTAGATTTGAAGTCAACTGTTTCGCCTCTGAAGAGGATTTTCCGGATATAGCTTGTCCTATTCAAATCAGATGGGATTCAAAAGGACGACTATGGGTGGCATGCTCAACGACATATCCTCACGTCTATCCTGGTCAGGAACCTAATGACAAGATTGTGATTCTAGAAGATACCAACGGAGACGGTAAAGCGGATAAATCAAGTGTCTGGGCAGATGATCTTCATATTCCTCTGAGTTTTGAATTTGGAAATGGCGGAGTATATGTTTCTGAGGAGCCAGATTTCACTTTCCTTAAGGATACTGATGGAGATGGTAAAGCGGATTTTCGTTCAAGGGTGCTGACAGGTTTTGGTTGTGAAGATTCTCATCATGCTCTTCACGATTTCGTCTGGACTCCTGACGGGAAACTTCTATTCAGAGATTCGATTTTTCTTAATTCACAAATTGAAACTCCATATGGTCCAATCAGAGTGAAAAATTCTGGATGGTTTTTGTTTGAGCCTAAAACTCAAAAACTTCAAACATTTGGAAGCTATCCAAATACTAATCCATGGGGCGTTACTTTTGACAAGTGGGGACACCATGTGGCAAGTCATCCTATTTTTGCATCAACTTTTCACGCAACAAATCCACCCTACCCTACTCAACATCCCAGACCAAGTGGAATACAGGCCTATTCTGGTACCTGCGGCCAAGAGTTCGTCGACTGGGATAATTTCCCTAAAGAAATGCAGGGAGGCTTTGTTAAAGTGAGATATAAACCCACTAACAGGGTAGAATTTCATCGTTGGATTAATGCGGGTGATCATATGCAGGAAAAATATGAGTCTGATATAATTTTCTCAAAAAATCTCAGCTTCATACCCGTAGACATACGTTTCGGACCCAGAGGAGCTCTTTATGTTTGCGATTGGTACAATCCTATTAAAGGGCATGCACAATATTCTCTGAGAGATGAAAGGAGAGATAAGGTTTCAGGCCGAATTTGGAGAATTACCGCAAAGAATAAAAAACTAAAAAGTCCGGCTAAAATTGAGGGTGCTTCGATTACACAACTTCTCGATAATCTAAAGCGAAACGAGTATCGAATTAGATATTGGACTAAACAGGAAATTCGAAAGCATTCTGCAAAAGAGGTCGAACAGAAGCTCGGGAGATGGCTGAAAAATCTTAATCCAAAGTCTGGTGGTTATCGTCATCATCAGTTGGAAGCTCTTTGGATATATTCAAATATTGGAATACACAAAGAAGATCTATTAGTTGAACTCATTAACTGTGAGGTGCCTGAGGCCCGTGCTGCAGCGGCAAGACAAATTCGGCACTGGCCAAAAGGTATGATGAATTCTGCCGAGAAACTAATCTCCGAATCATCAAAAGATCCAGATGACATCGTCAAATTAGAAACAGCACTGACTTGCTCATGGCTAGGAACTCAGAAAGCTTTTGATACTCTCGTTGAGCTGAGCGAAAACGATATGGGAAAGCATCTCAACTATGCTGTTACCACAGCATTAGGTTCAGAATCGATTAGACAGCACTGGAGTGAAGAGAACCGAATCGTTCAGGATATTCTCGCCAAAGCCAAAAAAAGGAACCAACTCAATGCAGGAAAAACAACACGTAACGCCAAGGAGGCGAACTTCGACAAACAAAAAGGTTTAAAGAAAATTAACATTAAATGTATCCCTGAGAGGATGATCTATGACATAACCGAATTTACAGTCAAAGCGAATCAGCCCGTTAAATTAGTTCTTAGCAATCCTGATCTAACAATGCACAATTTACTTATAGCGAAACCGGGAACTCTAGAGATTGTTGGTAAAGCCGGCAATGAAATGGCAAAGGACAAAGACGGCCTCAAAAAAAATTATATCCCAAAAATAAGCGAAGTGCTTTGGTCAACTCCTCAACTTAAACAAAATACGAGTCACACACTACGATTTAACGCACCTAAAGAGCCTGGAGAATATCCTTATCTATGCACTTTCCCAGGGCATTGGGTAATCATGAAAGGAATAATGAAGGTTAAATAACCAGCTTTATCAATTCATGATATTTAAAATTTTATTTGCAACGACTCTTGAGCTTGACCCTATTATCTGAAAAGATAAGAAAATGAAAAAAATTAATCTCCTCGTTTCTTTATTATTACTCTCATTATTTCAGCTAGCGGCTCAAGCTGAGAGGTTAGTGCTCGTTGGAGCCTCCTACGGAAAAAATATTCTAGCGATCTGCACTGAAAAAGGTGATCCAATATGGCAATATAAAACAGAAGGACCGAAAAGAGGTCACACTGGACATCATGATGTTCATTTACTGCCAAACGGAAATATTCTTTTTCATGACACCTGGACAAGCGTCAAAGAAATCACTCTAGATAAAAAAATCGTCTGGGAGTACGACTGCGCGACAAGTAATGGCAACCAAGGAAAAAGGGTTGATGTCCATGCATTCGCAAGACTGAAAAATGGCAACACTGTAATTGTTGAAAGTGGTGTTGGCCGAATTATTGAAGTCGATAAAGAAGGGAAGCTTGTTCGCCAGTTCCCACTTAAAAAAGGTGGAACACAATCAACAAGATGGGTCAGAAAGACCCCACAAAACACTTGGTTAGTTTGTTCAGAAAACCCTGGAGTCGTTACAGAGTACGATAACGAGGGAAACATAGTTTGGGACTACCTGATCAACACTCGAGTTTATGGAGCGATTCGATTAAAGAACGGTAACACATTAATAGCCTCTGGTAGCGGCAACAGTATAGTTGAAGTTAATCCCAAAAAAGAGGTCGTATGGGAGGTTAAAGAGAAAGTTCCGGGCACAGAGATTCAACTTAAATGGATGACTTGTCTTCAAGAGGAAGCAAATGGAAATTATATTGTAGGAAATTGTCACGCAGGTCCCGACAATCCTCAGATCTTTGAGATTACTAAAGATAAAAAAGTAGTTTGGGAATATAATGAATTCGATCTTGTAGGTAATGGTTTAGCCTGTTGGCAAGTCCTTAACGAAAGTGAATCCAAGTTAATCAGACAAAAACTAAAAAATCTCTCTAATTAGATTTAATTCTCAATAGGTTGTTGAGATTTTGAACTTTCAATATCCTTGAGTTTTTCCTCAATCTCTTTGGAGGCTTTCGTAATAGCTAAACCACCTAACCCCGTACAACACAATTCCCTCGGCATCAAATCACCAACTTGTCTCATAGCTCCAATGACTTGATCGAGAGGAACTAAATCATCGTAGTCAGCTAATGCCATGTTGGCACTGGATAATGCATTAGACGCCGCTGTTACGTTTCTTCCGAGACAAGGAGCCTCTACACGATTAGCCAGTGTATCACAAGTCATACCTAGGGAACTTTGTAATGCCATTGATGCAGCAGCCATCTGCTGTCTATAATTTCCACCATTAAGCAAAACGATCCCTGCAGCCCCCATACTTGCTCCAGATCCACATTCAGCCATACAACCCGCCTCTTCAGCGGCAAAAGTCGCACCTGATGCGATAAAAACACCAACCAACCCAGCTGCAAACATTGCATCAATACGTTCATCCATACTTTTATTCAAGGCATCAGAAACTCCTAAAACTGCGCCAGGTAGAGCCCCACAAGAGCCAGCTGTTGGTGCTGCGACAATGACTCCCATTGAGCTTTTCATCTCCATCATGGAAGAGACATAAAGAATAATTCGATTCAATACATCACCAGGAACCAAATCTCCCGATTCCATCTTATCTCCAAATCGAGGAGACTGGGAATGAAGAATTCTATCTCTATAATGAGTTCCTTTTAGGCCAGTCTGAATAGAACCCTCCATCGTTTTGATTAATGAAGACATACGATCTCTAACCTCATTTACACTTAGTCCTGATCTTTCACTTTCATAAATAGCTCCCAACTCGCCTAAACTCATTTCCCCATTCTCATTTCTATACTCCTCCATCTCTTGAACACTTGAAAAAGGCACTTTCAAATTTTTTCTAGCGAGCACAGGAAGGACTGGCTTGAGAATTCTTAACTCAATCACAGAAGAGTACGAATTTAGCTCTTCAATTAAATTCTTCGAGGGAGCTTCCCTACTTTTCAAATTGATAAGAGATTTTTTTTCATCTTCAACAAATACAACCTCGTCAAAATTATTATCTTTTGAGAGCCAAGCCGATAAACCTGCATCTGGATTTTTTAAGAAAATGACTATTTCATAATAATCCCCTTTCATGCTAATGGGAATATCATCAATCTTTTTAACCTCTATCATTCCTCCGCCTGTTGAGATCGCTGTCATTGAATGCTCTTTCTGATTACCTCTCATCGTTAATCGATATGTGTTAGGATGTTCAGCACCATAATCCAAATAGCGAACCTCAATATTTATTCCAGATTTAATAATTTCATCTCTATAATTTGGAAGTCTTGGGTCATCAGTATCCCATCCAAGAATACCTCCAGTTAGACCAAGATCTGATCCCTGCGACAGGTGAGTTGTCACAAGAGAGCCATTAGGATCATAATCAACAGTAACACTCTTGATATCTGAATCCATAAGATCAAGAGCCATTCGACCTATTCTCAAGGAGGCGGCACTGTGCGAGCTTGAAGGACCTCGCATAACAGGCCCTAGAACATCATTGAAAATACTGGGATAGGAAACCATGAAATTATAAATTAGCTCATTTTTAGACTATTTACCAACTAAGATTAAAATGAACACTTTCTGAGGAAAGCCTTTAATTCATCGATTACTCAAAAAAATCGACCACTATTAATTAAGATTATTAAACTTGGAAAAATTATGTCACTAATCTTGATTACTCAGACAAGACGGGTATTAAATAGAAAAATTTTATAGATTGCAATATGGATATCGACTATTCATCAATAAAAGATTAGAAAATCTAAACATCATTCTCAAATTAAAACATTATGGCATTAAAAGTTGATTGGCAAGGAGTCTACCCCGCAGTCCCAACACAGTTTAACGAGGACTTTAGCCTAGATATTGAAGGTACACAAAAGCATGTAGAAGCATTACTTAGTGAAGGAATTCATGGTCTAGTTATGCTTGGGACAATTGGAGAAAATTGTTCACTCTCACTTGATGAGAAAATCCAAGTAGTTAAAGCCACAGACGAAGTCAACAAAGGTTCTGTACCTCTACTCAATGGAATAGCTGAATACACCACCGCTGGAGCATGTGAGACTGCAGTTGCTGCGGCAAAAGTAGGTGCTGATGGTTTTATGGTTATGCCGGCCATGGTTTATAATTCCGACCGNAGAGAAACCGTTAACCATTTTAAAACCGTAGCTGCGGCTACAGACCTACCTATAATGTGTTATAACAATCCCCCAGTCTATAAAGTTGATATAACTCCAGAAATGTTTGAGGATCTGTCAGAGGTAGAAAATATNGTATGTATCAAGGAAGCGGCTGGCGATACTCGAAGGATCACTGATCTTTTTAACAAGTTTAAAGATAGATACATTATTTTTTCTGGACTAGACGATGTTGCTCTAGAGAGCATCCTTCTGGGATGCACTGGATGGATATCTGGACTAGTTGATGCCTTTCCGAGAGAAAATGGCCTAATGTGGGATGCAGCAACCAGCGGCAATTGGGACAAAGCCCTAGAAATTTATCGATGGTATATGCCCATGCTTCACTTCGACAGCCATCCAAAATTGGTTCAGTATGTTAAACTTGCGAGTGCTGAAATGGGTTATGGCACTGAAATCGTTAGACCCCCAAGACTACCATTAATTGGTGAGCAAAGAGAGGAAGCTCTAAAAATAATCAGAGAATCTGCAGCTACAAGACCCTCCTAGTTAGGAATCTTGTTTAATTACGTTGTTATACGCTAGACCTGCTCCAACAAGGTCACTCATAGCCATTCCTATAGATTTAAAAAGTGTGATTTCATCATCACTTTCTCTNAGAACAGCCTTTCCACTACACATTTCATTTAATTCAGCCACTACACCATCTTCAGTAAATTCNCCNTCTGACATTGGAACAAGAATTTCGCCGGCTTCTTTAAATGCATTTACACGACTATCAGCATACACTTTCGATTTCTTAATCAATTCAGTGTCACATTCACGCTTATCGGCATGATGATTTCCTATAAAGTCTGTATGGGTTCCTGATTTAACCCAATCACCATAAACCAAAGGTTCATGAGAACCAGTGGCAGCTACAATGATATCAGACTCACCGCATGCTGATTGCCGATCTTCTACAGCTTCAAATTCTACGTCAGAATAATTCTCATTAACTGAGTTAATTAGACTCTTCGCNTTTTCAATATCCCTACCCCAAACTAAAACTCTCTTTAAGTTCCTCACACTCAGGTTGGCTTTAATAATATAACTGGCAAGGTTTCCTGTTCCCAAAAGAAGCATTGTCTCTGAATCCTCTCGAGATAAAAGTCTGGTTGCTAGTCCTGAAATACCTGCTGTTCTCCAAAAAGTAACCGATGTTCCATCGACTAGTGCTAAGGGTTCTCCGTGCCCCCTATTAAAAAGCAAAATTTTGGAATACAAGGATTTGTATGGTTCCTCAGCGCCGGGAAAATAAGTAAATGCTTTAACACCTATTAACTCCTCATTCCAAGATGGCAAAACAGCAAATGCTTCGTGTCCCTTATCCTCATCTAAAAGAAAAACTTGCCTCGGAGGCATAGAGTAATCTCCTCCATAGGCTTCTTGTAAAGAATCAATTAATTCCGGATAACTAAGAGATTTGTGAACTTCTTCTGCGCTAATGACTTTCATAAATTATTTAAATTGCANCGCCTTAATGCTCCAACATTCTCAAAAACTCCAGTAAAATAAAACACGAATTATTATAATTAAATGAAAACATACCTCCTNACGCTTACTTTTTGCCTAATATCTTTNATCTTTTCTTCCGCAAAAGATGGAGGATATCACCTCTTTATTCTTTCCGGTCAATCCAATATGCAAGGCATGAACCCAAACATTGGCCTTATGCCAGAAGCAAAAAAATTGTTTAAAAATACGGAAGTAAAGTACATCAAAGTCGCCAAAGGGGGAAGACCAATTCGGCTTTGGGTTGANGAGTGGAACTCGATTGCAGAAAAGCACNAACTCAAAGCTCGTATAGAGAAAACAGAATTCTACAAACCCATACTCAATGAATTTTCAAAGTTGGTACAAGAATTTAACCAACCTCAATCTATAACCTTCTGCTGGATGCAGGGAGAAAGNGATGCCAAGGAAAATCTTAGCGCTGCTTATGAGGATGCTTTAAACCAGTTAATTAAAAACCTCAGAAGAGATTTAAAAAGACCAGATATGAATTTTGTGATCGGAAGAATTTCAGATCATATAAAAGAAACTCATAAATCCTGGACTGATGTAAGAAAGGCTCAAATAAAAGTGTCAAAGGACGACACTCTAGGGGCTTGGGTAGATTGCGACGATTTAAATAATATGACAGGCAGAGACGGAAAAATGCGTGATGACCTTCATTACACAAAAGAGGGTTATGAATTGTTGGGACGCCGATTTGCTAGACAAGCAAAAAGTTTAACAGATGGCATCAAACCATCTACCAATGGCAAACCCAATTAATAATGATCTTTGATGCCCATTTGGATCTTAGCCTGAATGCAATTGAGTGGAATAAAGATTTAAGGAAATCTGTTGAAGAGGTTCGAAAAAGTGAGTCTCACCTAGATGACCTTCAGGGTAGAGGCAATGGAACAGTCACATTCCCTTCCATGAGAGAAGGAGACATTGGTATTTGTGTGGCGACACAACAAGNAGTCCGNATGAAACCAGCTGCTCCAGTAGGTTCATTTAATCCATACGATTTTCTAGGAATGAATCCTCTAATATGGGATGTGGTGGGATCAGCTATTCTTATTATTTTTCTATTATTTATAAATGATAGAAAAGTTTCGGATATCAAAGAACCTTTATTCCGATAATGAAAAAACTTCCNTTAACACTAAAAGAACCCGTTCCCTCTCCCTCTCTACTATTAGATACTCACAAAGTAGAATCCAATATCGAACAGATGATTGGTATTGCAGGAGAAAATTTCAGAGANCGTTTGAGACCGCATCTTAAAACGCACAAAATGAGTGCGCTCACAAAAATTCAAATTAAAAAAGGAATTACCAAGTTCAAAGCTTCAACCATCAAGGAGGCCGAGATGGCTGCAACGATTGAGGCAAAAGATATTTTATTAGCACACCAACCGGTTGGTCCAAACATAGACAGGCTCAAAAATTTAGTAGAGAGTTTTCCAANAACTTCCTTCGCAGCAATAACTGATAACATTTCCACAGCCAAGACTATCGCAAAAAAGATAGGAGCACCAAATCAACCATTTAGGTTATTCATTGATATAAATTGTGGAATGAACCGCACTGGAATTTCTTTTGATGGACCCATANNACCTCTGAGGGAAAGCATAGCAAATGATGATTCTTCGATATTCTCAGGTTTTCATATTTATGATGGTCATCTACATCAGCCATCAATNGATTCCAGAAAAAAATCTGTATTAAAAATAAGAGAACAAATTGTCAAGCATCTCAAACCTTCTACTAATGATGAAGTCATCGTGGGTGGATCACCTACTTTTGCTCTCTGGGCAGAGCTCTCGGAATGGAATCTCAGCCCCGGCACAGTCACACTTTGGGACCACGGTTACTCCAATCTATTTCCTGATCTAAATTTTGAAATTGCAGCACATCTTCTTACAAGGGTGATTAGCAAACCTGATAAAAATCTTCTTTGCCTCGACCTAGGCCACAAATCAGTCGCTGCAGAAAACCCACTTGAAAAGCGAGTATATTTTCCTGAAATAGAAACATACAAAATAATTTCTCAGAGCGAAGAGCATCTGGTTATTGAGTGTCCAGAAAGTGATGAATTTGAAATCGGTCAATACCTAATTGGGTATCCTCAGCACATATGCCCTACAGTGGCCCTACACAGTCAAGCCAATCTCATTATCAATAATAAAATTACGTCTAAGTCTTGGGAGGTAACTTCTAGAAACAGAGTCTAATTTTATAAGTTACTCTTTGAGTTCAATGATTAGCTCAATCTTAGCTGCAATATTACCGGGCAATGNATTTGCCGCGAGCGCACTTCTAGCACCAATCCCATCACCTTCTCCAAAACCCTCTCCCATCAATTCACTAAAACCATTTACAACTTGAGGGTGTTGACAAAAGTCGTCAGTTGAATTGACTAGAGCCAATGTTTTAATAATTCGATTTATTCTACTAAGATCACCCAATTTATCCTTCATTGTTCTTAGCAAGGCAAGGCGACCCGCCTCGCTGCCTTTTTCCCATCTTCTAGGGATAAATCGTCTCCAACACGGCTAGTGATAAACTTATCGTCACCAAGAGAAGGACCATGGCTAGAAATGTATCCAATGTTACCAGTATTGATTCATAAACACCACATGGTGGAACTAAAGGAGGGAGTTCTAATCCTAATTCTTTAATTCTTGATTCTGGATCCGTTGTACATTTTTTAGGTTATCGCTCTACGAGATTCTCGTTTCCGTTCAGTGGCGGATAAAAGTCTCTTCCTTAGCCTAATATTGTCTGGAGTAGCTTCAACAAGTTCATCTGCTCCTATATACTCTATGGCTCTTTCAAGTGAAAACGTAACTGGTGGAGATAGCTGAATACCTTTACCATCTCCAGTGGAACGGTGATTTGTTAGGTGTTTTTCTTTGGTAGGATTAACAGGAAGATCATCAGCCCTTGGATTTTCTCCAACAATTTGTCCTTCATAAACGTTTTCACCTGCTCCAATAAAAAGCTTACCTCTAGACTCNAGTGCATCCAAAGAATAAGCCATTGAAATGCCAGTCTCCATTGAGACTAAAGTACCAGAACTTCTGCCAGCAATTTCACCAGCAACTGGGGCATACTCTTTAAAAAGGTGAGACATTATACCATGGCCACTAGTCATATTAAGAAGTTCAAACTCAAATCCTATTAAACCTCTGGTNGGTATAACCGCCTCAATCATTGANCCTGATCCAGAGGAATTCATATTTACAATATCCCCTCTTCTGGCAGCTAAAGATTTCATAACTCCACTCACATATTCTTCAGGAACCTCGACGTATAAAGTTTCGTAGGGTTCGATGAGAGCATCATTCTCATCCCGCTTAGTTATAACCATAGGCCTAGAAACTAACACCTCATACCCCTCTCTTCTCATTTCTTCAACCAAAACTGCAATCTGCATTGCCCCACGGGCTGACACATTAAAAACTCCTGCAGTTTNACTATCGCTTACTTCAATAGAAATATTGGTCTTTGTCTCTCTCATCAGCCTATCTCTTATCTGACGAGAGGTAACATACTTTCCTTCCTTCCCTGCAAATGGAGAATCATTGACAGAAAATTGCATTTGGACNGTAGGAGGATCGATTTCTACAAAATCAATAAGTTCGGTTTCTTCATCGGCACTTAGCGTCTCTCCAATATTCACATCTTCAAAACCTGAAATTCCGACAATGTTACCAGGTTCACCAACGGCTGAATCTTTNTACCCGCTAACCCCACTGTACTCGAATACTTTTGTAATTTTAACTTCGCTAGTTTGACCATCAGTACCTATCCTCCAGATCTTATCACCTTTTTTTACATTTCCTGCAAGAACCTTACCAATTGCGACTCTACCAACATAATCATCCCAATCGATATTACTCACTAACATCTTGAATGGACTGTCTTCAATTATTTCAGGACCATCTATTTGATTTACAATAGTTTCAAGCAACGGAGTAACCCCATCCCTTGGATCCTCAAGATCCAGAACAAAATAACCATCTTTTGCGCTGCCATATAAAAAAGGCGCCTCAAATTGTTTTTCGTTAGCCTCTAAATCAAGAAAGAGTTCCAATGTTCGGTCATGCACATCCATGGGATTGGCATGGTCTCTATCAACTTTATTAACAATCACGATAGGGGCTAAACCCTGTGCTAGAGCTTTTCTAAGAACAAATCGCGTCTGAGCTTGAGGTCCCTCAGCTGCATCAACTATCAAAAGGACACCATCAACCATTTTCATCACTCTCTCAACTTCCCCGCCAAAATCAGCATGGCCAGGTGTATCTACAATATTAATGATGNAATCATTCCAATGAATGGCCGTATTCTTTGCCTTGATAGTAATGCCTCTCTCTCTTTCTTGATCCATTGAATCCATAGCTCTTTCTNCAACATCCTGATTATCTCTGTAAACACCACCAGCTTNAAGCAATAAATCGACAATAGTGGTTTTACCGTGATCAACGTGTGCAATGATGGCTATGTTGCGGATATTTTTTGCTCTCATGAATTGATTGAAACAATTAAGGGANCGGCACTTTGCACTAAAGCTAGAAACAGTCAATCCCTACTATTCATCCCGCGCTATAATAAGTACGATTTTTTAATGACGAAATACAATACCTACTTCATCTTTAGCCAAACATCTTTCTCATCAAATGATCAAAAACCCAATCATCGTTGCTATTATAATTCTTTTATCATCGTTGGCTATACAGGCTAAAAGGCCAAATATTCTATTTATTTTTTCTGATGACCACGCAGAATCCGCCATATCTGCCTATGGCAGCCATCTAGCCAAAAGCGCGCCAACCCCAAACTTAGACCGAATTGCGAACGAGGGTGCCATTTTTTATAATAGTTTCTGCGCAAACTCAATATGCGGTCCTTCAAGGGCAAGCATTCTGACAGGACTCCATTCTCATACTAATGGATTCTTGGATAATAACAATTCGAGATTTGATGGGTCACAAACCACCTTTCCAAAACTTATTCAGAAAGTTGGTTACCAGACAGCAATTATCGGTAAGTGGCATCTAGTAAGTAATCCTACAGGTTTTGATTATTGGGAAATTCTCCCAGGTCAAGGCTCCTACTACAATCCCGATTTAATCCAAATGAATAATAAAAGAAAAAGGTATGAGGGTTACTGCACTGATATTATTACCGATAGAGCTTTAGAATGGCTAAAAAATAAAAGAGATGAAGAGCAACCTTTCGTTCTGATGTGTCAGCACAAGGCTCCACATAGAAATTGGTGTCCCGCCCCGAGACACTTAAATCTATTTGATGACATAACAATGCCAGAACCTAAAACACTATTCGACAAATATGAAGGCAATCGCTCAAAAACACTCAAAGAACATGAGATGGGAATCAAGGATCATATGTTCTGGGGATGGGATATGAAATTTCATGGAAAAGATTCAATGTTTCCTAAACATTTTGTTAGTGGACTAGCGAACAGGGAATATCAAAGGATGAATGACGTTCAGAAAAAGCTATGGGATAAGGCTTACGAACCAAAAAACCAAAAACTAATAACAGGCATTCAATCTGGTGAAATTAAAGGCAAAGATATTACTAGATGGAAATACCAGAGATACAT
>NYVP01000119.1 GCA_002684575.1 Verrucomicrobiales bacterium
AGAAAAGAAATTTCAGATGAACTATCATCATCTTCTTGTTGTCGTCCGTTAAATAAGTCTCTGAAGGAAAATGACATCTTTTATCTCATTTTTTTTATATAGACTAATAGTAAAGTATTATTAATAATATCATTGATTTACACCTCAGCACAAGACTATAAATGCTAAATTGCATAAAATTACTATTGGGCAATTAGCTTAATCTGAAATCTATAAAATGAGCGGGTGTCTTGATCCAAACTTGACTGCTTATATTCAATAGTCGTGGTTCCATCCTGATTAACAGTTGATTGGAACTCCTCAGTTGAGGACCAATTTTTCAAATCACTGGATGACAACAAATTTATTATAAGATCACTCGGCAAGCTATTGATAATTAGCTTCACAGATAAAAATGCCTCATCATTTGTTTTTATGTTTTGAACCATAAAATTATTTTTCATGGTAGATACCTCTCTAGGGTTAAGCCCAAAAGCATATTCCTCTAAATTGGTAATTCCATCAGAATCATAATCGTCAGTTGAACTGGTTCCTTGACCAATTATCCCGTTGTCCTCAAATTCATTTTTTAACCACAAATTAAATCCATTTAACTGTACACTATTTTCAGCACCAGGCGTTCCTTTCTGATCAGCAGATCTCTGCCAATTACTTGAATCATTTCCAACTAATAAATTGTTAATCCTCTCAATACTCCTTCCTTCTCCTTTTGGCCATTCAATTCCTCCATCGTAATTAACAGAATCGACCTCAATCATTGGCACTACTATTCCTTGGCCTACAACGAAATCTGGTTTATCAGGTCGCAAAAGAACAATCTCTTCTCCAGCATTATTTAAGGCTCCNTCATAACCCTCATCACCTCCAAACACTCTAACACTATCAGGAACCAAATAATTTATCTTAAATTGATCCACCGACACTCCCTTAGGAATTATTAAAACTCTCTCATTTTTTTGAAGAGTAGGCTGAACCCCGGGAAAAATAAAGGTAACCCCATCAAGTTTCCAATTATTATTTGGATCACCTCCTTGCTGGAGAGAGGTTGTATCATAAAGTGGTAAAACNCCATCGCTAATATTAGTAATCTCAATATACTCGTTACCTCCTATAAATGGGTCATAACAAATCTCACTGATAACAGCTTTCTCCACTAGAGGCGTGCTATTAGGATAACCATCTGGAAAAGCTGTGAATCTATTGATTTCTAAAGTGGGCGTTCCTGACTGAGGAACGAAGATCTCTTTACCATTNCCATTGACGTATCGAATGATTGAAACTCCATTTTCCGTAGCTCTAAATATGGCAGAATGAGNATACCCAGTAAAAAGACCTTCATCATTGGCAGAAAATAAAAACACTTCATCTCCTCGTGAACTTAATGAAAAGGCAGTCCCAAAATAGTTGAGAGGAGCCCCTGCATCCGCATTATTATCCTCATTCACTGCCCAATACCCATTCCCTGGGATTACNGTGCCATTGGGAATACGATACTTTTTTGGTATTAGAAAATTATCAGTCAGATACCACCCTCCAATATTAGCCGGCTCAGNGCTAGGATTATAAAGTTCAATAACATCTGTTTGTGGAAGGTCAGTATGTGATAATATTTCATTAATAAGCACAACAGGACCTCCAAAAGCAGTTCCTCCACGACTAGCACTGAGCTTCCAGTCGGATGCTTTATANCCTGCTCCATTTAATTCTTTCCTAACTAAGCTATAACCTTGACCATCAGCTTCTACAGGCCAGGGTGATTCATCATNATATTCTAAAGCATCTAAAATCGCGTAGTAGCGAGGGTACCCAAGCGCATCCCTTTGAAAACCTTCAATCGTAAGCGGCAATCTCAGTTCAATTCGTTCTCCTCCACCATCCAAAGAACCTGCTTCTGGATCTGCAAAAACTTTAACACCATTTTCTATGTCATAAGCAGATCGAAACTCTTCCTCTGATGTATTAGTAATGTAAGCAAATTCACCTGCCTCTAGAATGGGCCTGATGCCAGGTAATGTCATTCCAAATCCGTTAACATTGAGATTATCATCTGGATACTCTGAATCATACAGAAGTGCACTCTCCAAACCATTATTAACAATTTTAATATATTCTACGGAAGATCCATACCCTGGAGAGTACATAATCTCCACAATGTTTATATCGGAAGGACTCGGCAATCCATTATCCTCGCCAAGACTAGAGCTATCAGGAATTAAATATTCTGCATCATATTCATCAACAAACCTAGAAAAATGCTTTCCATCAATCGATGCTGGAAAATGAAAACCATGTACCCAACCCGTGAGAACACCATCCTCGGCTGAATAAAGAAAAGCACGCTCCCCCTTAGAGCTTAAATTAATTGAAAACCCATTGATCTCATTCTCTAAAACAATATAACCTCCTGCTGGAACAATTGTACCTTCAATAATTGAAGAATTTTTCAATGGCCTATCTAAATTATCAGAAATNTACCAGCCGCTTATATCAACATCCTGATCATTTGGATTATAAATCTCGATGGCATCATTACTTAAAAGACCGTCTCGGGTTCTCATCTCGTTAATGAATACTTTTTTCAACTGATCAGGCAATGGTTCATCTTCGCCTGGAGAACCATGCACATTAATACTGGGTCTCCAGGATCTGAAATCCTCCTCATCTGATGTACCGTCACTTCGAATTTGTACTAAAGAATAATCCCCTCCATCAGGCTGGCTGGGCCATCTAGCTCTCTCCAGATCATCATCTTCAGGCAGTTCTGGCGGGTCNGGTATACTACCATCATCACCGTCATAGTATCTAAGTGAATAAATTGTCGATCCNGTTTCATCAGGACCATCTTTGAGAGTCACTCGCTCACCACGATTGGATAAACCCGCTCTTCCAACTCCTGCTCCATCATCATCACTGTATTGACCACCAATTTGCACATTAGGATACTGCGTTGCAAAAAACTGAGCGTTGGCTACCAGAACGAAAAATTGGCCCGGCTCCAGAAATGTCTGATCTGGAAAAGTNTATAAAATCCCATTAGTGAATTCCCAACCAGAAAGATCAACAATTTCCTGACCAACATTTTTTATTTCAATAAACTCACGCGCCTCATCAGGTCCGTTGGGATTGAAATGAATTTCTGAAATAATAATATTGGGTGATGCACGTAATAAATTAACCCCCATCAGAAANAACAGAGAAACACAAAAAACTTGAGCAGTTTTACTTAGAGGACTTAAAATGCCAGCCATTGTTGTTGGGGAGTACGGTAATTATTTTTTAATAAANACCNATAATTACTATCCTNGCGCAAGAGGTCGAGGTCAAGAAGGAGACACTAATATTATTGAGTTTTCATCAATATGATTTTCCAAGGAAGCTTGGTAACACCTTAAAATTATAGACTTCATTAGGAAAAAATAACCAACCAGGATCTGGATTTATTAATTCATAATCAGATAATATGAATTCTCTAAGAACTAAGTTGGAATTCGGATCATAAACCCTAGAATCGGAGAAACTTCCTTTAANTTTATATTCATAATTATGGTCATAACCAAAACGCTTAACTTTTTTTAATTTCGTTGGGTCATCACCTAATTTCTCTATTTCAGATTCCATNATTTCAGGAAGNCTATCTGGAACAGTTTTATTTTTTTCATTGATGATAACAAGAAATGATTCACTCCATGGNTCTCCTGGTTTTCGCAANTANCCCCAGAATCTCATTCTGTCGACATAATACCTACGACCTATATAAAAATCGCCTCGACTTTCAGCTGCAATTTTTTCGGCTCTTANCAATTTGGCTGACTCTATTTGAGGCTTAGATAAACCACTTCCTGTAGAACAACTCGATAGACATGCAGAGGCAAGCATCCAAAGTGAAAGCAAGAGGTATTTTAGTCGCATCATTATTATAATGCATTGATGGCAAATACTCCGCAACTATGAAATAATGGCGTTAGGTCAATAGTCGAGCCAAGGACCTAACCACTTCTCAACTTGTTCAACAGTCATTTTTTTTCTCCNAGAATATTCAATAATTTGATCCTTTCCAATATTTCCAACTCCAAAATATCTGGATTTAGGATGTGAAAAATACAATCCACTTACTGAGGATCCAGGGTGCATTGCCATACTCTCAGTCAGAGAGACATCAATAATGCGTTCGGCATCAAGGAGATCAAAAAGTGTCAATTTTTCTGTATGATCAGGCTGGGCTGGGTATCCAGGCGCTGGTCNGATACCACGGTATTTTTCTCTTATCAATTCATCATTAGACAACTGACCCTTTTCCTCATAACCCCAAACATTGCGAGCGTCAGAATGTAACTTTTCGGCAAATGCCTCAGCTAAACGATCAGCAATTGCTTTGACCATAATTGAGGAATAATCATCATTCTCATCATCATATGATTTGGAAAGCTCATCGGCTCCATGAATAGACACCACAAAACAACCCAAATAATCTTTACGATTCGAGTCTTTAGGCGCAATAAAATCTGACAATGCATAATTTGGTTTATNTTTTTTTTGCATCTGCTGGCGGAGTGTATGAAAAACAGATTTAACGCTAGACCTCGACTCATCAGTATAAACCTCGATATCATCACCTTGTGAATTTGCAGGAAACAACCCCCAAACACCTCTAGCTTTAAGAGTATTTTCTTGGAGTATTTTCTTTAGTAGTGACTGTGCGTCGTCAAATAGCTTCTTCGCTTCTTCTCCAAACTTTGGATCATCNAAAACTCTTGGATATCGCCCTCTGATCTCCCATGCATGAAAAAACGGAGACCAATCAATAAAAGGAATGAGTTCATTTATCTGTGGATAGACCTCCTTTACTCCAATGCTGACTGGTTTGGATATATCGACATGATCCCATTCTATGGAAAGTGCATTATCCCGAGCAACTTCTATTGGGATTAATTTCTTATTGGCCTCACCACTACCAAATTTAAGACGCAANTCATTATGCCTTTTTTCATTATTAGAAATAAAGCTCTCCCTCTTTTCTTTTCCCATTAGTGAGGTGACCACAGGGACACTTCGACTCGCATCAAGCACATGAATAATCGGACCACTGTAATGTGGAGCAATTTTAATAGCAGTGTGTGCAGCACTGGTAGTNGCGCCACCAATTAATAACGGCAGACTCATGTTTTGCCTTTCCATTTCTTTTGCGACGTTCACCATTTCGTCTAAGCTAGGTGTAATAAGCCCACTAAGACCAATGAAGTCAGCTCCCACCTCTTTTGCTTTGGAAATAATTTTCTCACATTGAACCATTACGCCGAGGTCTATAACCTCAAAGTTGTTACAGGCTAGAACCACCCCAACGATATTTTTCCCAATATCATGAACATCACCTTTTACCGTAGCCATCACTATTTTACCCGCACAGTCTGAATGTNTCTTCTCCTGCNCCATGAAAGGCTCAAGGTAAGCAACTGATTTTTTCATAACACGGGCCGATTTAACAACCTGCGGTAAAAACATCTTACCCTCACCGAAAAGGTCTCCAACAATTTGCATTCCATCCATNAGCGGACCTTCAATCACACTTATTGGTTTCCCATATTGAACTCTTGCTTCCTCTGTATCCTTTTCNATGTGATCTGTTATCCCTTTAAGGAGAGAATACTTAAGCCTTTCTTCCACAGAATTTTCCCTCCATTGCAGATTGTTTTCGGTCTTTTTACTTGAGGTCCCTTTGAACTTTTCAGCGTACTCAATCAGTTGCTCAGTCGCATCTGGACTTTTATTAAAAATAACATCTTCAACTTTGANTAAAAGTTCTTTAGGAATGTTTTCATAAACTTCAAGCATTCCCGCATTAACAATACCCATATCCATTCCAGCCTCTATGGCATGATAAAGAAATGAGGAATGCATCGCCTCTCTGACAACGTTGTTACCTCTAAAACTAAATGAGATATTTGAAACACCCCCACTGACTTTGGCTCCAGGTAAATTCTCTTTTATCCATTTGGTAGCCCTAATGAAATCAACAGCATAATTATTATGCTCTTCCATTCCCGTAGCAATTGTAAGTACATTAGGATCAAAAATGATGTCNTCAGGGTTAAAACCAACTTCATNAACCAGTATTTTGTAAGCCCTTTCACAAATGCGTATTTTATCCTCATAACTTGCCGCTTGACCCTTCTCATCGAAAGCCATAACCACGACCGCGGCACCATACTTCATNATGGTTTCTGCATGTTTTTTAAAAACTGATTCACCTTCTTTTAAGGAAATTGAATTCACTATCCCTTTTCCCTGGATACTTTTGAGCCCTTCCTCAATAACTTCCCATTTTGATGAATCCACCATTATNGGGACCTTTGAAATCTCTGGCTCAGAGGCAAGTAANCNTAAAAACCTCCCCATCATCTCAACCCCATCAATGAGGCCCTCGTCCATGCAAACATCGATAACATTGGCTCCATTCTCTACCTGTTGTCTGGCTATTCGCGTCGCGTCATCCAAATTATTAGACTTTATAAGCTTTGAAAACCTTGGAGATCCAGCAACATTGGTACGCTCTCCAATCATCAAGAAGTTTTTTTCCTCGGTATGATTATAGGCCTCTGATCCACTGAGCCTCAAACAAGGATCAATCTTTGGCAATTGTCTTGGTTTATGCTTTTTGACCTCTTTAGCAATTGCCGAGATATGATCAGGTGTATTACCACANCAACCACCTACGAAATTAATTAAGCCATAAGCAGCAAATTCACCAGCNTATTTTGCCATATCATGAGGTGAAAGATCAAAACCACTTGGAACCAAAGGGTTAGGTAAACCAGCATTCGGAAAAACTGAAACATAGTTATCTGTTTTGCTGGAAAGTTCCCAAAGTGGTGCCCGCATGGGATCGGGACCCAGTGAACAATTTAGTCCTAAAGCTAAAGGCTTCATGTGTTCGAANGAATTGATAAAAGATTCAATTTTCATTGCCGATATCATTGTCTCTCCACCNATACCAACAGCAGCCGAATATATGATAGGAATATTAATCTTTAATTTTTCTCTCACCTCTTTANTNGCAACTGAGGCAGCCTTAGCATTTAAACCATCAAAGATAGTCTCGACTAATAAAATATCAGATCCACCCTCGATTAGAGCTTNAATTTGATGAATATAAGCATCGACAACCTGATTAAAACTCACCGTTCTAAGAGCAGCGTCTTCAGCGTCAGGAGACTGAGAAAGAGAAACTGTTAAAGGGCCTATGGATCCTGCTACATATTTTTTTATGCCGCAGTCGTTACTAACACGGTCAGCCCACTGTTTACAAAGCTGCGCAGATTTATAATTCATCTCCCATGTTAAATCTCTAAGAAAATTATCCTCTATAATTTTCTGNAAGAACTCCTGATCCTTTACCCCTTNACCCGTTTCCCTGGGATCATCCACGAAGAATTCACTCTGAGNCAGAGTGGTTGCTGAAAATGTATTTGTAGAAGCAATGTCTGAACCCGCCTCAAAAAACTTGCGATGNATATCACCAATAACATCACTTTGNGTGATTGAGAGAATATCACCATTGTTGAGTATATCTTTTTTAATGGNTTTAAATCTCTCACCNCTAGCAGCAACTTCATCTACTCCATACTCTCTGATAGTCGTACCCATAGCCCCATCAAGAACAACGATGCGTTCGTTGAGGAGTTTCTTTAATTCAGCATGGATATCATCTCCCATATTTACAAAATATACCGAAAATACAGCATGAAAACAATGTATCAACAAATTATGATATGTTGATATGTTTTAATTTTAGCTTTTTTCATGCCATCATTATTGATTATGGAAAACATCATTCTGGCCTCTTCCTCACCCCGAAGAAGACGGCCCATGTTAGAAGCTGGCTTTAATTTTGAAATTATAGTTTCAAATGCAGAAGAAATTTGCGATAAATTCATGATTCCATGGGATTTGACAGTTCAAAATGCACAAATCAAAGCATCTCCAATTGCACAAATTAATCAGGAAAAAATCGTTATAGGTGCAGATACAGTGGTTTCTCTAGATAATGAAATCTTTGGAAAACCCTCAGATATGGAAGAAGCTGTTAAGATGCTTGCGAGATTGTCCGGAAGAACCCATATTGTCACCACAGGAGTTTGTATTATCCAAAAAGAAAAAAATGAAACCTTCTATGTTAATACAGAAGTCACTTTTAAACCCCTCTCAGGTAAGGAAATTAGCCAATACGTCAAAGTAATTAACCCTCTTGATAAAGCTGGCGCTTATGCCGCACAAGATCACGGAGAGCTTATCATTGAAAAATACACTGGATCTTTCACCAATGTCGTAGGACTACCGATGTCCGAAGTCAAAGAAACACTAGCCCATTCTTTTAATACTTTTCCAGCCACTTAATCAGATAGGTAATCAAATCAATATTTAATCATGAATATCATTATTATCGGAGCAGGTCAGATTGGTTTGCACCTTGCTAGAAGCTTGTCCGGCGCAGCTCATGATATTGTTGTCATCGAAAGTAACGAAAAATTAGCTGATTCGTGCTCCAATGAAATTGACGGTCGAGTCATTCATGGTAGTGGAACCTCGGTAGAATTATTGCTTGATGCTGGAGTGTCTAAAGCTGATCTAATCTTTGCTCTGACTAGCCATGACGCAACAAATCTTGTGACATGTGAAATCTCAAAAAGGCTAGGCACCAAAAAAGCTATATGTAGAGTGTCTCCTCAATTAGTAAGAGAGGAATGGATTTTTGATTACCGAGGCAATTTTTCTTTAGACCACATCTTTAGTTCAGAAAGACTCTCTGCAATTGAAATTTCAAAACATATTAGAAATCCGGATGGGATTGCCATTCAAGAAATAGCCAGAGGTAGAATTGAAATTCAGCAGGTAAGAATACCTGATCACAGCACTGCTTGTGGTAAATCTCTGATTGAATTAAATCTTCCCGAAAGAGTCAGAGTTGCTGCAATTCAAAGAGCTGAAAAATCGTTTATTCCTACTGCAGAAGAAATAATCCATGCGAATGATCAAATCACACTATTTGGTGATCCCAGCAAGCTCTCCAAAACAGCATCAACACTGAGGAGTAAAAATGAAAAAGAGAAGTCAACCAACATCGTCATCCTTGGAGGTGGCGAATATGGCGTTTCGCTCGCACAAATGATTAGTTCTTGGGGGTGTCAGATACGAATATTTGAGAAGGATCAGGATCTCGCAGAACAGTTAGCAGAAGAACTTGCGGGAACTGCGACCGTCATTCATGCAGATGCAACATCACTGAATGAATTGCGTGAGGAACAAATTGGTGAAGCTGATTTCTTCATCTCCACTACTCAAAGTGATGAGGATAATGTCATGACTTGCTTGCAGGCGCATAATTTAGGCACTAAAAACTGCCTTCCTCTCATTCATCGAACTGATTATGCCAAATCAGTAAACCAATCAAAAAATAAACTCGGGATTAAAGAGGCGATTATTCCTAGAGAAACAGTGAGAAGAGAGCTAATGAGGTTCATCACTTCCGATAAATATCACGTTGTGAAAAAAATTCCAGCAGGTGAAATCATTGAGACAACAATTCGTGAAAAATCCAAAGTTGCAGGAAAGAAAATTGAAGAAATTGCCCTTCCCGCGGGTTCCATCTTCATTGCCTTAATCAAGGGAATTCATGCCAAAGTTGCGAGCGCCAATGATGTAATCGACGTCGGGGACACTGTGTTTTCTATAGTCTCAGATGAAGCTAAAAAATCGTTTTTAAAATTAGTGGCACGCTAATTTAGAATTAAAAAAGGGTGGCCCAAGATGAGCCACCCTCTGAAGTAAGTAAAACTTAAAATAAAGTTAGGACTGCTGTCCGTTGTCTGTTGAACTCTGTGGTTGCTGTGGTGTCACCGATTTTGCTTTCTCAATGAGTTTAGCGGCACCGGCTGGATCATCACTCAACTTCCCAAGAAATTCTGGCAACTCAATACCGACGTTCTTTGTCAAATCGTGTAATGGAGGAAGGGCTCCAACAAGGCCTGACATAAAGTTAGCCGTGTCATTCTTCCCCCCATCACCCTTTCCCGAGTCCCAAACAGTAACCTTATCAATCTTAAGATTTGAAATGGCTTTCACCTGCTCTTCGATCAATTGTGGAAGTTGCTCAGTTACAAGAAGCAGTGTTGCATCATCGGCAGCACCACCAGCAGAAGTAACAATTTCGCCAAAACCTTGCGCCTTCGCCTGAAGGGCTGCAAGAGTACCTTTAGCCTCCGCTTCCATGAGTGATTGAATACCATCCGCTTCACCTTTCTTGAGACGACGAATTTTTTCAGCGTCCGCTTCCGCAAGAGTTTCGATCTTGGCTTTTTCGATTTCAGCTGGAACCACAACGTTGGCATATTGTGTTGCTTTTTCTCTTTGTGATCTGGCGTCCTCTGCCGTTTTCTCAGATGCATATGCTTCCTCGAGGGCTTGCGCTGCTTTCACTTTCTCAGCAGCTGACGCCAATCTTTCGGCCTCAGCCTCTCTTTCACGTCTCGCAGCATCTGACTCCGCAACTTTCACTTTCGCCAAGTTTTCCCCCTCGACCGCAGCAGCCTGAGCCGCCGAAACTTGAACCCTTTGTTCTCTCTGGGCGTCCGCCTCACCGATATTACCGTCTCTTTCCCTTTGAGCCACTTGAATTTTAGCTTCGTTCGTCGCTCTAGATGCGGCTTCTTTACCAAGGGCATCAAGATATCCAGATTCATCAGTTATATCCTGAATGTTAACGTTAATTAGTCGAAGACCGACTTTTCGAAGCTCTCCTTCAACACCATCTGAAATTCT
>NYVP01000120.1 GCA_002684575.1 Verrucomicrobiales bacterium
GGCCTTGCTTTGTTAGCGTTAACTTCCAGTAACTATTTTTTGTAGCACTTTTTGCAAGCCTTAATGCAGGGGTAACCGTCAAATTAGGACCTTCAGGACGTGTTTTTGCGCTATCATCAACCCCGATAATCCATCCTTTATACTTTCCCGACGCTGCTCGTACTTGGTAACCTTTATTAGTTTCAACAAATTGCCAACTAGAGGAATCTCGTGATTCACTGGCAAGTGAAATACCTTCAATCACATCCACTCCATCTAACTTCCCTGGCTTGGCCTTTTCAGTAACGTCAATAAACCAACCTTTGAATCGGGAAACAACTGGACTAAGAGTTCTTGGTTCACTTGCACTTTTAGCACCATCACTTTTAATTTCTCTTAGACCTTTAATAAATGCATCATGACCATCTATAGCTGGAGGACTCTCCGCGAGTAAATTGGAAGTGAAAGGTATAGCCAAAGCGAAGAGAAAAAGCTTAATAGGTTTCATGTTTTTTTGATCTACTTTTATATTAATAAAAACTCTAATTGATTAAATTCTGATCAACACTAGAAAACTGTCAATGTATCGTCAAGTTTTGCTCAAAAACTCTAGTCATTTATTTGGTTAACTGATAAATTCAGGATTCGCATGGAGAAAGAAGAAATCGATCGTTTTATTTTGGAAATCACTGGTGCGGAAAAACTCACTTATATCGGAACCGTTCAATCATTATGGAGTGGATATGGCAGCATTGAGCGTATCGGACTAGAGAATGCAAATTATTCGACTGTAATCGTAAAGCACGTACAGCCCGAAAGTGGCAGCCATCCGAGAGGATGGAATACGGATTTATCTCATCAAAGAAAACTCAAATCTTATGAAGTTGAGACGAATTGGTACAAGAACCCGATAACAAATAACATCATGAATTTCGCAAGAATCCCCAAATGTCTTGGAGCGAAAAAATACGGTAATAATTTCTTAATCGTGATGGAAGACTTGGATTCATCTGGATACAGAGGACGGAAAAGTTACGTCAATGAAATTGAACTTCAGGCTTGTATCAAGTGGTTAGCAAACTTTCATGGATATTTTTTGAGTGAGAGCTCCAGCGGGCTATGGCAGACTGGTACATATTGGCACCTCGAGACCCGCCCAGACGAACTCGAACAATTAGAAGAAGAAGATTTAAAAAAGGCCGCCTCCACTATTGATGCCAAGCTAAAGAATTCAAAATTCCAAACTTTAGTCCATGGAGATGCCAAGCTTGCAAATTTTTGCTTTAGTGATGATGGAGAAAACGTCGCAGCCGTGGATTTCCAATACGTAGGTGGCGGTTGCGGGATGAAGGACCTTGCCTATTTTGTCGGCAGTTGTTTCCGAGACGAGGAGGCTGAAGAAAGAGAAAGACACGTTCTTAATCTTTACTTTGAGGAATTATTCAAATGTTTAAAGTTATTGGGTAAAAGTGAATGTCAGGAAGAACTCAGAGAGGATTGGGAATCACTGTATCGTGTGGCTTGGGCTGATTTCCATCGTTTTATGAAAGGTTGGAGCCCTGGGCACTGGAAACTTAGCGACTACAGTGAAAGAGTAACGCGCGAAGTAATTGAATCATTGAAAGAGTAAAATAATTGATAGATTTAGCATCATTAAGCAAACAAGCAGTTCTGGCAGCGAAAGAGGCAGGAAAATTAATCTCCTTATCCCTCAACAATGAGTTAAATATTTCTCAAAAAGAGACAGGTAGCACTTTGGCATCACAAGTGGTTACTGAAGTTGATTGTAAATCTCAAAATCTAATCCTCGAAATCTTAAGGCCGTCATGTGATGAATTTAGCATTGCTGTTCTTGCCGAGGAGGAAGAGGACAATAAAAGTCGGTTCGAAAATGACTACTTTTGGTGCATCGATCCTCTTGATGGGACACTACCATTTATTGAGGGAAAACCAGGCTATGCCGTATCAATCGGTTTAGTTTCTAAGTGTGGAAAACCTCAGATTGGAGTGGTTTATGATCCATTTCATCAAACTCTTTACGAGGCAGCCAGAGGACAGGGAGTTAAAATAAACAATGAGCCTTGGAAAATTAAATCAGTTGAGAACCAATTAACTTTTACCTACGACAGAAGCTTTGCTAATCACAACGATTTTCATGCCATTCAAGACCAACTCGAAACCTATGCCCATTCGATTGGCCTTAAAGGATTAGCCACTATTCATTACGGCGGAGCAGTTCTTAATGCCTGCTATGCTTTAGAAAAATCTCCTGGCTGCCATTTCAAACTTCCAAAAGCTGAGGATGGAGGCGGCAGTTTATGGGATTACGCNGCTACNGCCTGTTTATACGAAGAATCAGGTGCCGTTGTCTGCGATGTTTTCGGTAATCCTTTAGACCTTAATCGTGCAGATTCTACTTTTATGAATCATCGTGGAGCACTTTACGCAACAGACCTGGAGTTGGCTCAACACATCAGGAAAATAATCTCAAAAATTAATCCCAAAGTCTGATCAATCAAATTTGAATTTGCTTATGCAAGAAGCTCTTCAAGAGGTCCAGTACTATCAGCAAATTTCTCCATACCAGTTCCCATTAATTGAGCTTGTAACAACCACAAGTTAGCCAAAGGAGTTCTCTTAGCGCAATTAATCATACGNCCAGTCTTAATCTTACCATTGGCCGAACCTGCAACAATAATTGGAAGCTCATCCATTGTATGATATTTACCATCGCCTAATCCTGAACCCAAAGTGATGATAGAATGATCCAACAAGGTCCCTTCTCCCTCTTTAATTGAGTCCAACTGTTCAAGAACTTCAGCAAAGAGCTCTACATAGAAACGATCCACTCTGGTAAGACTTTTCTTTACATCTGTCCTGTCTTGAGAGTGCGTAAGACCATGGTGTGATTTAGTAAAATTCAATTCATGGAAAACTTGAGGAGTTCCCCATCTTTCNGGNGCAAGCATCANNGTTGCCACATGAGTNAGGTCNCCTTGAAANGCTAANACAAGCAATTTACCCATCATTCGGATATACTCTCCTCGAGTCATGGGCTCCTCGTCCGGCTCTTTCATATCAGCCCTTTTATGATTCTCNTAGTACTTATTGAGCTTATCAATCTGATTTTCTATTTCCCTNACAGACGTAAAATATTCATCCATCTTATCCTTGTCATGGCGACTGAGTTTTCTATCAAAGTTCGAAGCGTCTTCCAGAATAAGATCAGTAATATCCTTGTTCGATTTTCCTGTGTGAAAAAGTGTCTTATANACCTGACGCGGATCCTTCATCGTCGTCGCAACATGCTCAGGGCCGTACCATGATATGTTATCTAAATAAATCGACTCTCTAAGNTCTTTAAAAGTATTACAGTTGAGTTCAAGAGAGCGGATAGGAGTTCGATCGCTTATTTTGTCTGCGATCAGGTGATCCAATGTTCTGTCCATTGGATATGCGGACTCGAATTCACCGTTTGGATCAGCAGAAGAAAGGAAGCATGAACTACACTGGTTGTGAACATCAACACCTCTAACGTTGACCCGTGACAAGCCTGTGATCATTGTTACTTTATCGCCAACATTTTGAAGAGGCTTTAGAGTGGGCATTGATAAAAAGTCATCGTTNCCTTTTTCTGGGAAAAAATGATCTCTTACAAATCCCATCGGAGAATAGAAAGAAGCAAAACGAAGAGAAGGATCTTTTAACTTTTTGGTGACTTCATCCTCTGCGTTCATCTCCAACCAAGGAAGAGCNATTATACTGCCTCCAGCNCCAAACAAAAATTTACGTCTATCGATATGNTTCATGATTTTCTCTTTAGATTAAAAATTGGATTTAGCACTGTATGCTTGATAATTTCCCGCATTTGGTAATTATCTTGCTTACTTGCTCTAGTAATTTCATCTGCTGCCAGTCGGTCTGTCAAGGTTAACTCTCGACCCAAGGCAAAAGAAAGTAAATGCCTAATAAACGCATTTGCGAATACATCTTTTTCGGCAAGAATGGCATCTTTAAAGCCAACAACATCCTCAAAGTAGTGTTTTCCGAATAATTTACCGCTGGCATCAACTTTAATACCAGTCCGGTAATTATCTCTCCACCTTCCAAGCAGATCAAAATTTTCCAAAGCAAAACCCAGCGGATCAATCTTTTGATGACAACCTGCACACTGAACATCTTTGCTATGCTGCTTAAGCTTCTGCCTAACAGTAAGTCCCTGTTCTTTAAGTGTAGAATCGTCCGCTACTAAGTCAGGAATATCGTCAGGCGGGGGCTTTGGNGGATCATTAAAAATGACAGAAGAAACCCAAGAACCTCTGGTGATTGGATGTGATCTGAATGGCCCTGAAGTCATTACCATCACCGCACCCGTTGTAATAACACCTCCGTACCTTCTGTCGTTTAAAGGTTTTCTCGTAAAATTAATATCGCGAAGATTTACGTTAATTGGATAGGTAGCTGCTCTGCCTTCGTACCACTCCTCTAACAAATGACTTCGATAAGTAAAGTCAGCATCAATGAGTTCCATGATCGGTCTATTCTCTATGAATACTGTCTCAAAGTTAAGCAAAGTTTCGAGCATCATATGCATCCCCCTCTTGTAGGATATTTTGTCGTCGCCTCCAAAGTAGTAATCTCTGTATAATTTAAAATCAGGCGAAGCAGATACTATATTATTGATCTTCAACCATTGCGGCGCAAAGCTATCACAAAAATTCTTAACCCGACGATCATTAAGCATTCTATCAACCTGTTGCCCTAATACTTGTGGATCCTGAAGCAAACCTTGCTCGGCCAGATATAATAACTCTTCGTCAGGAATCGANCACCATAAAAAGAATGAAAGACGACTCGCCAAACTATATGAATCAAAATTTGATGAGGCTTCACTTGCCTCGTCATGAACCATTATAAAACGTGGCGAGGCCATCGCCCCTGAAACAATGCTCTTCATGCTTGCGGTAAAGTCACCGCTTTCCTTATAAACCTTATCGAAATACCTGGTGTAAAGACTCAAGGTCCTCCCGTCAGGTGGAGACCTAAAAGCTCTATGCAGAAATTTCTCTATTCGGTCATGAGCAATTTTTTCAATAGGTTCGGATAGTTGAGGCTCCTCCTCCTCAGTTCTCCAACTACCGACCATCTCCTTTAGGGCAACTTCCTTAATTCCATTCTTTAATTCCTTTACTTGAGCTTGACTCAATCCAGACCTGAAGACACGGATATCATTTAAATCACCATGAAAAGACTCCCTATCGTAAGAACCATTCTTATAGGATCCAATACTCATTGGCTGCCTACTCTGATTGTATAACTCACCAATTATAGGCTTATTTCCAATCAATTCTCCATCAACGTAGAGGTTTATTTCTTTACCATCATAAGTACCGGCTACGTGATGCCACTCTCCATCACCAAGAATACTAGCCTTAAATGGAGCTCCAAACTCAACGTATTTACCACCAATACCTGCACCCATCCAAAGACCCCAAGTTCCATCGCTTTCACCGATTGATAACAACTGACGTCGCCAAGAATCTTCTCGGCGAACGATTGTTTGCCATTCATTCGTCGTCTTCGTCGGAC
>NYVP01000121.1 GCA_002684575.1 Verrucomicrobiales bacterium
TGTGCCCCTTGTAAACAGATGGCCACGCAGACAAGCATCGATACGACCATTCTGATACCATGGATAACAAAGAATGAAGCAACCCCTCTTTCCAGCTGCACAGGCTCCGCGAGCCGGTACCGAGAACTAGCGAAGATATAAAGTGGTAAGCCCTTATAGATTGGAACATCAACGGTTTGCTTTAATTGATTACCCTTGGCCTTTGCATGAATCCAGAACCGCGTCCTGGAATTCGGATCATAGCTATAATAAATATCAGTACCTTCTAAGTTTTTCTTATTATGAGGCATGACTGAAAAAGTGGCCACAAAACTCTTGACTGAGAGCTCGGTAGATGGTGTCTTCGGAACATTAAAATCTTTCCTTTTAAGATATTTTTCGAACCATAAGTTTAATAGGACCCACTGCTCATTCCCAGGCCCGTGGTTCTGATGAACATTACTACTAACTCTCCAGTTTGAATGCTTTAATAGATCTATCGACTGATAAATTCTCTCGAAAGTCGAATGAAAATCATTGGATGAGGTGATGAATAGAACGGGGCACTTAACTAGCGGCCAATAGCCCTCAGGATCCATAGTCTTTTTGTACAGATCGAGGTATCTAAAGTGATTCCTGAGACTACTACCCTCAATGCCACCAGGGAAATCAATATACTTAAATCCGGTACCACCGACCATTGGTACCACGGCCTTTAAACGAGGATCCATAGCCGCCAGCATAGTAATCATTCCTCCCATCGAATAACCTGAAAAACCAATCTTATTAGGATTCACCTCTTCTTGTTGTTCAAGAAAAGTAATGGCACGCCTAGCGGCTACCGCGAGCAAGAACCAGTTTGAATTTCGCGGACTAGCTACAGAGTCAATAGTATGATCATCGGGCTGCATATTATGCTTCCATCCTTTCCTTAGCGATTTGGCATAGAACCTCGGCCCCTGACTAGGATCTACCTTGCCCCAATCGGTATTTTCATCGATCCCCTCTTTAAGAGGCCTACCCAACCAATTAATGTCCAAAGTCGCAAATCCCTGCTTGGCAAAATAAATACTTCTATTCTTTTCGGCCCTTTGACCTCCGCCATGACTCCACACAAAAGCCGGGTGCTTTTTTGAATTTTTTGGAAAGGAGTAATAAGCAGCTATCCTAGAATCAGCCTCCTTAAATGTTCCAACCTTGAAAGTAACATATCTAGTAATGACCTCGGGAGTTTCCCACTCCTTAATGACTTTTATCTCAAGAGGTTCTTTTCTGGGATCATAATCATTCCAGAGATCTTCTACATGTTGCGGAACTTCTTTCGAAGTCTTGTAAGGACTGAAAGTTTCTTTTCCAAACGTTTGTAATACCGAAAGAAAAAGAACTAAAAAAATCCGGGCCATTTATTAACTCACCGCATCACGAGTCCAAGTACCATCAACGAGCCTCATTAGACCTAATGGATTACCATCCTTAAGTTCGTCAGGAAGCAATTCGTCTGGGGTACCCTGGAAACTAATCGGACGGCCCCAACGACTGATACCTGCAGTACCTATACTGGTGTGCTGAGCATCGGTAGTGGCCGGATAAGGCCCTCCATGATGAACAGAGTCACAAACTTCAATGCCTGTGGGAAAACTATTAATGCATACACGACCTGAAAATTTTCCTATCTTAGAAATTAAATCACTTGCCGATCCAATCTCTTCCTCTGAACAGTGAATTGAAGAACCAAGCTGACCGTCAAAGACATCAGAGGCTTCAACAAAACTCTCTTTGTCCGGACATACCACAAACATCGTTGATGGCCCAAAAACCTCGTGCATGAAAGGTTCAGAATTTTTCATGAAGTCTTCCAGTGATACCTTTGCCACGACAGGGGCAGCACCCACCTCTGTTCCCTCCAGAGACCCTTCAGCGAGAACCTCCACACCTTCAATTGCTTTCCACTGATCGATTCCNTGACTAAAGGCATTCGCAATCCCAGGATTTAATANCGCNGCGCCTTGGGATTCGCCAACAAGCTCAAGATAACGTTCACTCATCTTTGACAAATCATCACCTTCAGGAATAAACACCATTGATGGGCAAGTACAAAACTGACCATTTCCCATAGTCACTGAACCAAATAAGGATTCAGCAAACTGAGCCGGATCAGCTCNCAACTTTCCAGGGAAAACAAATTGAGGATTTACACTTCCCATCTCGGCATAGACAGGGATGGGGTTCGGTCTCGAAGAAGCAATATCAAAGAGCGCTCTTCCTCCTCTGAGCGATCCTGTGAATGCTACAGCGCATGTATCNGGGTGCTCNACGAGCGCCTTACCAGTTTCATTAGTAGCACCTTGAAGCATACTGAATGTTCCCTCCGGAAAACCTGCTTTTTCAACTCCTCTAAGGACCGCTCTTGCCACTNGCTCCGAAGATCCTGGATGAGAGGGGTGACCCTTGGTCACGATAGGACAGCCGGCAGCAAGCGCCGACGCAGGGTCTCCTCCTGCCACTGAAATGGCTAGAGGAAAGTTACTGGCGCCAAAAATAACGACCGGTCCTACTGGAACCAACATTCTTCGCAGATCTGGTTTGGGCAATGGCTCTCTGTCAGGTATAGCTGTATCGATTCTTGNTCCTACCCAATCACCTTCTTCAGCAACTTTACCAAAAACTCTAAGCTGCATTACCGTTCTACCAAACTCACCATCAAGTCTAGGCTGAGGATAACCCGTCTCTTCACCTACCCTATTTTTAATCAGATCGGCATCCGCTTCCATTTCATCCGCAATCGCATCAAGAAGGCGCTTCCTATCTGATCCAGTTGAATTTCTCAGAAAATCCGAGGCTGATTTTGCAAGCGCAAGAGCAGAATTAATTTCATCCTGAGTTGCCTCATGNAAGGCAGGCGCAAGGGTCTCCCCGCTAACTGGATTAATCGCGTTAAAAGTGGAGCTACCTTCGGCTGACTCCTTGNTACCTATGAGTTGGTTTCCATTCATAATAAATTTATTCGACTTGGTTTTCTAAGGTTCCTATTCCGTCAATAGTAATTGTAATAACATCGCCTGAACTAAGAGTAAAATCAGAATCAGGCACAACTCCAGTGCCTGTCATAAGAAGAGCTCCTTTTGGAAATTCATTTTCTCGGAAAAGGAATTCAGCTAATTCATCAAAACCTCTTTTAATTTGAGAGACTTCTGTGCTTCCTGAAAAAACCTCTTCTCCTGATCTTTTTATCTTCACCGAAATCATTGCCTCTTTAGCAGGCGCAGCTCCTACCACTAAACAGGGACCAACGGCGCATGAACCTCGATAAACTTTTGCCTGCGGAAGATACAATGGATTCTCTCCCTCAATCGACCTGGAGCTCATATCATTACCAACAGTATAACCAAATATTTTTCCATTAGAGTTAATGGCTAGGGTTAACTCGGGCTCAGGAACGTCCCAACTCGAGTCCGAACGAATACAAACTTTATCCNCATGNCCACGAGTCCTTTCGGCGGTGGCTTTAAAAAATAATTCGGGCCTGTCAGCGTCATAAACCATATCATAAAATCGATCTCCACCCGAAGACTCGCTTTCCTCCATTCTCGCATCTCTACTTCGGAAGTACGTGACCCCAGCAGCCCAAATCTCCTGATGCCCGATCGGAGGCATTAATGATCCACTTGGTATTTCAGCTGCATTTNCGGAAAGGTACTGTGATTGCACATATTCCAATGGNTCATCACTAGAAAATAAGGAATCAAAGCAAAAGTTTNCNGATAATANGCATGAACCNTCCTTTTCGATTGTACTACCGGCTTCAGTTCTATAAATAGAGTACATAGCGGAACCATTGTAATGGGAGCCCGCGCTTTGGCAAACCTCCACTTTACCATTTTTTATGTTTTCAATTCTCGCGCAAAATGCAGCTCAGGAATCTGTNCCGGTCACTAGTCTNATTGCCTTGCTAATCTTCGGTATCGTTTTTCTACTCGTTCTTATCCTAAAATTCAAGCTCCAAGCTTTTTTAGCGCTTATCGTTGTTTCAGTAATAGTTTCGATTGGCGCCACATTCGTTAATCCCGATCAGGCAGCTGGCCTCACTGAAATTGGTCAAACGATCGTGAAAAGCATGGGAGGAGCGCTCGGTTTCATCGCCACCATCATCGGTATTGGAGCCATTTTTGGAGCAATGCTTGAACATTCTGGGGGAACTCAATCTCTAGCCAACACTCTGGTACGAAAGTTTGGACAGGAAAAAGCACCNTGGGCCATGCTTCTGACCGGTTTTATCATTTCCATACCCGTGTTTCTTGATGTGGCCCTTGTCATTCTTGCACCTCTTCTTTATGCGCTAGCACGCGACACTAAAAAATCNGTACTGGTTTTTGGTTTGCCACTAGTGGCTGGTATGGCNGTAACCCATGCCTTCGTNCCACCGACTCCAGGTCCTGTAGCCGTTGCCTATTTTCTAAACGTAAACCTAGGTTATGTAATCGGTTTTGGTGTTTTAGTTGGCCTNCCAACAGCAATCATTTGCGGTCCTTTTCTATGTTCAAGAATGGCTAAACTCGTGGAGGTTACCACTCCTACCGATCAAGGGGAAGATCTGACAAGTGAAGAAAAAAAATTACCAAGTTTTTTACAGATTGCCTCACTCATTGCTCTACCGATTGCACTAATTCTTGCAGGAACTATCGTTGAACAATCAGCCATTTCAGGTATCGATCCTGGATTAACAAAAGCGGAGAGAAATGCTCANGTCGCAGACATTCTCAACAGCATGCCAACAACTAATCAAGTTATTCATTTCCTAGGACACCCTGTTATTGCTCTGATGATTTCAACTCTTCTCGCNATCTTTTTCCTTGGAATAAGCCGAGGAACTTCGAAGGAAGATCTCGTTGAAATCTCCACCAAGGCCCTTGGACCTGCCGGTATTATCATATTGATCACAGGTGCTGGTGGTGTCTTTAAAGGAGTCCTCATTGCAACCGGCATTGCTGATGCGCTTAAGGAAGTATTCATAGGTAGCCCTATTCCTATAATTGTTCTCGCTTACATCTTTGCCACCCTAGTCAGNATTGCACAGGGATCAGCTACTGTCGCCATGCTCACTGCGGCTGGTCTAATGGCCAGCTTTGTGGAAGGATTTACCCAGCCTTATCTTGCCTTAATTGCCTGTGCAATTGCGGCAGGAGCAACTGGATTCTCTCATGTTAATGATTCTGGATTTTGGATGATCTCCCGTTATCTAGGAATGACTGAAAAACAGACNCTTAAGACTTGGACAGTTATCTCAACAGCAATCTCATTAGTGAGTTTTGGGATAATTCTTATCTTAAGTCTATTTATCCCAATGAAATAGAAAGCACTTAATTACTTAAATCTTCCTCATCAAAACTTATAAATAAAAATTATGAAACCACAAAACAAGGGACTCTCTCGTAGAAAGCTTATCGGTGCGGCGGCAGCAACCGCAGCGACCGTTGGAAACATCAAGGCTGACAGTGATAAAAAACTATTTAAGGTTAAAAACGGCAGAATTCGTCAATCGGTTATGGGCTGGTGCTTTAATCCTATGCCTACAATGGAACTGGCTAAACACTGTAAAGAAATTGGACTCTTTGCCATGGAAGGCATTGATGCAAAACACTATCCCGCTGTTCGTGAACTCGGCTTGAAAATTTCCCTTGTTAGTGGAGGCCACGGCTTCAGAAACGGACCATGTGATCCTAAGAATACAGAAACGGTTATTAATGGCATNAAAAAAGGAATCGACCTNGCCGCTGACATTGGAACAAAAAGCGTCATTACTTTCACAGGAATGAAGTACAAAGACATGGACCCGGATAAGGCAGCAGCTCTTTGTGTAGAGACTTGGAAGAAGGTCATTCCTCACGCAGAAAAAAAAGGAATTAACNTAGTCCTAGAACATCTTAACTCACGAGATGATTCTCANCCTATGAAAGGACATCCAGGCTATTTCGGTGATGATGTTGATTTTTGTGCGGATCTTGTCAATAAAGTCGGGTCCAAGAATTTTAAACTTCTTTTTGATGTTTATCACGTACAGGTCATGAATGGAGATGTTATTAGACGTATCAAGCAATACAAAGATATCATTGGACATTATCATACNGCAGGATGCCCAGGNAGAGNTGAAATTGATGATACTCAGGAAATTAACTATCCTCCTATTTTNAAGACTATTCTTGAAACNGNCTATGANGGATACTTGGCTCAGGAGTTTATACCTACATGGGAAAATCCAATCGATTCCCTGAGACACGCCGCNGAAGTCTGCGACATCTAGAGTTTCGACAAGTCTACCGTTTCCCGAATCGTCTCACCCTCAGAAGAGAGGTGGACTTTAATAATTTTAGTAACATCACCTGACTCGTTCACATCAAAGACTACCCATCCAGCATGCTTATCAGGATCACTTGATGACATCCCGGCTGGGCCAGCATTAATACAAAGCGTTTGTTTTGTGGCCGGATCTTTAAGACACCATCTAACATGCTTGTGTCCGTGAAGATAAGCAATCGGGTTATACTCTGAAATTAATTCAGCCAATCGTTCTTGACCGATGAGCTTGTGATGAAACTTAGAGGGTATATTTGCAGGATAGGCATAAGGAAAATGACCCATCAGTATAACGTTTTGGTAATTTTTTCTAATTTTACTAAATTCATTATCGAGTTCCTTTCTCAAACTCTCTGTAAAAGTTCCGTTTGAACGAACCATGAATGGCCTCGAAGCATCAAAACCAATAACACAAAGATGATCATTGAGAGGTTTTGAGAAAACTCGACTACCCATTCCTGCAAAGGCATCAGGAAAATATTCTTCATAAAACTTTGCTTTTACACTGCTCGGTGTGTAGCGATCATGATTACCTGGGATTACAATTAATTGATCTCCCCATTTTTCATAGAGTGGAGCAAATGAATCAGCGGCTTTCTTAAATTCACTTTCCAGAGAAGTCGTCGTCAAGTCTCCAGAAAAAAGAACTGCGTCAGCTTCCTCCTGCCTTATCGCATTAATGACGGTATCAGCTAAGGGGGGCGGGAAATGGTTTTTCCGAGAAAAAACAAGATTCATTAACCCAAGAAACCTTTTCGGGTAATATGGATCAGATCCAATCTGAATTTTCCAATAATGGATGTCGCTGAAATGAAGAATCTTCATGCACAATTATCTGGCGTCCTCGGCAGGAATCGAACCTGCATCTAAGCTTTAGGAGAGCCTTGTTCTATCCGTTGAACTACGAGGACCACTCATCAACTCTTACACCAGTCCTGAGAATGAATCAATGGTACTTGCCCAAAACAAGGGCTAACTTAAATGAACATTGATTATAATGATCTTGATAGTCATTTATTTCAATTAGCCAATCAGAACATAATACCACTATGCTTTTATTACCATGGAATCCCCTCACTCTAAAAAACTATGGGCAGTACTTATCCCTGCCATGTTCTTACCTGGACTAGCCTCCTTATGGTATTTTGTATGGTTAGGCGACTCTCCGCTGGCACAGGTCATTTATGGAAGCGTTAAATTCTTCACACTTGTTTGGCCGATCGTTGCCACATTTTTGATTTTAAAAGAAAAAATTCACTTTAAAGAATTATCCATTCGAGAGCATTTAAAATCTATTCCTATGGGCATAATGATAGGATTACCCATCGCTATGGCCATCGGTTTATTAATGCTAACACCGATCGGAGATGTGGTTAAAGAGGCATCACCACTGGTTAAACAAAAATGCATCGATCTCGGTATTCTTAATCACTTTATTCTTTTTGCTCTAATAATAAGCATCTTTCATTCTTTGCTGGAAGAATACTATTGGAGATGGTTCGTCTTTGGAAAACTAAGAAAAGTTGTCTCAT
>NYVP01000122.1 GCA_002684575.1 Verrucomicrobiales bacterium
GCAGTGGGCGTTTGAGCAATTACAGAGGGAAATGTCAATTGTGGGATCAAGTACAACGTGCTATTACTGCAATATGAAAAATCTCTTATATGGTTCAGCTCTATTGTTAACTGCTTTACTTTTTAGTAACTGTAAAACGATCACAACTCTTACGGTTGAAAATCAAAAACCTGCCTCCAAAGCAGTTAGTATTTCTTTGAAGAAGCAAATAATCAAAGAGATCGATGCTGAAGTTAAGAAATGGGATCAAGCAGCAGCAAACAAAGATGCTGAATCATTATCCAATCTCTACGCTGAGAATGCGGATATCATTCACTACGATAATATTCAACACGTGGGTAGAGAATCAATTAGACAACATTTTGAAAAACAACTTTTAAAAGACCCTAATTTAAAAAAAACTTTCAGCGACCATCAACGACTTGTCTTAAGTCCTGAAATAGTAATTGAAACTGCAAAGTCACATATAACTGGTTCAAAAATAAGCCCTCCTCCACCAACACGGGGTAGATACACTGCTACATATTTCAAGAAAAACGAGAAATGGTTGATTGTATATGAAAGAGCTTGGTGGACTTGGCCTTTCAAATACGATTAGCATTACATGTATTCTAAAATAATTTTATAATATGGATACTGAATCACAAGAAATACTGATCACCAACCACTGCTAACGGTCCATGGCAGGTGGGCAGGGGGCGTTTGATCCTGATTCCTGAACCATGTACAGGGTACAGGGCTAATGCTCCCCTTGAACGAGTAGTGAGCAACGTGCGTTGATTAAAAACATTCTTTTGTGTCCCTTATGAGGCAGGGTGTCCACTGAGCCGTGAATCATTAGTCCTGTATCATCGAGCCTGAAACAGTATACACAGCACATTGTGCAGGTTGCAGGATGAAATTGAGCGCTTAATAAAATGAGCGGCTATCGGTGCAAAAATGTGGCGTGTCCACCATTTGTCCATTTAGGGAACATCATATCAAATAAAGTACGCCCCGAACTTCCTACTTTTGTGGACACCTAGTTTAATTATGTCTCACTTTCACTGATCGCCACATTTAACAAAATGCACCATTTTGGGGCGTACTATTCCATAGAATAGAACTTTGCTTTCTCGTGCATACCTATGACCAAAACTTATGTTTCATCTAAACGTCCTCAAACTTCCTAAGGTTCTCCATCGTCTTCACCATCTTATACATATCATTCACATTCTTAATCTCTAGATTGGGCAGATACCTCGTTAAGATTTCCCAGAGCATATTCTGCCTGTAGTGATTTATCTGTTCCATCATGGTGTGTTTCTTTTCTGCCTCTTCTCGAATCGCTTTTTCTCTCGCTTCGTCTTCTTTCCTATAATCATCTCTCGATGCTCCAGACTCATTCACCCATCGATGTATGGTACGTCTATCGACTCCTAGCTTCTTTGCTATTCTAGTAACTTTTAAACCACTTCGATACAGGTGAAGTGCTTGATCAATTAGCTCATATTTTTTTCACCCGACAATATAATATCGATCGGTAAAGTCAGGGCGTGTAGGGCGTACTTTTCTCGTTACGAGCATTAACTTTTTCCAAAGAATTCTCTTATATATTATATATTAAATATTTTATTTAAATTCAATGGCTACTAATTAAAAAGTACGCCCTAACGCCCTAGATCGTTAGAGTATCGTGGTCATCTACCACCTCGTTTTTCTTTGATTGTTTGGAGGCGAACTCTTTCATTTCCGCCTTTGCCCATTCGTAGCCTATAGCTGTGGCTTCCTTCTTGTTGGTGGATTTAGTCGATCTTTCAATTAACTCACCAGAAGCGAGTCTAAATGCCGCTTGGTAATATTTTCTGTTAGCTCTGCGATATACAGTTACTTTAACTTTCTTCTTCATCGTCGTTATCGTTATCCCAGACGCACCCAAAAAAGGTATGTACTGGAGTAGGTTTATATTTCGATAACTATTGAAGATCTGCTGTCCGTAAAAGTGTCCGTGATTTTGAGATGAAATAAGATGAAATCAGAAAAACTTACCCTGTAAGTAACTGATCATGAACATACTTCATTTTATAACTTGTAACTTTTAACCTCCTCTATTAATTTCCATCCCCCCGTTCAACATGTGGAAACAATTCATATGGCTCGGTAGCTCAGTTGGTAGAGCAGAGGACTGAAAATCCTTGTGTCGACAGTTCGATTCTGTCCCGAGCCACTTCTTCCTATTAAATCCAGTTATGGTACAATTAATTAAATTAATTATAGCTGTTATTTTGGGATTTCTAATGATTCACATTGGAATTCACCATTTCCGAAACCCTCAGATATACGATGATATTATACCCACCTATTTAGGTTTCCCGAGATTTTGGACACTATTAAGCGGAATTTTAGAAATAATACTTGGAATCGGATTGATAATAAAATTTTCAAGACAAATTACTGCACGACTTCTAATCGTTTTTTATTTGGTAGTATATTTGGCAAATTTAAATATGTGGATGAATGATATCCCTTTTAGTGGAAATCATCTCTCACAAATTGGTCATTCAATTCGACTATTGATACAAATTATTTTGATTATCATATGTATTTGGATATCTGATTTTAAGTGTTGCTCGTCTTATAAGAAGAAATAAATTAATCCGTCAGATCAGTTTTCATGTACCTTATAACAAGAAATAAAATATTTAATCTTATTTTATTGTTATTTTTTTCAATCAATCTGAATGCATTCTCAATTGCTGACAATCTTTTCAATAACAAAGTACTTCCGATACTTGAAAACAATTGTTTTAAATGTCATGGCGCTGATAAAAAGAAATCGGGATTAAGAATCGATTTGCGTCAAAATCTTCTTAAAGGAGGTGACTCTGGTTTACCATCTATTATCCCTGGAGATTGGAGTAAAAGTTATCTAATGGAAGTTGTTACCCACAAGGATAAAGAAATGGCAATGCCGCCTAAAGGTGAAAAATTATCAGACCAAAACATCGAGATATTAAAACAATGGGTTAATAGTGGAGCTTTTTGGCCAGGACAAATGGATCAAATTGACGAAAATGAAATTCAATTGTGGTCTTTCAAGCCAATTCAACGAAAAGAAGTGCCGTCAGGGAATTCTAGTGATCCAAACTCAAACCCAATTGATTTCTTTTTAAGGCTAAAACAAAAAGAAAAGAAATTAAAAATTAATGGCCCAGCCGATCACAGAACTCTCATAAAAAGAGCCTCAATTATTTTAACAGGGCTTATGCCATCAGCTGAAGAAATCAGTGATTTTATTAATGAATCATCTGAAGACCCAAACGTTGCATATACAAACTTATTAAATCGATTATTGGAATCACCTCATTTTGGTGAGCGCTGGGCTCAACACTGGTTGGATTCAATTAGATGGGCTGAATCTAATGGTTCTGAATCTAATCTATACCGTAAAAACTCGTGGATTTATAGGGACTATGTGATTGATGCGATAAATAATGATGTTCCGTATAATATTTTCATTAGGGATCAAATTGCCGGTGACCAGTATGGAGCTGGTGAGGCAACTGGGTTTTTGGTTTCTGGGCCACATGTTCCGGCTGCAACAATCGGACAGGAACCCTCTGCCATTCGTCAAGCAAGAGCAGATAGAGTTGATGAAATTATGCAAACGGTTGGTGCATCAATTATGGGCGTCACTGTAAGCTGTGCAAGGTGTCACAATCACAAATTCGATCCAGTTTCAATTAAAGATTATTATGCAATGAGTGCTGTTTTTCAGGGAGTTGAATTTGGAGGACGAATACCTGAATTTAAATCTGATCACCCAAAAAAAATCAAAGTAGAGGAAATCAATAATGATATATCTGAGCAAAGAACAAAATTAATAAATGGTTTAGGTTTTTGGGAAGAGAATTGGGGNGGATATACCGAAATGCATTTTGAGGAAANNGNGACGAATTCTATCAGAATAGACTTNGATTGGTCATCCATATCNATTGATGAGCTNGAAGTNTTTGGGCCAGATAATAAAACGAATTTCGCTTTATCAAAAAATGGAGTGACTCTAAAGAGCGATGATAGAATGACTCAACCAAGAAGTGAGCTTTTTAAAGTAAATGATGGTGAATATGGCACACAAGCTTGGCGATCCAAATCACACAATAAATCAAAACCGTGGTTAGAGATCGATTTTAATAAGAATGTTAATGTTAACAGGATTCGATTCAGCAAAAATAGAGAATATTATTTTGAAACTGATTTCATAACACAGGCTACTAATGATAAATTTCCCAGCTTCAAGGTATCTACTTTATTGAAGGATGGCTCATGGAAACTAATTGCCTCCTCGAACAAATATCGTGATGTAATTAATAACAACCCTAATCTTCTCAAAGCTTCTGAATCATTAAGACAATCAATTAAGTTATTAACTGAAAATGGTAATAATCATAGTTTTATTGGAAGATTTATTGATCCATCTCCAACTTATGTTCTTCTGAGAGGTAGTCCGGAAAATCCAAGAGATTTAGTTGAACCATCAGGTTTTGAAATCATAAACGGGGATTTAAAGATTAACAGTGAATCGCCTGAATATGTAAGGCGAAAAGCTTTCGCAAAATGGTTAACTTCCTCTGATCACCCTCTTACTTCGAGAGTCATGGTGAACAGGATCTGGTATCATGTTTTTGGAACGGGAATAGTTCCAACTACCAGCGACTTTGGTAATGCTGGAGCCAAGCCATCTCACCCTGAGTTACTTGATTGGCTGGCGGCAGAGTTTATTTCTCCAGAAGATACCAATATTAAGGCGTGGTCTATTAAAGAAATGATTAGGTTAATGATGACGACTGAAGCCTTTAAGAGGTCTAGCACTCCAAATAAAATGAATTCTGAAATTGATGCAAATTCATCTTTTCTTTGGCGTTATGTACCTAAAAGGGTAACCGCAGAGGTTATCAGAGATGGAATTTTGCTTTCATCTGGAAAACTAGACAGGAGAGTAGGTGGCCAAAGTTATCGTATCCATAATGTTAAAAAAACTTATGCGCAGTGGGAAGTCTTAGATAACTACAGTAAAGACACTTGGAGGAGAATGATCTATCAGGAGCGAATGAGAAGAGTTGACGATAATATGTTTTCAGTTTTTGATTTTCCAGACTGTGGACAGATTCGTGCACAAAGGTCAATCTCAACCACTCCTCTTCAGGCTCTAAATTTAATGAATAGTGAATTTGTTATTCAGCANTCGGAATTAATAGCGCAGCGAGCAATCAAAGAGGCTGGGGCAAGTGATAATGAGATTATTACGAGAATATTTCAATTAATTCTTGGCCGTAATCCTGAGGCTGATGAGCTTTCTTATTGTATTCATTTAGATCCAAANATTGTTGCTAGATCTCTAATTAATTCTAACGAATTTGCATTTCTCCCATGAGCCCTGAATCATTAACACATATTGGTAGAAATTTACTTAACCGCAGAACCTTTCTAAATAAAACGACAGGGTCATTAGGTTTTTTGGGTCTATCACATCTTCTCAATCAGAATGCTNATTCTGAGGTAATAAATACCAAGAATTTTTCAGGGAAAGATCCTATCAGGCCTTTTATTGATTCTAAGGATCCTTACAATAAAAGAAAATCACACTTTGAGTCCGCTGCCAAGCAAGTTCTAATAATTTATTGTCCGGGTGCAGTGAGTCATGTTGATACATTTGATTACAAGCCTGACCTCGACAAGTATCATGGCCAAAAACCTCCAGGCATACCTTCTATAACTTTTGAAGGGCCCACTGGAAATATTGCAAGGTCATTTTGGAAGTTTGAGCCCCGTGGCGAGTCTGGAAAAATGACATCAAATTTATTACCAAATTTAGGATCTCTTGCTGATGACTTCTGTTTTATTCACTCTCTTAAAACTCAAACTAGCGCTCATCCTCAAGGAGAGAATTTTTTTAATACAGGATTTACAATGGAGGGTTATCCATCATTTGGATCTTGGGTTACATATGCATTAGGTTCAGAATGTAGTGATCTGCCCGCTTTTGTTGCAATAAATGATCCCAGAGGTTTAGCTCGTTCGGGTAAAAATAACTTTGGCAACGGATTTTTGCCTGCTGCTTTCCANGGGACTGACTTTAGTGCGCAAAGACCACCGAATAATTTATCCCGTCCATCTTCAATAAGTTCGCTAAACGATCAAAAAACTATTGATTTATTAAGAAGACTGAATTCAAAACATCTAGAAAAGTATCCAGATGATTCAAACCTAGCTTCAAGGATTGCTAGTTATGAATTGGCTGGAAGGATGCAGCTTTCAGTGCCTCATGTCATGGATATTGCTAGTGAACCAAATTCTGTTCTGAAAGAATATGGTACTGATTCAGGTAGCGATTTAAAAAAGAAATATGCGAAAAATTGTATACTTGCTCGTCGCCTNATTGAAAAGGGAGTCAGGGTTGTTCAACTCTTCAATGGCAGTGATCCTAGTGGAGGTAACGGGATAACCAACTGGGATTCACACAGTAACATTTTGAATACACATGCTATGCAGGCCGAAATTATGGATCAACCTACAGCCACTTTGATAAGAGATATGAAAAGGAGGGGCTTGCTTGATCATACCCTNATTATATGGGCTACTGAATTTGGTCGAATGCCTTTTTTACAGGGAAATGGAACAGGCAGGGATCATAATCCAAATGCCTTCACATGCTTCTTGGCTGGAGCTGGTGTCAAAAAGGGCTTCTCCTATGGCAAAAGCGACGAATGGGGATATAAAACAGCCGAAAATCCAATCGAAATCTATGACTTCAACGCAACNATTATGCATTTAATGGGACTAGATCATGAGAGATTAAGTTTTTACCACAATGGTTTGGAGAGAAGGTTAACAAACGTACATGGACACGTTATTAAAGATATATTAGCGTAATTATTTCGCTTTCCTTTTAATTTAATAACCATTTTAATGGTAAATCATTGAATATTAAGCACATGAAAAACCATTACACATTATTTCCAAAGATAGTCAGCGGCCTAAAATATTCGCTGTTTATCCAATTTATTCTCATTNGTCAGTCCAATGCAGCAAATTATCAATCAACAGTCATTAAGCTTTCACCCACCTACTATTATGAGCTCAATGAAACTACAACTGAAGATGGTGCTTTAGACACAATGGGTAATGCTCCTGGCAGGGGTGAATATAATGGTGATTATGGTGTTGGAGGACCAGAAGTTGGCGGAGAAGGACCGATGTATGTTTTTAGCGCTGATGACCCAAACGGAATTGCAGTTCCAGGTTTAGGTGGTGAGGACAACTTGGCTCACTATAGTAACAATTCAGGTCATATTACTCTTGGAGACGGAAATTTATATGGATCAAGCTCAATCACCGTAGCTCTTTTCTTCAAAGCAGGTCCAGCTCAAGGAGGAGACAGGCTATTTACTAATAATTTACAAGACNCCACCAAAAGTTTTCAGGTAAATGTGGCTAATGATGGTTTGGTGCTTGCTGTGGATCCTGCCAATACTGGTTTTGCTGCAGAAAGAACATTATTCATGGAAGATAATAGTGGCCCTGATAGAAGATTGATTCAGAGTGAATCAGGTTGGTTTCATGTCATTGCATCAACATTTGGAAGTTCAGGGAGTGAGCGTGCTGCAAATTTCAAACTTTGGATTAATGGAGTTGATAGAACTGATAATTTACAACCCAATGTTACTGGCTGGGGTATAAATACAGGTTTGGCTAAGATCGGTGGAAGAAAAGCCAATGCTGCTGATAGTACAACTCACTCAGGAGCTCAAGATGAAGTTGCTATTTGGTTGGATAGAGTTTTAACAGACAAAGAAGCAGAATCATTATGGGAAGCGGCCATAACAGAAAAGAAAATTCCACTTGTCATANAGGACATTGAAATAGAAAAAGCTGACGATTCTCAATCAATAACCATTTCATGGAATTCACGCAGGGGAAGAGTGTATGGTCTTTATACTACTACAAACCTTATCGATGGGGAATGGGAAGAACTAGATGACAGTATAGAAGGGGAAGGCGAAACTACCTCTTTCANAGATCCAGGATTGCCCTTAGATGATAAAATTAGATTCTATAGAGTTGTTGAATTGGAATAAACCAATNCATGCAATTATTATATCATTGCTATTAGTCAATTGTAAAAATTACAATTACAAATCTGATAATAGGAGTGACACAGATATTATAGATCAGAATACATTTCGTCTTAAATCACCTGGCGAAACTCAAGAGGAATATTATTACTTTATCATCAACTCTCCGAAACTAGCAGATTGGAAGTTAGACCTTCCTGATGAGCTGCTCCATTGCTCATTGTATTTTCCTCAAATAAAGGGAGAATTCTTTTTCAAAGAGGTCTTTAAATCCTGGATCAATGCTGACTACGACGCAGCCACGAACTTCATGGAAAAATGGGTCGAAAATGAATCATTGGAAGATAATGCAATTGAGATAATTGTTAATTACTTAAAAGGTAGTGAATTATCAACCGCTGTCGCATGGGCGCATGAGATCAATGATCCTGCTAAAAGGCATTCACTTCTTGAGGAACTGGCAACTCACTAATTTATTCAGTTTAGAATACTCATGAAACTCTAGCGCTCATGCTTCATGAAATTAATACATCATTCAATAGCTGTTTTTACGGGCCTAGTACGTGGACCATTGAGAATTGATCCGATAAATGAATACCTAATTAGAAAGTGATAAATTATTATCAAAGTCAAAGCTGTTAATATGCAAATAAAAGGGAACTTAAAATAAATAGGTTTATCCCAATCAGAAAACAGTATTTGATATGCTTGAACTAATGGCTGGTGACCGAGATATAACCAATAGGATGAGTCTGAAATGTATCTAACGAATACCGAGGGTTTTGAAAAAAGAAATTTGAAAAATCCTACAAACCCAAAAATTATGACCCAGCAGTAAATACTTGTAATTAAGGGTTTCGTATTTTTGAAATCCTTAAGCCATTCATGTATTGATTGTGTAATAGAGTTCAAAAATGAAAATGGTCCTTCCAAATCTTTTCTGAGGTTTAGCCAATCAGGACAAGGTTTGTTAAATTCTTTTAGAGAGATAATTAAAAATATAAATCCAACGAAAAATAACAATGGCCATATGAATTTAGATATTAAGCCAAAGTTCTTAAATCCATACATGAAAGCTCCACATGTAAAAAAAAGAAAGTAGTGAAGTAGTATCCACCATGCTGGCTTGCCATTAAAGCCATTGAGAACAAAAAGATCCGTGAGTTTTTCAGGGTTAAAAAAAACAGCAGTGTCGGGGCCAAATTGGTTAGGAGCCATTTTCATCTGCGTCATGTAAGTAAGAACCATTATTGTTATTACAAATGAATAGATGATAAAATTTTTCAGTGTATTAATTTTTGGATTATTGATTGTGATGTCTGACCATTTATTAAAAGGAAAAATTAAATCGACAAATTTAAAGATGAGACAAAACCCTAAAGCTATTACGAAAAGGAAATAGAGAAACCAGAAGTGATGAAGAACGATTTGGTTGCTACCAAAAAAATTAATGAAATAATTTCTATTAATGAATTCATACAAACTTCCTGTGAATTTTGATATAAAGTTTAACTCCTGCCCCTTTAACGCTGCTTTCGTTTCCGCTCTTCTACCCATTAGTTCATCAACATCTTCATCGATTTTTAAAATTCCCAAGATGAATTTCATTGTTCCTTCATCAAGTTCAGCTGACTGAAATGCGTTAGATCCATCCGAATTCCTTTTCTCAACTGAGGCATTATTATCAATGAGTAATTTGACGCTATCTGGGCGGGCCATAAATGATGCCCAGTGCAGTGGGGTTGAGTTCTTTCCGTCTCCAGCATCGATATATGCGCCATTCTTTAATAATAAATCGATAGACTCTGTGTTACCGTATGCTGCTGCCCAGTGCAGTGGAGTCGCCTGTAGATAATCCTTTTTATTTACGTCAAATCCTTCGCTAATTTTCTTTTTTAGCAATTCAATATCGTTTCTCTTTGCTGCTGCCCATATTGAACTTCCTCGTATAGTTACCTTTGATGATATCTCTGACTTCTCTTTACCAAAATTTTCCTTAAATTCATTAAGTTTCGTCATGTTATTCATCAATGGAACAAGCAATATTATTGAGAGGAGCAGAGGAATCAGAATTCTCTTAGTTCTATGCATTGAGACAGCAAATGATCCTTTTTTCAGGAGCATCATTGCTGTAAAAAAACCACTTACGAGAAAAAATAATTGCATTCTAAAGCCGTGTATAAAATCGGCTACAACACCATATTGAGGGTTTTGATTAATGTCCTGTGCAGGCCATATTGGCATACCGTTGAATGAAAAAACTCCATGTATGGCTATACCAAGGATCATAGCAAATGATCGAAGCGCATCTAGATCATGGTACCGTACTTTAAGTTTATTATTAGAGTTCATTCAGTTTTTTGTAATCTTAGAAATCCTACTATGAAAGATTTTAGAAAGAACGTCTTTGATATCCTATCTTATTTTGAGAATATATATTTGTGATGAGTTCTATACATACTAATCTTAATTAAAATTTGAATAAAATGATATGAAAACTGTCGTAGTATCTAATCCGGGTATTGTTGAAATAATTGATACACCAATTCCTAAGCCAAAACCATACCAAGCACTAGTTAAAACTAAAGTTGCCTGTATCTGTAACAATACTGATAGCGAGTTAGTGTCAGGACATTTTCCAGGAATGGAAGATTCATTTCCCTTTGCATTAGGACATGAAAGTATTGGTGAGGTTGTTGAGATAGGCAAAGAAGTTAGAAATTTTAGTGTAGGCCAAAAGGCTGTTAGTGGTCTTGTCTTTGACGATGAATTGAAGACTGATGGTTTAAGTTCTGGATGGGGTGGATTTTGTGAATATGTATTGGTAAATGATCATGAGAGAATGGTAGAGAGCTCAGTTGATAATGAGGAAAATGGTTGGGTAGAGGTTTTTGAAATACAGACACCTGTAATGAATTCAATTGAATATGACGATGGGGTCTTGTTGTGTACATGGAGGGAGGTCTTGGGTGCCTTCCGCGATTTTCATCTAAAGAAAGGCGATAACGTTCTCATATATGGCGGGGGACCTGTTGGCTTAAGTTTTGTCAAACTAGGCAGACTTTTTGGTTTAGGCTGGATAGGTCTTGTCGATAGACACGATGAAAAGAAAGAATTGGCTATTCAATTTGGGGCTAATGAAACATTTGAACGTGATGATGATGGTCTTAGCGCATTAGCCGACAAAGCTGGACCCCATAAACTTGACGCAGTAATTGATGCCGTTGGTAAACCTGAGATAATTAAGCAATCATTACCTCTAATAAAAAGAGGTGGTTCCTTATGTGTTTATGGTTTCTATGCAGGATTAAAAGAGTTTGTTGTTCATAATTCTTTGGCAGATTTTAATTACAATATATTTGTCCATCAATGGCCAACGCGACTATATGAAAAAGAATCTCAGCCTATCCTTTGCAAATGGATTGAAGAAGGAAAACTAAGTGGAGCAGAATTTTCCTCTCATCGATTCAAAATTGATGATATCTCCAGTGCACTTAAAGCAGTTCAAGAAAGAAAAGTAATTAAAGCTATTTTGCAATATAATTAGGGAATTGATGATATTTTTTAAACATGATGTCTTTACGTTCAGACATCTACTGATTAATATAACAGTGCATGATAGAATTCCGCTACATGAGATTTTGTCTCGTGATTTTTCTGTGGCTTAGCCCCAGTGCTAATGTCATAGCTGATTCTATTTATGACTATCATGACGTTCGAGGTCGTGAATCTAAGTCGTCTAATCTCATCCTTGATCAGGTTGTTGTCAGAGATAACAAAATCGAGCACAAAGATGCTAACCATGATGGTTTTTATTCAATTACTTTCGATCCTGTTCAAGGTGCAACTGGAATTGAATTTGAATGGAATAATGATGGTCATTATAAGCACTGGACTGTTCGTGAAATTGAGGCCTACACAGATTTTGGATCTAGGATAAAAATTATATCAGGAAAAGTTATACCTGGTGCTGAACGTGCCTCTGATAAACCATTCACTAATGCCTTCGATGGTGACGTAGGTACATTTACGTTTACTACTTCATCAGGAACCACCGCCTTTCCTCAAAGTACATTTCTTCAACTTGTGCCAGGGAATCACTCTCTTGATAGAATTCGCATTAATGATGTTGCTGGTAATGGTGAAAATGGTCGCATGAAGCAGATCACTGTGAGAGTAACAACTGACACTGATGATGATTTAAAAGACCGTAAGTATATTGATGTATCTAATCTTTCAGTTCAAATTTTCGGTGAAAATATNATAGAGGGGGAATTGTTACCAATGAAGGGGCAATCTAGGACTCAAGGCATGAAGAATTTTGGTAGTCAGTGGAGTGGAGATGCCCATTTGCTTTGGGATGGGGGTGTAAATGAATCAATGGAAACTTCCATAGTTATTGATAAAGAAAGTAAGTACAATCTACAGTTTCAACTTACTAAGGCTCCTGATTATGGCGAATTTGATATCTATTTAGATGAGAAACTAATTGCATCCAAGATTGACCTCTATGCAAAAGANGTTGTNTTANCAGATCTTATTAACGTGAGTGAATTGCAGTTAGATAAGGGTCGACACATTTTACGATTCAAGCTATTAGGGAGCAATAAAAATGCCAGCACCTATCGTAAGAATCGTTATTTACTCGGACTAGATTACATAAAGATTGTNAATATGNTTCATAATNACNAAGTNTCTGACAACAATNTTGCTGATATNNCNTCTGTAGGAAAANATGAAAAGACACCTATTAACAAAGAAATTTCGTCAATAAATGAGGTCATAAATATTACACTCAAAGACATTAAACCTATACTAGCTTCGCGATGTTATGGCTGCCATGGAGACAANGGAAAGGTTAAAGGTAAGATCAACTTAAGAGAAATTAAGACTAGGGATGATTTTCTTAAAAACATAGAGATTACAGAGAAAATTGTTGATGCCTTAAACTTTAAGGAGATGCCGCCTGAGGATGAGAAACAATTAACGACTNAGGAGCATGAAATGATGGCTACACTATTCGGTTCCTATCTTGATGCATACATCAAAGAATCAGCATCTTTGAAACCCATCGTAATGAGAAGAATGAATCGTTATGAGTATAACAACGCTGTAAAGGATCTATTACAACTAAAGGGTGATGTTTATCCTTTGCCAGAAAAAGTAATCAGAAGCAGCTCATACTTCAATCCATCATCAGGAAAGTTTCCAAACTCAATCCGACTGTCTAATCGAGCTCTCGGCAAAAACCAAATCGAACAACATATCCTTACAGGAGTGAGTCCTTTTGCAATTGATTTACAGTCGGAGCATGGATTCAATAATAGGGGTGATGAGTTAAGCGTTTCACCTATCATGGTGGAAACTTTTTTAAATTTAGGTCGATCGATAGTTAATGCCCCTGAATTTGATAGGTATAGCAACTTAACTGAATCTAGTTTTTTTAAGCTTCCTGAGACAACGCCTATAACAAGGAGTCTNCTCGAGGATCACTTATCAAGTTTTCTCGAAAAGGCATTTAGAAAACCTGTAAGTCAGGATGTAATGGGTAGGTATATTAGTTATTTGGAAAGTGAACTCAAGAATGNAAAACCATTCAAAGATTCAATGAAAAAGTTAATTACTGCTATCATTTCGTCACCAAGGTTTTTTTATATTAGTGAACAAAAGAATAGCAATCTTAAGACCCAACCTCTTAGTCCCTATGAGATGGCGACAAGGCTTTCATTTTTTCTTTGGAGCAGTATTCCTNATGATGAACTATTGAGAGTTGCTCGTGACAGTACGATTCTTAAACCAAAAATTTACGAATCTCAGGTTGCTCGGTTATTGGAGAGCCCTAAAAGCAAATCTATTGCTGAGAACTTTGCTCGGCAATGGTTGAGGCTTGATCAATTGATAACAGCAGTACCTGATTTTGACCGCTTCCAAATATACTATTCGAGAATTGGTTGTGAGCAATGGAAATTTGGATTGCAAACTATGATTGAACCGCTACTTCTATTTGAAAGTATTATGGTAGAGGACCGATCTATAATGCTTCTTGTTGATAGTAATTACTCATATCGCTCTGATGAAATGCAGTCATGGTATAATGATGAGATTCCCTTCGGCAAGCGTCAGAACCGGAACCGATTCAATACCAATAGTCAGACATTTACTAGAAGATCATTGCCGTCGAGACGTGAAGGAGGTGTTATTACTTCAGCAGCTACATTAACAATGACCTCCGAACCTCTGAGAACAAGCCCAATTAGACGAGGGGCTTGGGTAGCCACAGTCATTTTTAACAAGCCACCTCCACCTCCACCCGATATTATTCCTGAAATTGAACAGGATGATGTCGAAATTGAAAAGAAAGGCATCACACTTAGACAAAGGTTAGTTGCACATCAGGAAAATGAAAGTTGCGCCTCATGTCATAAAAAAATTGATCCCCTTGGTTTTGCTCTAGAAAATTTTGATGCTATTGGAAGATGGCGTGATAATTATAAATCGGGACTTGATATAGATTCGAGTGGAGAAATATTTGGTGAGACTAAATTTAATGATATAATCGGGCTCAAAGATACTATTCTTCGGAATCCGGAATGGTTCATGAGGGCTTTTATTGAACATATGCTATCTTATTCACTCGGACGCGAGCTCGTTATAAGTGACAAACCATATATTGATAAAATTCTGGAACAGGTAATTCTTGATAGAGGTAAGTTTTCTACAGTTGTCACAGAGATTACNAAGAGTTATCCTTTTATGAATAAGACCAATCAGTCTGAAAGATAATTATGATTTTAAAACGCACATCACTGTCNAGAAGAAAAGTATTAAGAGGTGCTGGAGCAACGCTAGCATTACCTTTGTTAGAGGCGATGCAAATCAAATCTTTTTCCAAGACAAATTCTTATGTAAAACCACCAGTCCGGGCNGGATTCTTTTATATTCCTAATGGGGTCGTACAAACTGCTTGGCATCCTAAAGACACAGGGGAAGGTTACAAGTTAAGTCCTACGCTTGAGCCCATTAAACCAATAAAGAATGATGTTACACTTTTAACAAAGTTGGACAGAATTAAAGTAGCCGGTACTGACGGGCACGCACAGGCAGGAGCCTGCTGGTTAAGTAGNGCATCACCTGATGAATTGTCTCCTGCTGGTTATCCTCTGAAAAANACAATCGATCAAATTATGGCTGAACACACTGGAAAAATGACTGCCTTCCGTTCACTTGAGNTAAGTTGTAATCCATACGAGGATAATCGAGAATCTGTGTATTTTGACAATATTTCTTGGTATGGTCATGGGCACGTCGCCAGATCACTTCGNGACCCCAAAGCGGTNTTTAATAGACTTTTTGGAGTTAAACAACACATTGAATCAGGAAGTGTTCTCGATTTNGTGATGGATGATGCAAAGTCACTAAACCATAGTCTCGGTAGTACAGACAAAGGTAAACTTGATGAATATATGCACTCCGTGCGTACAGTTGAGCAGCAAATTGAGCGCGTTACAAAAAGACAAGAGGATATAAATAGACTGAAGATTTCATCACCCGTTAAGCCTTGGCAGGCCATGACCCGTGATGAATTCATCCAAGTGATGGGTGATTTAATGATATTAGCTTTCAGAACTGATCTTACACGAGTGGCAACTATTATGAGTTCCCCTGAACGTTGGGGTTCACCTCTAAAAGTGCATGGTCTTTTCGATAAACCCGTCGATCATCACGGTATGACCCATGGACAGGGAAACCAGCATGTTAGATCAAAACTTGAATCTTTGGATCATTTTCATATTCAGCAATTCACTTCTTTGGTTATGAAGATGAAGAATATAAAAGAGGGTGAGGGCACACTCCTTGACAATATGATGTTTACCCTTGGGTCTGGAATAAGTGATGGGTCACTGCATATATATACTGANTTGCCNACTCTTATTGCTGGTGGNGCCGGTGGTGCCATTAAACCGGGTAGACATATCAANTCTGAAAAAGGTACACCTATTGCTAATTTGTGGTTATCAATGATTAACGCAATGGGCGTTAAAATTGATCANNTTGGGGATAGCACCGGCAAATTAAAGCTTTCCTAAGCAAATAGATCATGAACAACCCGACCATGGACGTCAGTTAGTCTATAATCACGACCTGAGTACCGGTAAGTTAATTTCTCATGATCTAAGCCCATAAGATGAAGAATTGTTGCATGTAAGTCATGTACGTGCATGCGGTTATCAACGGCCGTCAAACCGAATTCATCAGTAGCCCCATAACTGAAGCCAGATTTAACTCCTCCACCTGCCATCCATACTGTGTATCCGTAATGATCATGGTCTCTTCCCTTGGCTCCTTCTGAAGTAGGAGCTCTTCCAAATTCACCACCCCAAACTACTAGTGTATCTTTTAATAATCCTCTACCTTTGAGATCTTTAAGAAGAGCCGCTATTCCTTGATCACAAGCATGTGCTAAACGAGCATGCCCCCCTTTAATGTCACCGTGTCCAGTATCCCATGCTATATCGTAACCATCTATAGAGTGATTGAGTTGTACAACCCTTACGCCTTGTTCAACTAGTCTTCTAGCAATTAAACAACCTTTTGCAAATTCACTATCACCGTATAGTTTTTTTGTAGCTTCGCTCTCTTTATTAATATCAAATACATCTGGTACTGAAAACTGCATTCTAAATGCCATCTCCATTGCTTGAATACTGGATTCAAGAGATTGGTCTTTTTTAACCCTATCTAGATGTAGTTTATTTAATTGACCTAATAAATCTGCCTGTTTTCTTTGAAGTGATCTGTCTAATGATGGATTTTTAAGATCATTGATAACCGCGTCTGGCTTCATGCTGTTTATATTTACATATGATCCTGCATAAGCTCCTGGTAAAAATGAATTGCCCCAATTAGCGAGCTTTCCTCTNGGTTGAGCCCTTGGAGACATGGCNACAAAACCGGGNAGGTTCTGGGTCTCGGCACCGAGACCATAAAGAAGCCATGAACCCATGCTAGGCCTATTCGGTTGCAGTGCCCCAAGATTCGACATAAGAATACCACCTGCATGCTCAGGAATATCAGTGTGCATTGAATGNATAAAACTTATATCNTCAACACATTCAGCAACATGAGGNAAAATATCACTAACCCATTTGCCACTTTGACCATATTGCTTAAACTCAAAAGGAGATGGCATTAATCCCATCTTAGTATTTCTAAGGGTTTTGCGATTAACACTCTCAGGTCTCTCTCCAGCATGTTTAGCGATCATGGGTTTGTAATCGAAGGTATCAACTTGTGATGGGCCTCCAGGCATGAACAGTTGGATTATACTTTTAGCTCTTGGTTCAAAATGGGGTTTTTTTGGGGCCAATGGAGATGTTGAATCTTGTGCAGCATTCGAATCTCCAATTAATGAGGCTAATCCTAATGTGCCAAAACCACTTCCCATTTTCATGAGAGCTTCACGTCTACTTAANTGATTTATTGTTGATTTTCGATATGCAATTTCGTGTTCTAGGAATTTCATATTAAATATTATCTAATTTGTATCATTTCATGAGCACTAAGAAGTGCTTGTGCATATAAACTCCATCTGTCTACATCAGGTGATTCTCCAAGCCAAGAATTGGCAATTTCTACTTCGCTATCTTGTGGAGGNCTAGAATATAATTTGTTGTAGATATTTTCAATAACTTTGGATCTGCTTAAATCTGACTCTGAAAGAAATTTTCCTAAAGTCTTTGCTCTCTTATTCATAAATACGCTGTTAAGCATGAATAAATATTGTTGGGGGACTGTACTGCTTGCTCGTTTTGGTGATGTTGAAGCGGCGGCAGGAAAATCAAACAGCCTAAGGAAACTGTCAGATTTAAATTTATCTCCGGTTCTACTGATTGTCGCATATAGGGTCCTTCTTTGGCTTGTCATAATTTCGCCCTCCGGCGGGCCCCCAATTCGTTGGTCTAATTCATTAGTTACATAAAGAAGTGAATCTCTCCATGATTCAACTTCGAGTTTTTTTGGCTGGAACCTCCACAAAAGTTTATTATCACCGTCAATATTAAATTTTTCATCATTATGTTCGCTGCTCATCTGCCATGTTGACGATAACATAATAAGCTTATGAAACTTTTTAATAGACCAACCATTTTCAACAAAATTATATGCTAGCCAGTCTAGTAATTGTGGGTGAGTTGGTTTTTCACCAATGACGCCAAAATTACTCGGTGTTCTAACGATTCCATTTCCAAAATGCCATCCCCACAATCTGTTAACTATAACCCTGCTTGTAAGTGGATTATTNTCAGCGACAACTGATTTCGCCAATTCTAATCGTCCGCTTCCGATTGAATATTTGGGTCTGGACTTGCCTTCAATAATTTCTATGAAGCTACGAGGAGCAATCTCACCCTTTTTTCTTAAATCACCGCGTAATGCAACATGCATGTCAGCATTTCCACTCTCTGCTAATACATGGGCATTACCAGGCTTCTCTGGTTCACTTTTCTTTAATAATTCAAGTTCTTNCCTCAGATAGGAAATGTGTTTTTTTGATTCTTCATCAATTGATTTTTCAACTTCTTTTTTATTAACTTTTAATTCTTTGGATTTATTTTCTAGAAAATTATTAATTTTCTTATTTGTATCATTTATAGCATTTTGCCAGGAGTTGTGAGAGTCGATTATGTTTTGATCACCAACCTTAACATCAACNTTTTTTGTGTTTTTGAAAATACCTGCTAATGCGTAATAATCTTTAATAGTAATGGGATCAAATTTATGATCGTGACATCTGGAGCAAGCGGCTGTTAAACCTAAAAAAGCTCTNGAAAAAGTATCCACTCGGTCAGATAAAGTTTCCGCTAAGGCTTGTGCTTTAGCCTCTGGGTCACCACCATCAGATGTGTATGTTGGTCCAACAACAAAAAAACCAGTAGGAATGGGTTGTGAATTTTCTTTGTCTAAATCTCCTGCAATCTGCTGNNTCACAAACTGATCATAAGGCAAGTCACTATTGAATGCATCAATGACCCAATCTCTATAGCGCCAAGCATTTGGCAGCGCTTTGTTATCTCCAAATCCCCCGTGCCCATCACTATATCTTGCGACATCTAACCAATGCCTAGCCCACTTTTCACCATAATGTTTAGAATTTAAAAGTTCGTCTATGACTGTTGAAAAAGCATCAGGGTTTTTGTCTTCAATAAAATTTTGAACCTGGTTTGGGGTAGGTGGTATTCCAATTAATGTAAGATATGCGCGTCGTATTAAAATGTTCTTTGAAGCTTTCTTATTAGGCTTGATACCTTGTTGAAATAATTTATNAAAAATAAAATTGTCTATTGGGTTAACAGCGATTCCTGAGCCTTCTACTTTGGGCACAATCGGGTTTGAAACTTTTTTAAAAGCCCAGTGTTCATTCCTAAATTTTTCCCAGTCATAGGGTTCTTTGTCATCCTCATTAGCAATAAGTGATTTGGTATTCTCGCCTGGCCAAGGGGCACCCATTAGTATCCACTCTTTAATATTGGCAATTTCAATTTCAGTAAGTTTTCCCTTGGGCGGCATCGCTATGTCTTCATCTTTATACAAAACAGCCTCATAGAGTATGCTTTCCTCCGGCTTTTCGGGAATTAGAACTTTACCAGCGTCTCCACCTTTAATGATTGATTCAGCCGAATCCAGTAGCAGACCAGCTTTTAGCTTTCCATTTGTTCTGGCTTCTTCAGAATGACAAGAGTAACATTTATTAACAAGTANGGGTCTAATTTTCTCTTCAAAAAAAGTAGTTTTATATTTTGTATCAGCAAAAAGAAAAGAATTGCTTAATAAAATAATTAAAATGCNTATGTGGATGCTTCGCCTCAATTGTGTAAGGTTTCCAATAATGAACTAATAAATGATACTAGTTGCAAGTGAATCTCGTACTAATATTTTCTTTTATAAAAATTTATAATTTGGCATCAAATTTATAAATTAGCACTTGAATAACATTATAAAACAGCGAAAAAGAAAATTCCCATCAGTGAATATTAAAATTTATTATAGAGGTCAGTTAGCTGATCTTATTAATTCGACAACAGAAGAAATAACAATTGATTCACCCATTTCACTTATCGATTTACTAAATAATTTGGCTAAAAAGAAAGATGCCACTGTTAATGATTTTATTTTTGATGAAAATAATAATCTTAGAAAGTCATTATTGATAGCCGTTGACAATAATCAAGTTATTGATTTGTCAGCTATGACGATTGACAGAGACTGCGAAATCACACTATTTCCACCCATCGCTGGTGGATAATTCCATGTTAAGCAATAAAGATAAAGAAACTTATTCTTGGCAACTAGACCTACCTGGTTTCGGTATAAATGAACAAANNATTCTTCGTAAATCAACAGCTCTTGTTAGTCGCGTAGGTGGAATGGGTGGAGCTGTTGCTTTAAGTCTTGCTGCTGCAGGTATAGGTAAACTTATATTAGTCCATCAAGGGAATTTACGTCAGGATGATCTTAACAGACAAATATTAATGTCAGGTCATTCGGTGAATAAACCAAGAGTAGATTCGGCTTATAAAACACTTAAGAATTTCAATCATGACATTGATGTAGTAACGCATAATGAAAATATTAATGAAGATAATGTTGCCAGATTATTATCCGATGTGGATATTGCATTTGGATGCGCCCCTCTTTTTAATGAGAGGTTTGCTCTTAATGATGGTTGTCTCAAAAAAGGTATTCCATTAATTGATTGCTCAATGTATGCCATGGAGGGACGAGTGATACCTATCTTAATTAATCAATCACCTTGCCTTAAATGCATTTATAATGATCCTCCAACCCATTGGAAAAGAAAATTTCCAGTATTGGCTGCTGTATCATCTCTAGTTGCTCAAATTGGGACTATTGAGGGACTCAAAGCGCTAACAAATTTCAGTAAACCTTCATACGGGAGCATGCTTTATATTGATGCAGCACAATATAAAATCGAAAAGATTAATCTGCATGCTGTTTGTAGTGAATGCTCCACTAATAATTAATATTATTTATGCGAGCTAAGTTAATATTTATATCAATGGTNCTCTCATTGCCATTAGTTACTTTGGTGCCCAAAAAAACTGAAAACAAATCAAGCCGAAGCGAGCTAATTTTATATTGTGCAGCAGGGTTAAGATTGCCAATACAGAAAATTGTCAGCGAGTTTCAAGATGATTATGGTGTCCGTATCAAAATCCAATTTGGAGGCTCAGGCAGTTTGCTCGCTAACATTGAAGCGGTGAATCGTGGTGATTTATACCTTGCTGCGGACTCTAGCTATACAGAAATTGCAGATAATAAAGGACTCATATATAAATCAATCCCAATTTGTGAATTGAACGCTGGTTTAATCGTAAAAAAAGGAAATCCTCTAAATATAATGACCATAGAAGATTGTATTAATAATGATTCAGTTAGGTTGGTTCTTGCCAATCCTGAAGCGGCGTCCATAGGTAAATTCACCAAGGATGTTTTATTAAAAAATCAACTTTGGGATAAGGTTGCCAGAATAGTAACTGTGACGAAGCCAACAGTTAATGACGTTGCAAATACCATAAAAATTGATGCAGCTGATGCAGGTATTGCCTGGGATGTGATATCCAATCAATATGAGGATTTAGATTTTGTTGAACTCGAAGAATTTAATGATAAAAGCAAAACAGTGACTTTGGGATTGCTTGTTTCCTCATCGAATAAGAAAACTTCTAAGGATTTTGCGGACTATATGAGTTCAATTGATAAAGGTCAGAAGATTTTAAAAGAGTTCGGATATAAACTAATTGATAAAAATGGATAGGAGTATGAACTCTACCCTTTACTGTTCGTTTTAATGGAGAATTTATTTATAGTAATTTCATGAGGAAGAAAAAAACATCCTCAGATTATTTATTTTACTCATTCATTTGGTGTTTTGGCCTGATGTATTTTATTCTCATTATTGCCCTTTTGTATGCTGATGCGAGTTATACCTCAATTGATGAAATCAAAAGAGCATTTAAAGATGATTCGATTCGGGCATCCGTATTTTTAACATTTCAGACCTGTTGGATTTCGGCAATTTTATCGGTCATTTTTGCTGTTCCCACTGCTTATATCCTTACTCGTTTCAACTTTCCTTTTAAACGTTTTATCGATTCGATTTTTGATATACCAATTGTTCTGCCACCGTTAGTTGTTGGTTTGAGTTTGTTAATTTTATTTAACCAAGTCATTGTTTTCGGTCAATCCTTAGAACACTGGTTTATCAATATCTTCAATCAATTAAATAAATGGTTTAAACTTGATTCATTTATTAATTTTCCAAANGGCATCACATATGAAGTTCCTGCAATTATCTTAGCTCAATTCACAGTCTCATGCGCTTTTGCTGTAAGGACAATGAGAAACACATTTGAAAATATTGATCGAAGACAAGAAGAAGTTGCCTTAACATTAGGGTGNAACCGAGGCAAGGCATTCTGGACGGTAATTATACCACAAGCCAAGTTTGGAATAATTACTTCTGGAATTCTTGCATGGGCAAGATCCTTGGGTGAATTCGGTCCAATCTTGGTATTTGCAGGAGCAACACGTGGCAAAACAGANGTTTTATCAACTAGCGTTTTTCTCGAAATATCTATTGGTAATTTGGAAGGTGCAGTAGCTATATCATTTCTTATGATCACTGCTGCACTAGTTGTTTTAGTTATTGTAAGGATNTTGGGGACTCGCAAATCTCAATGGTAATATTATGCTCAAGATTGAAAATTTAAGTGCTAATATTGGTAATTTTCATCTTGAAAATATCTCCTTTGAAATACCTAAAGGTAAATATGCAGTGCTTATGGGAAAATCAGGTTCAGGCAAAACTACATTAATAGAAACAATATGTGGGCTAAAGAAGATTAATTCCGGATCAATAATCATAAATGACAATGATGTCACAAAAGAAAAGCCCGCTGACCGATTTATAGGTTATGTCCCTCAGGACGGTGCTTTATTTTCTTCGATGACAGTATTAAATCAAATTAAGTTTGGATGCTCTCTTAGAGGTTATAAGAAGAATGACGCAACTGATAGAGCGATTGAAATTTCCCAAGATTTTAACATCAACCATCTTTTGAAAAGAAAACCAAAAGGACTTAGTGGAGGGGAAATTCAAAGAGTAGCTTTAGCAAGATCGTTGGCTGCGAAACCTGATTTTTTGTGTATGGATGAACCTATAAGCTCTCTTGATCAGGAGAGTAAAGATGAGATATGTAAATTATTGAAAAANATTCATGCCAAACAAAAAATAACAATACTTCACNTAACTCACTCAGTTAATGAAGCTGAGTTAATGGGTGAATTAATTTTAAAACTCAATAATGGGGCAATCTCAGTTTTGAATTAATTTTTCAATNGAATTCTCATTCATTCTTACCAATTTCCAATCCATTAGAACATTAGCACCTAAGCTATTATAAAATTCGATTGCTTTAGTATTCCAATCAAGTACCGACCATTCCATTCTCCCGCAATTATTTTTTGATGCCACTTTTGCCAACTCAATCATCATCATAGTACCTATTCCATTTCCTCTATATTCTGGCGTGATATAAATATCCTCTAGATATAAACCTCTTTTACCAACAAANGTTGAATAATTAAAAAAATAAATTGCTGCACCAATAATTTTCTCCTCAACAATTGCAACTATAGCATTTGCTGATGGTTTGTTTCCAAATAATGCATCATGCGTGGATTCTATTGAAGAATCAACGGAATCTAATATTTTTTCAAACTTAGCTAACTCTATTAACAATTCGTGTATTGAATGAGAATCAGATTCTATTGCATTTCTTATTGTAATGTTTTTCACAAAATAAATCTAGTACGGTCAAAAGATGAAGCAATTAAGATGTGAAATCTATCTGGATTAAGTGTTGCTCTGTGCAATAATGAATTCTTTATCGCTATGTCTGACAATAATAACAATTTGCATCGTGAAGATTTCATAAGGGAGATCGTAAAAAATGATTTATCGTCAGGTAAACATAATGCACCAATTACAAGATTTCCTCCAGAACCAAACGGATATCTTCACCTNGGACACGTTAAGTCTATTTGCCTCAATTTTGGAATTGCTAATGAAAATTTGGATTCTGGTTCCAGGTGTCATCTTCGTTTTGATGATACAAATCCTTCGAAAGAGGAGAATGAGTATGTTGAAGCTATAAAAGAAGACGTTAAATGGTTGGGATTTGATTGGGGTGAGCATCTTTATTTTGCATCTGACAATTTCTCTCAATTATTCGATTGGGCCTGTCATTTAATAAAAGAAAACAAAGCTTATGTAGATGATCTTAATGCTGAAGAAATTCGCGAATACAGGGGAACTCTAACCACTCCAGGTAAACAAAGCCCATACCGATCAAGAACGATTGAGGAAAATATGGAACTATTCGAAAAGATGCGTGCCGGAAATTACTCAGAAGGGGAAAAAGTTCTTAGGGCTAAGATAAATATGTCTGATCCGAACATGAACCTTCGCGATCCTGTCATTTACAGGATAATGAAAACAAATCATCACCGAACAGAAAACAAGTGGTGTATATATCCAAGTTACGATTTTGCACATGGACAATGTGATTCTATTGAGGGCATAACNCATTCAATTTGTACTCTTGAATTTGAACAACANAGACCTTTGTATGATTGGTTCATAGATAACCTTCCTGTCCCACACAAACCACGACAGATTGAATTCAGCAAATTACAACCCAGTTATACACTTTTAAGTAAGAGAAAGTTGATTGAGATGGTTAATGAAAATTATGTTGACGGCTGGGACGACCCAAGAATGTCAACCATATCTGGACTTAGACGCCGTGGCTATCCTCCTGAAGCATTAAAAATATTTTGTAAGTCAATTGGAGTAACCAAGTTTTCAGGAGTTACTGATGTAGCATTATTAGAACACACTGTTAGAGAATATTTAAATAAGATTGCTGAACGCAAAATGGTTGTGCTAAATCCAATTAAACTGACGATTACAAATTGGCCCGATAAAGATAAATANGAATCAATGAACGCAGTTAATAACCCTGAAGATCCAGATTCTGGAAAAAGGTCAATTCCTTTTAATGGCAGTGTTTTTATTGAGGCTGATGATTTCATGGAAAACCCACCAAAAAAATATTTTCGATTGAGCCCNGGTTCTGAGGTTAGACTCAGATATTCATACTGCATTCGTTGTGAAAAAGTCATAAAGGACAATGAAGGCAACGTCATTGAATTATTGTGCACCTATGATCCCGATACTTTAGGCAAAAACCCAGAAGGCAGAAAAGTTAGAGCTGCTATACATTGGGTTCCTTTTTACGAGTCAATTGATGCTGAGGTAAGACTATATGATAGAACATTTACCTCTGAAGATCCATCAACAGAGGATGATTGGAGAAAATGCTTTAATGATAACGCCCTTAAGGTATTAGAAAATTGTAAATTGGAACCTTCTCTAAAAGAATCAGATCAAAGTCAAAACTTCCAATTTGAAAGAAAAGGCTATTTTTGTTTGGATTCAAAAGATTCAACAAAAGACAAACTAATATTTAACCGAACGATTGCTTTAAGAGACACTTGGGCAAAGATAAATAAATCATGAAATCACTNTGGAATGATAATGATGCTAAGAAATTTAATAAGTCACTTTTATCAAAACGTGTTTATACCTCNAGGTTACTAGGCCAAAATTCAGATCTTGTGTTACATGGTGGTGGTAACACCTCTGTTAAGATAAGGAAAAAAGATTTTTTCGGTAATTACGCTGACTATCTTTATGTTAAAGGGAGCGGATGTGATTTAGAGACTATTGAAGAAAAGGACTTTTCCGGTTGNAANATGAGTACACTTCTCAAATTGTCCGACCTTGATTTATTAAGCGANACAGAAATGGTCAATCAGTGTCGATCATCAATGATTGATCCAAATTCGTCAAATCCCTCAATTGAGGCAATAGTTCATGCAGTAATACCATATAGGTTTGTTGATCACACTCATGCCGATGCAATNCTATCATTAACGAATTCTCCAAATGGAAAACAAAACATTATTGAGGTCTTTGGTGATAAAGTAATTATCGTTCCCTATGTAATGCCCGGCTTTGATTTAGCTAAAGAAGTAAAGAAACAACTCATGAAGGCTGATATGAAAAAGGTTGAAGGGATGATTTTAATGAATCATGGAATCTTCACATTTCATGATGATGCAAAAAAGTCTTATCAGTTAATGATAAAGTTGGTTACTAAAGCTGAAAGATTTATCAAAAAATCTATTGGTTCAAANAAATCATCTAAATCAAAATCATCTCCTCCTAAAGCCTCGGACCTTTCTTTAATTCGAAAAATTGTCTCAGAATGGAGAGGTTGCCCAGTTAATTCTCACTTTGATAATTCCGAGTTAGCCTGTGAATTTGCCAATCTTAAAAATGTTTCATCCGTGGCATCTAGAGGTCCTCTAACACCAGATCATGTTATAAGAACTAAAAGAATACCTCTAGTGGTAGCCTCGGATATTAAGAAATCCATCGATAAATATGCAGCAGACTATNTTAAATATTTTAACAAATATTCCTCCAATGAAATGACAATGCTTGATCCTGCACCNAGATGGGCAGTATTACCCAGAAAAGNCATTTTAACTTTTGGTTGTAATAAAAAAGAGTTAACTATTGTAAAAGACATTGTCAAACACACGATCAAAACGATCTTAAAAACTGAGTTAGCATTTGGTGGCTGGAAAGCTATTAATGCAAGCAAGNTATTTGAGATTGAGTACTGGGAATTAGAACAAGCTAAGTTAAAAAAACCAAAATCCAATTCACTACCTCACAAAGGTAAGGTTGCTATAGTNACAGGTTCCGCTGCTGGAATTGGCTTTGCTTGTGCTGAAGCATTAGCACTCGATGGAGCAACAGTAATTGGCCTTGATTTAAGTCCAGAGATTACCTCTCAAATGGAAAAAATTAATGGNGAGGGGATTGTTATTAATTTAACTGATGAGGGTAAAGTTAAATCAACAATTGAGCATATTATAAATTCATATGGCGGTATAGATATCGTGGTCAGTAATGCAGGCATATTTACNGCTGGAGCATACNTAGATGAAATGAATCAAAGCAATTGGCAGAAATCAATGGCGGTCAACCTTACAAGTCATCAACTTTTTCTAAAGCATTCCATTCCATTTTTAAAAAATGGAATATCAGGTTCCATTGTCCTAGTTGGTTCTCGNAATGTCATGGCACCAGGTGCAGGTGCTGCCAGTNATTCTTGTGCAAAGGCTGGCCTTACCCAACTTTGCCGCGTTGCAGCTTTAGAGTTAGCTCCGCATGGGGTAAGGTGTAACATCATACACCCCGACGCAGTTTTTGATACAAAGCTTTGGACACCTGAAGCGTTAGCTCGTTCCGCAGAACGTTATGGTCTAACAATAGATGAATATAAGACCAGAAATTTAATGAAAACTGAGATTAAATCAGCAGACGTTGGAAAAATGGTTTCCCTTATGAATAGTGATACTTTCTCAAAGACAACGGGATCACAAATTTCATTGGATGGTGGAAATGATAGAGTTATATAGAACGTTATTTTAATAGGTCTTTGAGAAATTTACCTGTGATGCTTGATTTGTGATTAGACACTACATCTGGTGATCCCTCTGCAACGATATAACCTCCATCGGGCCCTCCTT
>NYVP01000123.1 GCA_002684575.1 Verrucomicrobiales bacterium
CCCCTCATTTAGGGTGCTATGGCGAAACACTTATAAAGACACCGAATATCGACCAATTGTCTCGTGAAGGAATTCGCTTCAAAAACGCGTTTGTAACAGCTCCGGTCTGCTCACCTAGCCGCTCAGCCATGATCAGTGGTATGTATCAAACTACTCTCGGCGCGCATAATCACCGAAGTCAGAACTCGTCTAAAAAAGGTGGAGGTAACAAAAGTTATTACCAAAGCTATAGAGTACCAAAATCATTAAGATTAATTCCTGAGCTCTTTCGCGACGCAGGTTACTATGTCACTAATAAGACTAAGACGGATTACAATTTCATCCCCAACGGTGAGCTTTATGAAGGAACTGAGTGGAAGAAAGCGCCAAAAAAACAACCTATATTCGCACAATTTCAATTAAGAGGTGGTAAGAATCGTTCCGCCCAAAGTCAGGTGGACCCAAGAAAAGTGATTCTGCCGCCATACTATCCAGATCACCCTGAACTTAAAAAAGATTGGGCTAAGTATTTAGATTCTTGGGTCGAGACCGATAAACAGGTCGGCAAAATACTTAATGATCTCAAAACTGCAGGCCGCCTTGATTCGACAGCAGTTTTTCTATGGACTGATCATGGTGTCAGTCACCTTCGTGGCAAACAGTTTCTATATGAGGAAGGCATTCGTATTCCTTTGATAATTAAATTACCTAAAAGTGAGCGGGCAGGAACCGTGAGAGATGATCTTATTGAGCACATTGATATTGCTGCTACTTCACTTAAAATTGCAGGAATTAAGATTCCAAAAAATGTACAAGGCCAAGATTTTCTTGCTGCAGATTACAAGCCACGTGATTTCATTTTTTCAGGAAGAGATCGCTGTGATGAAACTGTAGACATTCAGCGATGCGTTCGTGATTCTCGATTTAAATACATCCGAAACTTCATGTCTCACATGTCGCATATGCAACCTAATAAATATAAGGATGGGAAAAAGATTATTCAGGTAATTCGCGGAATGCATAAAGAAGGAAAACTAAATGGGATACAAGCTCGCCCTTTTGCTGTTCGTCGACCGCCTGAAGAACTTTATGATTTAAAAAATGATCCGTCCGAATTGGTCAATTTAGCAGAGAATCCAATAAACCAAAATAAGTTACTCTTGCTGCGTAATGCTTTGATTAAAAAAATGATTGAGACGCGAGACGTTGGTTTGATACCTGAGCCGATCCTTGAGGACATTGGTCTAGACTCAGGCAATAAGTACAAGGCTTTTCTTGATAAAGATCGTAGTGAACAGACTCGTCGCTTGTCTGATTTAATTGCTGCAGGTGAGGCAAATAATAGCAGTAAGATATTGGATTATGCAAAGTCATCCGACCCATCAACACGATACTGGGCTGCTGTCTGGCTGGGAGTTAATAATACCACTGAAGGGAAGAGTGTATTAGTAGAAATGGTATCTGACCAAGTTCCTGCTATACGTGTTGCTGCTGCTCAGGCATTGTATCGCCTAGGTGAAACGAGCCGGCTTAAACTCTTAGTTGAACATATCAATGACCCCAACTTAATAGTTGGAATGTTTGCCCTTCGTGCCATTGAAGAACTTGGTGATGCAGGTAACGTTTATATGGATACAATTGCTAAGGCTCAGAAATCAAACTACGAGTTTTCCCGACGCATTGCCCAGCGCCTAATTGCTAAATGGAAATAAGATTTATTTTGAATAGTTACCGTAAGATCGAGTTTGATTATTAATTTATTGATAGGCTCCTTAGTGCTTTCTGCATTATAATATTGGGATAGGATTAAAGCTCATCATTCAAAATGAAAAAATCACTCTTAATTTCATTAATGGGAACAGTTGGCTTATTGGTTGCAGCTGATCGTGGAAGTCGAACAATTCCGAAACCAAATGAATTAATTCCCAAACAGGAAATAATAAAGTTCACTGGTCAATTTAAAGATACNAAACTGAGTCGTGATATTCGAATTCTTTGGCTATATGGACCTGAGGATCATNGAGGTGGTGAACATGACTATGTTCGAATAAAGGAATTATTTGTTCCANTGCTCAATACAGTGCCAAGAGTCACTGTGGAAGAGGCATACCTGTTTCCGACTCAAGAGCAGTTCGATCGAGCTGATCTAATGATTCAATTTTTGCATCTTCCAGATTTAACAGATAGGCAATTTTCGATGTATCAAAAATTTGTTGATCAAGGAGGTANTGTTGTTTCAATTCATGAGTCTTGCATTATGCGTCCAATCGATCGTGCAAATAAGTTAGCAGGGTGTATCGGATGTTCCTGGCAAGGTAATAAACACTCTCATTGGGGTAAGTTTGACAAGAGTCATCCTTTGTATCTTAAAAATGAACATCCAGCATTCAAAGGCTTGCCCAAATCAGTGACATTTAATGATGAATCTTATTGGGATCTCTTAAAGCGGGATAACGTCGAAGTTATTGGAGCCATTGCTCCNAAATTGGACAACAATGCTATATCTTTCGCAGATATCCTTAAGAACAAACAAGTTCGTAGTGATGCCTTTTGGACCTACAAATCTGGTAAGGGGCGAGTCTTTGGTACNACTACTGGTCATTATACTTACACGTATTTTGATCCAATGTATCGACTAATATTATTTAGAGGAATTGCATGGAGTCTGAAGGAAGATCCGGCACCTTTTATGCCTCTGGTATTCCAAGGCATAACTAATGAGGATGATCTTCTGGGTACCACTGATTCTATGATGAATTACAAAAATCGTAGAAAATAATCGTTAGTAGCTTTCCTTTTAGATTCTGATTGGTATCATAAATACCATGAAACTATCTCGACGTTCCTTTCTTGGTGGCGCCGCTTTGGCCGCTCCGACCATTTCGTTTGCTCCCGCACTTCATGCAAAAGATAAAAATGATCCAAACCGTTTTCAAATTGGTATTCAGGAATACACCTTTCATAGGTGGATTGGTTCTGGAAANTTGAATCANCTTGATTATCCGGCNTTAGCCAAGGATAAATTGGGCATCACTCATATCGAATACTGGAATAGACCTTTCAAAGGAAAGCATACTGACAAAAAATATGTTGGTGAGTTGGTCAAAAGAACTACAGGCGAGGGCATGAAAAACGTACTCATTTTGGTTGATGCTAAAAACCAGNTGGATTCAAAGGATGCCCAAGCGCGTGCACGCGCGGTTGATGAACACAAAGGTTGGGTCGATTGNGCTGCNCAATTAGGCTGTGATGCTATCAGAGTAAATTGTCGTTCTGGAGGAAATCGTGATGAGAATCTTGAAAATGCGGCTAAGGGGCTAGGGGCTCTTTGTGATTATGCCAAAGACACAGGGGTTAAGATTGTTATAGAACCTCACGGAGGTAACTCACAGGATCCTGATTGGCTGCTAGCTGCAATGAAAAAAATTAATAAACCAAACGCAGGACTCTTACCAGATTTCAATAATTTCGGACGTTNTAATCGTTATGATGGGGTCACTAAGAGCCTNCCATATGCCCCAGCTGTATGTGCTAAGTCTTTGAAGTTTGATGACAAAGGNAATGAGACCAANACGGACTANTATANGATGATTAAGATTATTTATGATTCCTCTTATTCAGGTGTGATNTCCATAGAGTTTGAAGGTCACGGTGTGGATCCTATTGAAGGTTCATTAAAAACTAAGGCTCTGATTCTTAAAGCGCTCAAGGCTGCGGCTGTTTAATCTAACGCTTTGTAGTTGCTTTTTTTCAGAATTAATTCAGTTAAAAAAATGATTCGAATATCTATAAACTGTTTATTTCTTTTTTACTTGCTCTGTTCGNCTTTCGTTAATNNCTTAGAAGGCCAGGAGGATAATTCCAAGAGTGTTCACTCAAAAAGTGATCTGTGGCTTCACTATTCAGGGTCAGATGGACCGGGAAAAGGAAAGCATGTGGTTTTGATAGCTGCTGAACAGGAATATCGTAGTGAGCAATCTATGCCAATGCTCGCGAAGGTGCTTTCNAATCATCATGGTTTTGATTGTACCGTTCTTTTTTCAGTGAATGAAAAGGGGGAAGTGGACCCNACAGTTCCTGCCCCATTCAAGGACAANGAAAAGCGGCATAATATTCCTGGCCTTAAGCATTTAGCTAAAGCGGATTGTGTGATTTGGATTTCTCGATTTATGCATTTGCCTCGAGAGCAGATGCAGTTTTTTTATGATTACTTTGATTCAGGAAAACCATTAATTGCATTGCGTACCGCTAACCATGGTTTTTGGGGTGGCTTAAAATATAAGAAGGAANGNAAAAATGTTTCACTGCGAAANATGTTGGGAGGTACTTTNATGGGGCATCATGGTGGTTGGCATCGAGAAGCAACACNGGGGGTGATCGTTCCAGAGAACCGGAAACACCCTATTCTTATTGGAGTGGGAGATATCTGGGGAACATCAGACGTCTATCGCTGTCATGATGACAAGAATCCTTTCCCTGATGACTGCACCTCATTAGTACTTGGTCAGCCATTAATTAACCTAGAAAAAGACGCACCGCCAAATACTAATAAAGTGCCACTGCCTGTTGCATGGACGAAAACATGGACTGGAAACAAGGGCAAAACTTCCAAGATATTCCATTTTACAATGGGCTCTGCAAGGGATCTNGGAAATGAAGGAGTTAGGAGAATGACGGTTAATGCNGTTTACTGGGGACTAGGTATGGAAAAAGCGATCAAACCGGATCGATCTGTGGCAATAGTCGGTGATTACAATCCATTGAAGCCTGGATTTAATTATGAGAAGCTTGGTGTTAAGCCGCGTAAGGTTGAGTACTACAAGTGAAAAAAATATTATTTTATATATATTTTATTATTTGCATTTTACTCAGGATTTCTCAAGCCGATGAGAGACTCAACGTGATTCTCATTATGGCTGATGACTCTGCCGCTGATAATTATGGTTGCTATGGAAGTNAATTCTTCTCCACTCCTCGTCTAGATGCCTTGGCTCAAACTGGTGCCAAGTTTAATCATTGTTATTCTGAGCCAGTATGCACTTCCAGCCGTGTCAAAATTATGACCGGGCGAGACGGTATTCGAAATTACGTTCAATTTGGAACACTAGACAAGGATGAGATTACTTTTGCTCACATGGTGAAAGATGCGGGCTATGCGACAGCAGTTGCAGGAAAATGGCAATTGCATAATGGCGACAGGGGTACTAGAGCGCCAGAATCTGGATTTGATAATTATTGTTTATGGAATTACCCGGGCACTACTCGATCANGATTTTGGCATCCAAGTTTGGTGAGAGATGGAGAAACAATGGAGACGACAAAAGAGGATTACGGTCCGGATATTCTAACCGACTATCTAATTGATTTTATTTCAAAAAATAAGTCAGAACCCTTTTTTGCTTACTACCCAATGTTGTTGGTGCATTCTCCCTTTGTAGCGACACCTGACAGTAATTCCAATGGTCAAAGGTCTGAATCAAAAAGCTTAAATTATTTTCGTGATATGACCCTGTATGCAGACAAGTGCGTTGGTAAAATTGTGGATGCCTTAGAAAAAAATAAGTTGAGGGAGAAGACAGTCATTATTTATACAACTGACAATGGCACTCATCGATCACTTACCTATCCTTATGGAAAAGAGAAACGCTCTGGAGAAAAGGCATTAGCAACGGATGGAGGCACTCATGCGCCATTAATTGTAAACTGTCCGGGGACTGTCCCTGAGGGAATAGTTGTTAATGATTTAGTCGATTTTTCTGATTTTCTGCCCACTATCGCTGACATCACAAATGCTAAGTTACCAAAGGTAAAATTGGATGGGCGAAGTTTCTGGCCTCAGTGCAAGGGCAAGCAAGGTAATCCAAGGAAATATATTTTTCAGTACTACTACCCAAAATTTAAGCCTGCCGCAGAAAAACATGGCCAAGGTGTGAATGGTCTTGAAATTGTATGGGCGCAGAACCAGCGTCACAAATTATATAGGGATGGAACTCTTTACGCACTTAGTGATCGAATGGAGGAAAATCCGATCAAGTCAGGAGTTGGTACTACTGCTGAAATTGATAGAAAACTTCTCCAAGAAGCAAGACGTGGGAAATGCAATTTTCTAAACTTCAAGGGCTCAAGGTCACCTAGGAATGCCAAGAGGGTCTGGTTGCACACTTTATATTTGAAGCAAAGCTGTGCACACCCACACCCACCAAGCCAAGACTTGAGATGCCCATGACAAATGAG
>NYVP01000124.1 GCA_002684575.1 Verrucomicrobiales bacterium
TTAATAAAGTTGGAATCCTTATCGCTGTATAGTTGAGGAATGTTCCATAAATCTAGGAATGAATCTGCAGGATCTGTGGTCTTAGATTCTCCGGCGAAAATGTTTGTTAATGAGCCAATGATAATACAAAGGCCGATAAGGGATTTTTTTCTAATGGGTTTCATAATATAGTTTAATTGCGGTTTAAGATAAGATTTTCTAATTAGTGTTTGAAATAAAACAGATTTTTTTTTGAAAAAAAAAGAATAGAATGAAACGAATATGCCACATTCTATCCTGAGGGAATATATAATTAATATTTGCGAAAATTTGTATTAATTACCTATAAAATAAACAAAAAAAACAATGTTACGGATGTGTCACAATTGATAATTAGAAGAATCAATTGTTATCAAATAAGAATTTATCATCAATAAATTTGTTTTAAGCAATTCGGTTGCGCTTAGGACTTATAATAATGAAACCGTCTATTGCTAAAATTAAATGAAAAAATACATAAAAAATATATCCCTCGCCAGTGTTATAGGTCTTGTTTTCACATCATGCGGAGGTAATGATGACGAGGCCGCCGACTCCATTAGTGTTAATGGATCTGATACCATGCTTCAGGTGGGATTGGCCTGGGCCGAAGCTTATAAAACCGTAAAACCTGACATTCCAGTTTCAGTGAATGGTGAGGGTTCGGGAACCGGAATTAAGGCTCTAATCAATGGCACGGTTCAAATCGCTCATTCAAGTAGAGAAATTAAAGAAACAGAGGCTAACGCAATAAAGGAAAAGCATGGCAAGGATCCTGTCGCTCATATTGTCGGTTATGATGGGATTGCAGTTTTTGTTCATCCAGATAATCCAGTCAAGAAAATTTCTCTTCCGCAATTGCGTGCAGTTTGGGGAGAAGGCGGTTCTATCGAGAATTGGAAAGATCTTGGAGGAACTGACGCTGAAATCAAGCGCGCAGGTCGTAGTAATTCATCTGGAACCTATGCATTCTATAAGAAAGCTGTTCTAGGCAAAGATGCTGATGGAAAAGGTATTGAGTTTAAGCTAGGAACTGGATCCATGCCGGGGTCAACAGCCGTGGTTGAACTTTGCATGACGACTCCTTCTGCTATGGGATACAGTGGAATGAGTTATAAGACTGACAAAGTTGCTTGGCTCGCCATCAGTAAAGAAGATGGTGCAGAAGCCTATGAGCCATCTATAGAGAATGTTTCTGCGGGAAATTACCCAATAGCAAGACCTTTATACATTTACACGGTAGGAGAGCCAGAAGGCATTGTTAAAGAGTATATTGACTGGGTTAAAACAGGTGGTCAGGACGCTCTACTAAAAGAGGGATTTGTTCCGCTTGCCAAATGATCGAAGCTTTCCTAAGCTTCAAAAAATCCTTAATTAAATTGGCATCCAAGAAAAAGCTTTTGAGTGGGCTTGGTACGAAAATTGATCGTGCCGAGCCCTTCATACGTTCACTGATCTATGTTAGTGGATGGAGTTCTATCATCTTTGTAATTGCCATATTCTTCTTTATTTTTAAAGAAGCGGCACCAATTTTGATTAAGGTCGACTGGGGGTCATTTTTCTTCGAAAATAGATGGATACCTAATCCAGCTGAGGGAAATGAACCAAGTTATGGTGCCGCTGGAATGCTTTACGGTACATTGGCAATTACCGTTGTGAGTATGTTTATTGCAATGCCTCTAGGACTTAGTGCGGCAATTTATATATCTGAATTTGCTTCGCCGANAGTTAAAGAGACTTTGAAGATCCTGATTGAGTTTCTTGCAGCNGTCCCATCCATTATTTGGGGGTTCATTGGNCTCGTTATAATGGGTCCTTTAATGCAAAAAGTTTTNGGCATTGAAGTTGGAGTTAATTTATTGAATGCATCNATNGTNGTNGCCTTGATGGCNGTCCCGCTTATTGTTTCAATTAGTGAAGATGCTTTACGCGCGGTGCCTGACTCNTACAGNGAAGCNGCNNTGGCGCTTGGTGCGAGCAGGTGGGAGGTTGTTTATCGTGTGCTTTTTCCAGCGGCGAAAAGTGGGCTTTTAGCGGCCTGCATGTTAGGTGTTGGAAGAGCAGTGGGTGAAACGATGGCAGTATGGATGGCTTCTGGAAGTACTGAGAATATTCCCGATAACCTTTTCAACCCCGCGTTGCTTCTAGATAGGGTTAAAGCGCTGACCGCAACCATTGCATCTGAAATGCCTGACACAGCACACGGTGATGATCATTATAGGATGTTATTTGTGATCGGTATTGTTCTACTTTTAATAAGTGTCTTTATAAACGTAGTATCTGACATCGTAATTAAAGGGGTGAAAAATAAGAACCAATAAATGTCTGAAGCTGTACATAATCCATTTGCCGGAAGTGACTTTGAGACTAAAAAGTTACGCAAGGAGAATAGAGTTAAAGGTTTTATGCTTTTAGCCTCTCTCGTTCTAATAGTTCCAATCCTTGTAATTATTGCATATCTCATATACAAGGCTTCGCCTGTCCTTTCGTGGGACTATATCTGGGGTGACCCTGGTCCACTCGGTAAGTCCGGGGGTATCTGGCTTCCTCTAATAGGCACCTTTTATCTCGTTGTCGTTTCATTAATCCTTGTTGCTCCAATAGGAATTTTGGCTGGTGTTTATCTTAACGAATACGCTCCAAATAATTGGTTTACTCGTGCAATCAATATGGCTGTTACCAGTTTGGCTGGTGTGCCATCAATTGTTCATGCTCTTTTTGGCGTCGGATGTTTTGTGTTAACTTTTAAGATGGGAGAGAGTTTAATTGCTGCTGCTTGTACGATTGCGGTCATGACTATTCCCGTCATTGTGACTGCCACTAGGGAGGCTCTTGCATCAGTGCCACAAAGCTTTCGTGATGCTTGCTGGAACATGGGTGCAACTAAATGGCAGACTATCCGAACAATAGTATTGCCGAACTCAGTAAGCGGAATCTTAACGGGCGTCATTCTAGAAATTTCCAGAGCTGCGGGTGAAACAGCCCCAATATTGTTTACTGGAGCAACCGCAGCTGTTGCTATTAATACCTCTGATCTTGGCACTAAGCTTATGCCTTATGACTTGGATGATAGATTTATGGCCCTGTCCTATCATTTGCACGTTGTAGCCGAGAAGATTTCAGGGATGCCAGAAGAAATGAAGTATGGCACGGCAGCTGTGCTCATAGGTTTAATTCTTGTAGTAAACAGTTTTTCTATTTCGTTAAGACTGTATCTTAGAACTAGAAAGAAATGGTAATTTTTAGAAGTTGATGAGCACTCACATTGATTTTTTAGATGTAAGCGTTTTTTATGGAGACCATAAGGCTCTTGATGAAGTCTCATTGTCCATTGAGAGAAATGAGATCTTCGGTATTGTCGGTCCCGCCAATTCAGGTAAAACAACTCTACTTAAAGCTATCAATAGAACGATTGATCTTGTTACAGGCACAAAAGTGGTTGGGGAGGTTTCCATTGATGGACAGAATGTGAATTCAATCAAGAATGTTCACTCTCTTAGAAGGCGTGTCGGGATGGTGTTTCCTTTGCCTGTTGGTTTGCCTCTATCGATATATGAGAATGTGGCTTATGGACCAAGAAGAGCAGGAATTCATGATCCTGAAAAACTGGATGAAATCGTTGAACGCTGTCTCAAACAATCAGTTCTTTGGGACGAAGTTAAGGATAGATTAGATTCACTNGGNACAAAGTTATCCGGNGGNCAGCAACAACGACTTACTTTGGCTAGAGCNTTATCCCTTGAGCCAGAAATTCTCTGCTTAGATGAATTTTCTATTGCGATTGATCCGGTAACNACAATGAAAATAGAAAATGTATTGGTCGAATTGAAGAAAGANATGACGATCATNNTNGTGACAAANNTNATTCAACAGGCTCAAAGAATTTCTGATCATGTGATGTTTTTAAACGATAGTCAGATTGTTGAAATGGGTGATACTCAACAAATGTTTAGTTCACCAAAGCAAGAATTAACCAAGAAGTATCTGTCAGGAGAGATGGGGTAAGAAGTATGATTGTTGATGAAGAAATAGACAAGGGTGCTGAACCAAGTGACAATAAATCCAATGGTGGTAATTCTGATTTCACAATTAGAACAAAAGATGTTGATCTATTTTACGGTGATTTTCAGGCGCTTTTTAAGGTTTCTGTCGATATTAAACCAGGCATAATTACTTCACTTATTGGCCCGTCAGGTTGTGGAAAAACAACTCTCCTTAGGTCTTTTAATAGAATTAATGAAAGATACGGTAANGTTACCACNAATGGAGTTATAGAGATTCTTGGTAAAAACATTTACGATTCTGATGTAAGTTTGCCTGAGCTCCGTAAAAAAGTAGGAATGGTTTTNCAAAGGCCAAACCCTTTACCAATTTCCGTTTATGAAAATATAATATTCGGACTTAGGTCTCATTCGCCGAAGTCTTCAATGAAGGATCTAAATCTCGATGATATTGTAGAAGCTTCATTGAAAGAAGTTCAATTGTGGGAAGCAACTAAAGACAATTTAAAAGAGAAAGCTACCTCGCTGACTCTTGAGCAGCAGCAAAAATTGTGCATAGCTAGGTTACTTCCGTTAAAGCCAGAGGTCATACTAATGGATGAGCCTTGTTCGGCTCTGGATGCGGATGGTATCGAGAGAATTGAGGAGCTTATATCAGAGCTGAAGAAGAGATTTACTATTATTATTGTCACTCACAATATGGGACAAGCTAAGCGTGCTAGTGACGAGTGCATTTATATGTATTTGGGTAAAATTATTGAGCATTCTACGACAGAGAGTTTGTTTTTGAATCCCAAAGAGGAACAAACAGCAATGTATATTGAGGGGAGATACGGCTAGCCGTTATTCACAGAAATTAGGAGTTTTCTGATTCGGGCAATTCTCCACCATGCCTAATATCAACTGCGGATTCTAAGAATATTGCATCCTCACATATATTTTTAGAATAGTCACCAATTCTCTCCAGTGACCTTGCAATATAGTGTAGGTCTAAATAGTCTTTAATTCTTGATGCATCTGATTCCATTTTCTTGGTGAGTTTTTTTGCAAGTTCCTTACAAATCAGATTCAAATCTTTATCCTTTTTCTTTACTTCAAGTGCCAAATTAACATCACGGTTCTTAAATGCGAGATAAGCATTTTCTAGTTGGCTTAGAGCTAGATCGTGTAGAGGTTGAGTCAATGAAGACTCTGGGCATTCAGGATTTTTATTCATTTTCCTTGCCCTTTTTGCGATTCCTACGGATTGATCCCCGATACGTTCTAAGTTAGGAGATACTTTCATTATGGATGTAACCAGCCTTAGATCAGATGCTACTGGCTGATAAAGCATAATGATTCGAATCCCTTTTTGGTCGATATCTTTTTCAAGTTCATTGATTTCCTCATCACTAGCAATAACTGAAGAGCAAGCGGCGCTGTCTCTTTGAATGAGTCCATTGATTGAGGCCTTGAGGTTATTTATTGTCAGCTCCGTCATCTTTTGTAAATCGACCTCTAGATCCTCAATGGATGATTGGAAATTATTTAAGATGTGTGACTCCGAGCTCATATATATATTATACATTAAAGTAGTAAAGGCGTCAAAAATGTAAAACAATGTTAACTATGTGTCAGTTTCGTCATATTCAGGTTTCAACCAAACTCATCAATCTAGAAAAATTTGATATTATTGAATAAAAATTCATTTCAGGATTCAAACATCTGTGCAAAAATCAGAGTTCGTTGAGATAATGGAAATTCCATACATAAACAGAGAACTCAGTTGGTTGGAGTTTAATCAAAGGGTTTTGAATGAGGCTAGAAGGAATGATTTGCCTTTAATGGAAAGGCTCAAGTTCTTGTCTATTGCTTTCTCTAACCTTGATGAATTTTTCATGGTAAGGGTGGGTGGTCTTGAATTATTNCGCTCTGCTCGGAAAAGAAAGCCTGACCCAGCGGGATTGACGCCTTCTCAACAAATCACCCTAGTAAGGCAAAGAGTTGAAATTATGTTGGGGGAGATAGAGGATTGTTTTTATCAGGAGCTCNTGCCTGAACTAAATAATGAGGGTATTTCTCGAGTTTCNNTTGATNAGCTAAATTCGAAGCAAATAGATCATGTCGCTGAATATTTCGTTGAGAGTATTATGCCTCTTTTAACGCCCATTGTTCTTGCTGAAAGTGACGGAAAAAATGAAATTCCTAGTCTTTCTTTGTCGGCAATATGTGAGGTTGGTTCTACAGAGTCTAAAGATTCTATGCGGCATGTCCTCGTTCCTATACCGTCAAATGTTTCTAGGTTTATTTGGTTGCCTGAAACGAACGACTCAAAATTTATCCTTATTGAGGATGTTTTGATTAATTTTATAGGTCATATTTTTCCTGATGAGATTGTTAAGAATGCAGGTCTATTTCGTTTAACTCGGAATGCTGAAATTTCTCTTGAAGAGGAAGGGGCTCACGATCTTGCTAAAGAGATGGGAGCTGTCTTAGCTGAGAGAAAAATCAGCGAATGCGTAAGATTGGATATGGAGGAAGGATTCAATCGGAATTTATTTCAAACTTTGAAGGGTGTTGTTGGTGCAGCATCAAGTCAGGTCTATTCGACTAGTTTGCCTTTGGGCTTTGGTGATTTTATTGAGCTTTCATCTGCAAAGGGATTTGAGCACCTTCAGAATGAGCCTTGGAATCCAATGCTTCCAAATGATTGGAAGCCAGGCGATAATATTTTTAAAAGCCTTTCAAATAGGGATATGTTACTTCATCATCCTTATGACAGCTTTGAGCCAGTATTGGATTTTATTGAACAGGCAGCAAAAGATCCAAAAGTCCTGGCGATAAAGCAAACATTGTATAGAACAGCCAAAAACAGCCGTGTCATTAGCTCGCTCATCAAAGCGGCCGAGAACGGTAAGCAAGTAACGGTCGTTGTTGAATTAAAAGCAAGATTTGATGAGGCTCGAAATCTTGAAAGGGCTGAAGAATTAGAAAGGGCTGGAGTTCAAATTATATATGGGGTCAAGGGTTTAAAAACTCACTCTAAGGTTACTCTGGTCGTACGTAATGAGGGTGGTGAATTGAAAAGGTACGTCCAATTTGGAACAGGCAACTACAATGAAATTACGGCAGGCTTGTACACCGACATTAGTTATATGACTTGTAGAAGAAAATATGGCTACGAGGCGGCTTCATTTTTTAATGCACTAACAGGTGGATCAAAGTTGGTTTCATTGAAAAACCTCACCGTGGCTCCTTTCCATCTACGTGAGCGGATAATGGATTTAATTGACTCGGAAATCGATAATGCAGAGAACGGCAAAGAAGCCCGAATTGATATTAAAGTTAATAGCCTGCAAGACAGTTCTATTATCACTGCACTATATAGGGCTTCCTATGCAGGGGTTAAAATAAGACTTAACGTGCGTGGTGTTTGTTGCCTTCAGCCTGATTTAAAAAAAATCAGCAAGAACATCAAAGTGATCAGTATCGTTGACCGGTATTTAGAACACTCGAGAATTTTTTCATTTTACAATAATGGCAAACCAAAGGTGTATATTTCTAGTGCTGATCTTATGGAGCGTAGTTTTGATCGTAGAGTTGAATTGGCGGTTGAAGTGAAAGATGCAGATTCAAAAAATAAGATTCAAGAAATTCTCAAGATTAGCCTTAAAGACAACATTCAATCTTATATACTTGAATCTGATGGAACTTATATCCGAAGTAAGCCATCTAAGGGGTCCAAAAAAATAAGAGCTCAAAGCTATTTTCATAGAAGTGCCGTCAAAAATGCAGGTAAGATAGCAACAATATCTGAGGATGCTTTTACTCCGCACAAGCCCAAAACAAAAAATTTTGGAACCGCTGTTTAAGTTTAAAGTGAATCTTTCTTTAATTTTGATTGCTTCAATACAGCTAAAAAGTCAGCATCATTCGAATAATTAATGGCTAAAAATATATCCATAGGAATTGACTTAGGTGGCACTAAAATTATGGCTGTCGTCTTTGA
>NYVP01000125.1 GCA_002684575.1 Verrucomicrobiales bacterium
TCCATAAATAGCATAATGACAGCTTTTGCTTTTGCGTCATGCATTGGCTTTTTGGGAGCTAAAGGGCCCCGATTGTCTTTTGCCAACAGGTCAGTCATTGCCAGTGCTCCGAGAGAGGAGCCAAGACCAAAGATGTGCTCTCGACGATTTTGATATAGCATTTCCTAAATTAATTTAATTCACCGATTAATAAATATACATGAATTCATTTGCATTAAAAAGAAGTAAACACATGTCAGCTAATGCTCTTGTTTCAGGGCTCACATCACTAGGTTTTTTATCTGCAGTGTAATTTTCGTAATTCGGTAATATTTCTTCGTATTCAAAAGGTTTCCCACTTAACTCTTCAACAAGAGATCGGACAATACTCACAGGATATTGTTTTTTCGTGGGATGATGAGCCTTGTGGTATTGATGCATTTCATGAATGTAATTTTGTAATTTTTTTGATTCATTTTTATTTGGAACTCGACCGAAAGTGAGTTGTATAGCCCTTTTAACTTTGAGCTCTGTAGTATCGGCTTCTTTTTGAATTCTTAAAGCCAAGGCGATTGACCGATCACTCATTGTTTCGCTATTCATTAAAGTAAATGCCTGAGGCGTTGCAGTGCTAGTTACTCTTTTTTCACATGAGTCATTAGGATTAGGCTGATTAAAAATTTCAAGGAATGGATTTGGTTGTCCTCTCACTCTGTAAGCGTAAATAGTTCTTCTATTTCTTTCCTTGGGGGTTCTTGATGGTTGATAAGCAGGCGCCAGAGAGAACTGAATCATTCGTGGTTCAAGGGCTACCTCCATATTAATTTCAGGCATAACAGGTAATCCCCCAATTTCGGTGTTCAGTTCACCGCTAATCTTAAGAATGCTATCTCTAATTTCCTCTGAGGTAAGTCTTCTAGGAGTAAAATAAGAAAGATAATGATTATTAGGATCTTTGTTTTTGATTATCTCTTTTTGAGGGTTGAAATAGCTCTGCCTGTAAGTATTCGAAAGCATTATCAATTTATGAATCCTCTTAATTTTCCAATTATTTTTAACGAAATCAGACGCTAACCAATCCAATAACTCAGGATGTGTCGGTTTTTGACCTTTGGCTCCAAAATTGTTTGGATTTCCAGCTATAGCTTTCCCAAAATGATATTGCCAGATTCTATTGACTATAGATCTTGATGTAAGTGGATTCTCTGGATTTGTAATCCATTTAGCTACTGCGAGCCTTCTGCCTGTGAGTTTGTCTTCTATAAGATGAGGTTCTTTGGAGTTGCTATTTGTATTGATGCCAACTGCGCTCAGAACTCCAGGTTTGACCCTGTCACCAAGTGCATTTAATGAGCCTCCAAGATAAATGTGACTTGTGGGTTTCCATTTCTCATTATTCAGTTTCCGCATTCTTAGTTTTCTGGCATTCATCAGATTTCCACTAGGGTCTTCTCCGTTGTAAACGCTTTGAGTAAGAGGTGAATACCTTTCAAGTCGTCTTTGCCAAATCCAAGAATCTTGCTCCCTAACTTTTAATCGTCCTTGTTCAATATGATTTAAACCGACGTGCCTTGGGGGCTTTTTGTGATCAGGAAGGTTTTTTCTTTTGGAATGAGAAATATATTCTAGTCCTTTAGACCTAAACCATTTTTTTGCAGCATTTTCTCTTTTCGTGGTGAGGATTTCGACCTTACTTTCTGCGAAATTTAATAGTTTAGTCAGTTGTTGTTTTTCACTTGAGAACCGTTTTAAGTTTTCATTATCCAAAAATGGGGTGGCTCTTTCAGCCATTTGTGTTCCAGCAAATGCTGAATACATTTGATAGTAATCCCGAGTAGGAAGTGGATCAGATTTATGGTCATGACACTTAAAGCATCGCATAGTAATGCTCAAGAATGTTTGGCCTACAGAATTTATGACGTCGTCTAAATATATTTGTCTGGCTTCTGGAACCTTTATCATTGCAGGATCCCATGGCCCCATCCGCAAAAATCCTGTAGCTATTAGTTGTTCATGGTTTTTTTTACCTTTTGGGCTGTTATCCCACAATTCATCTCCGGCAATTTGTTCCACTACAAACGTATCATACGATTTGTCGTTATTAAAAGACCTTATGACGTAATCCCTGTACCTCCACGCATTAGATCTTTCGTAATCGTTAGAATATCCACCAGTGTCTGAGTACCTAACAACATCCAACCAGTGTTGGCCCCACCTTTCGCCATAGTGTGGACTATTTAAAAGTTTTGTTACTAAATTATTCCATGCAATTTCTTTATCTTTTTCCCAATCTAGTCTGAACTTATAAATTTCATAGGGAGTGGGAGGTAAGCCGATGAGATCATAATATGCCCTCTTGATCAAAGTTCGGAAATCTGCGGGTGGAGCGGGGCTCAATTCTATTTTTTTTAACTTCTCACCAATAAATGCATCTATCGGATTATCGTATCCTTCGGGAATTTTGATATTCTTTAGTTTTTCAAAGGCCCAAATATCCTCTGGTTTGTATCTGCGGAACGTCCAATCCTCGGACAATCCCCCGCTTGTATTAACAATCACTCCTTCATTCGTAATTTTTTTTGAACGCTCCTTTTCAATATATGATTTTCGAGTTTTTTCATCTGGCCATTGAGCGCCTGTTTTTATCCACTGGTACAAAGTTTTAATCTGTGCATCGGTGAGTTTATCATTTTCTTTTGGAGGCATTGCTTTCCATTCACTCTCTTGATGTCCTGATACGGACAGAAAAAGGGGGCTTGAATCAGGTTTTTTCGGAGCAACGGATGGTTCGCCACTATCACCTCCCCGCATCAAATCATTTAATGATGTTAAATTTAATCCCCCTTTAATTTTGTTATCTGCTCCATGGCAGGAAAAGCATTTGCTACTTAAAATTGCACGAACCTTTAGAGAAAAAAGTTTCTCACTTAATGCCTTCTCCTTAGAAGATATGGATTCATGGCTATACTAATGCGATGTAAGGATTGATAGAGCAATTGTAAGCTTGAGCGGGTTCACTTAATGAACCCGTAATTAAAACTCTACAGCAAAATAATCAACCTTTGAAAGGTTATTATAATCAAGTTATATCCAATGAGGATTTGGATTTGAGTGAGTTGGTAATTTTTAAAATCAATTTTATAAAATCATCTTTTTCACTGGTGCTGAGGTTTGAAGTTAAAACTTGATCAGCTTCCTCTCTTGCCTTGAATATTCTTGGCATAATTTGGTTTTCACCGAATGGTGTAAGCTGAATTTTTCTAGCCCGACCGTCCTCAGTACTTTTTATTCTTTCAATAACTCCGATAGCTTCACCCCTATCAATTAAGTTGCTGAGTGTTGGGTAAGGTAAACCTGTTTCGATAACAAGCTCCTTGAGAATAAGAGAACCATTTTCATTTAGGCAAATAAGTAAAGCCATCATTTGGTCAAAATATTCTTCGCTCAAACCATTGGAAAGCAAGACTTTGCGTGTTAATGGTCTAAAGTGATTGTTACACAATGAAAAATTGTACGTAAAATCAGGTTTTTGCTCTTCTGAAGCAATGTGCATATACTAAAAACGCTTTTCTTGCCATTGGGGATTCAAATTTACATCAAATTCATATTTTTTGATTGGAAGGCCGCATCATTACGTCTCCGATTTCAACGTGATTTGGTGTTTCTAGAATGTGAATTAAGGTTTTAGCAATGTCTTGAGGCTTAAGCATTTCGATATCTTGACGAAGTGCCCTAAATGTTTCCTCATCCCCTCTAAAATAATTTTCCAGTAGTGGCGTATCAACAAATCCTGGAGAAATCATAGCCACTCTTGTTTTATTTCCTTTTGATTTTAATTCGTGTCTGAGGGCTTCAGTAATTGCTCTTACTGCAAATTTTGTTGCAGCATAGAAACCTCCGCTTGGAGGAACGCGATGTCCGGACATACTGGAAATATTAACAATTTGGCCGCCATTTTTGGAATCAAATTTCTTAAGTGCAAGTTGGCAGCAATGGGTCAAGGCAAGAACATTGACACTTAATAAGCTTTCGAAGGCTTCAATCTTTCCGTCAATTATGGATGCTTTTGGAGCCACTCCTGCATTATTTACTAGAATATCAATCGAGCCATCAATACTCTCAAATAGATTAATTATATCTTCTGATACGTAAAGGTTAGCAGTTAGAAAAGTTCCATCTATTTCCTCTGAAAGTTCTTTTAATTTCGTTTGGTTCCTACCGGTTAAAATTACCTTGGCCCCATTAGCTGAAAGTGCTCTAGCACAGGCTTCTCCAATGCCACTAGATGCCCCAGTGACCAATGCAATTTTATTTTTTAATTTCATATTTTTCGGGTCTTGGAAATAGTTCACAATGTTTTAAGTAGACTCTATGAAGTTCTTTGATTGGAGAGTTGCTCTCATCCACTCGTAAATCTCTAAATTTATCGTTATTACCTCCGTATCCCCAGCCTTCTTTTACTATGAGTAGTGATGCTGATTGCATACCTCTCTTGTCTCCTCCTTGCTCTTGTCCAGCTTTAAGAGCGGAAATTAATCTTTCTGCTAAAGGTGCTTTTCCATAGCTGCTTTCAAATGTTTTTGCCATTGCCTCAACAACCTTTTTGCTCTCAAGAATATTCCCCTGTACAGTATAATTTTCCCCGCTCTTTCCCCCTGCCCAATTGAAACATTTATTACCTGTAAAGTTAAATGCCTTCCCATTTGCTGAAAGTATTCCTACCTGCCGTAAATTTTTTTTCGGATCTTTTCTTGTAAGTGATTTAACCACCTCTTCTGGATTTTTTCCCATTTCTAATAATCTTAACCCCTCCTTGCCGTAGGTGACATTTGCAAATGATTGAGTTGCAACGGCTCCAACATTAGCCTTCGCCCATGGTACGACTGCGCCGACTGCCACGATTTTGCTTTGTACGGCAACTCCAATTTCCCCAGTATCAGGGTCAATGGCCGCAATAGAAAATGTCGCAATGGGAGCCGGAGTTTCTTTAGTTTCGGCGAAGAGTGATAACAAAATCGAGGTTAAGAATAAGTTCATTGTATTTGATTATATAGACTTAAATTTATTAATTTGAATGTATCCAAAAGTAATTATTTGGAAAGCCTAGGTTAGTGGGCTATTTTGTATACAATGCCTAATACCTTTGGTCATAATTTTAGAATCACAACCTTCGGTGAATCGCACGGAGGAGGTGTTGGGGTCGTCATTGATGGTTGCCCCCCCGGCATTGATATATCTGAAACAGATATTCAGAATGAATTAGATAGAAGAAGGCCAGGTCAAAGCGAAATTGTTACTCCCAGAAANGAGGGAGATAAATGTGAAATTCTCTCNGGCACATTTGAAGGGAAGACTTTGGGTACGCCAATTTGCGTTTTGGTTCACAATAAAGATGCAAGACCTGAGGCTTATTCTGAGATGGCTGAAAAATTTCGTCCCTCGCATGCCGANTTCACATATCAATCCAAATACGGCATTAGAAATTGGCAGGGTGGAGGAAGAGCGTCTGCTAGGGAGACAATCGGTAGAGTTGCTTCAGGAGCCGTTGCGATGAAAGTAATGAAGAATCAATTTAGTGAATCTTTTGAAATTTTAGCCCATGTATCAAGAGTTCAAAACATTGAGGCAAAAATTAACTTTAAAGAATTAACTCGTGAAACCATTGAATCAAACATGGTTAGATGTGGGGATGCGCTGGTAGCTGAACAAATGATCGAACTCATCAAAGATGCAAGGTCAGACGGTAATTCTTTGGGAGGCATTGTCGAGTGCATTGTTAAAGGGGTTCCACTAGGCCTTGGAGATCCGGTTTTTGATAAACTTGAGGCGGATCTTGCTAAAGCCATGATGAGCTTACCCGCTACAAAAGGCTTTGAAATAGGATCTGGATTCAAAGGTGTTGAAAAGTCAGGAAAGGAACACAATGATGAGTTTTACATGGATGGGGATAAGGTTAGAACTAAAACGAATCGTTCTGGTGGTATCCAAGGAGGTATATCGAATGGTGAGGACATAATATTTCGAGTTGCTTTCAAGCCCACGGCAACAATTATGACTGAGCAGAAAACGGTAAGTGAGTCTGGTGAAGATACGCAGCTAAAGGGAAGAGGAAGGCATGATCCTTGTGTTCTTCCTCGAGCAGTTCCAATGGTTGAATCGATGGCTGCGCTTGTAATTTGTGATCATGCCATTAGGCATCGAGCACAATGTGGAGCGTAATATGATAAAGTATTTAATCTATATTCAAAGATGGAATCTGACCTTTTTAATGGAGCGCTTCCATTTCCTATAAATTTCACCACCCTTTCAATCTCATTGATACTATTCATTGGATTGATAGCTTTTTTAAGAGGAGTCATAGGAATGTTTTTTGGCTTGGGTTGCATGTTTGTTGGAGCCTATTGTGGATATATTATTTATCCCATACTTCCTGAAATTCTCTCACAATTCATTGAGAATCCATCACCNATATTAGTATTTTCGCTAACCACAATTTCATCATTTTGTGTGTACTTATTCTTGCGCCTTCTTGTAGGTGCATTCGTTATAAGTCCTTTCAGGAAAAAAGAAAAAAAACCACTTCTNAGAGGTCCTCTTGGAATGGTGCTAAGTTTAATACCTGCCAGTGCTTTAATTTTGGTTCTTGGTATTGCTTTTTGGACTGCTGGAACCCTTCTATCAGTTGATTACACTAATTCAGGAATCGTTGCTCAACCAGGAACGAGTAAAGAGGTGAGACCATTTTGGGCTAGATGGAATTATGCTATGGAGAGGGACTATTTGGGTAATGTTGTTGGTAAGATTGATCCACTTTCATCAAGAGCTAAAGGCGCTATCTCAAATTTTCTTGTCACATTAACGGATGATTCGGCCGGAGCCGAGTTNTCTAAAAAACCAAAAGTTTCTAGGGTTTTAAGAACTAAGGGTATTAACGAATTAGCTAATGACCCAGAAGTATCGGAACTCTTAAAAAAAGGAGACCATCTTGCTTTACTTAATCATCCTAAATTAAAAGCAATTGCCGCAGATCCAGAGGTAAACAAGTTACTCAATGATTTGCCAGTTGAGAAAATTGTTGATGAATCTATATATGAAAANAAGGAAGGATTATTGATTAGAAAAGAAAATCGAATGCTACTTGAGCAATGATAACAAATAACAATAAANTGTAGAATTGAATTATATTACAACAATAGGTCTTGAGGTTCATGTTCAGTTGAAAACTGAGAGCAAGATGTTTTGTGCCTGCCCGGTTATGTATGGTGCGGAACCTAATGAAAATACATGCCCAACTTGTCTTGGACTACCTGGTGCTCTACCGGTTCTTAATGGAGGTGCGATAGAGAAAACAATTTTAGCAGGAATAATGCTGGATTGTGAAACGCCTCCGGTCAGTAAGTGGGACAGGAAAAATTATTTTTATCCAGACATGCCAAAGAATTATCAGATTAGCCAATTTGATCTTCCTTTGTGTATCGGAGGAGGAGTTTCTCTTTACGATCATTGTTATCCTAAGGATTGTCAAAAAAGCATTACTAGTCGAGGCAAAGTTGTTAGCTTGACTAGAATTCATTTGGAAGAAGATGTCGCAAAAAGTACTCATTCAGAAAGTGGAACTACAATAGATTTTAATCGTGCAGGTACCCCTCTAATGGAAATTGTTAGCGAGCCAGAAATTGATTCCCCTGAGGAAGCATTTGCTTATCTAAATTCTCTCAGGCAAGTGCTTATTTATGGTGATCTTTCAGATGCTGATATGGAAAAAGGTCAAATGCGATGTGATGTTAATGTTTCTGTACGTCCACCAGATCAAGATGAGCTCGGTGTAAAAATTGAGTTAAAGAACATGAATTCGGCAAGTGCAGTTCGTCGTGCTCTTCACTATGAAATTAACAGACAGGTCAAAGTTTTAGGTGAAGGTGGTGAGTTAATTCAGTCCACAAGAAGGTGGGATGATAATTTGGGAGAAACTCAATTAATGCGAACCAAAGAAGATGCCCATGATTATAGATATTTTCCTGACCCTGATCTTCTCCCGGTTAATACTGCAGAAATGATGGAGAGGGTTATGAAATTGGTTCCCGAGTTGCCTCATCAAAAGTCTAAAAGGTTTATAGAAGAGTTTTCAATCAGTGAATATGACGCAAGTGTGTTATCCAGTGATAAAGATTTAGCAAATTATTTTGAAGAGTCGGCCAAAAATTCAGAATCGAAAAAGAAAATTGCCAACTGGGTTATCAACAATGTATTAGCTGTTTTGAATGAGAATGATCTCAATATTCAGAGCTGTCCAGTAACTCCCGAAAAGTTAGCGTTTATAGTAAATGAAATCGAATCTGGGAAAATATCTAATAATCAGGGAAAAGAAGTTTTTTCTGTATTNTTCGAAAATAGTGATAAAGACCCCGCAGTTATAATAAAAGAACTTGGTTTTGAGCTGGCAGATTCGGGTGAGATCGAATCGATGGTTGACGAGGTAATCTCTAAAAATCCGGATAAAATTGCCGAAATCAAAGGGGGCAATGAAAAATTGATTAATTGGCTAACTGGCCAGGTAATGAAATTGAGCAAAGGCAAAGCAAATCCAAAAATAATCGGAGATTCGCTGAGAGATAAAATCCTTTAACCGAATCGTTCGTANATAAAATATTAAATCCCTACTTAGATTCATTGACTTATTCATTGGATGCCAACAATATTGATCTATATTTTCACGNGATTTTCCGATAATTAAGGGAGTAAACCGCTATAACTAATTCTTCTATGCTACCACGAAATTTAATATCCTCATCATTGGTTCTCACAGCCTTTGTTTTATCTTTATTTACAAATGAAAAATCAATTGCTGAAGAAAAGAGAAAACTTAGCCTCGAAAAAGATAAGGTTTATGAACATGTCATAAAGCCAATACTATCAGCAAACTGCACAACCTGTCACGGTTCCTCAAAAGCAAAAGGCAAGATTCGATTACACAATCCAGAGGANATAAAAAAGAGCGAAAGTATTGTCGAAGGAAACATTGANGAGAGCACTCTAATTGAGCGTATCATGCTCCCTGATGATGATGAGGAGGTTATGCCTCCTGACGGAAGGAAGCGCTTATCACCAGAGCANAAAAAAATGCTGAGTTGGTGGATAGCTGAAGGAGCAAACTTTGAAAAAACAATTTCTGAAGTTAACCTCCCTGAGGATATTAGTACAATTATTGCGGGATTGGAATATTCCCCGCCAATTGAAATTAAGAAGGCGTTCAATCTTCCTGAGCCAGCTCAACCTGCAAACGGTCAGGCCGTAACTGCAATCGGTAAAGCGGGCATTCTTGTGATGCAGCTTGCGCAAGATACAAAATATCTATCTGCAAATGTTATCAACGTGGCTAAAAGCTTCAATGATGCACAGGTAAAGTTGCTTGTTCCGGTCAAAGATCATCTCACATGGCTCGATCTCTCTCGTAGCGGGATAACTGACCAAGCTGCAAATGATCTGGGGCAACTTAANATGCTTACTAAGCTACACCTTGAAAACACCGCGGTCACNGATCAAACTTTGCAACGTATAGGTAAGCTTGAGAATTTAGAGTATCTTAATCTCTATGGCACCAAAGTTACAGATGCTGGTTTGGAAAACTTAAAGAGCCTCAAAAAGCTCAAGAAGCTTTATGTATGGCAAACTGGGGTTACTAAAGCTGGAGCTGATAAACTCAAAGAAGCTGTTCCAGGACTATACGTTAATTTAGGATGGCAAGTTCCAGAGCAAAAGGACAAGCCTGAGGAACCAAAAAAATAGTTTAAAGAAAGATTAGTTTCTTCCTAGATTTAGGAGATAGGGATGCTAAAGTTAAGGTTTCTTAACTATTTATGCCCAAAGCTTATCTCTCATTACTGTTCTACGCTATTATTCCATTCACTTTGTTAGTTGGGTGCTCTTCCTCCGACAACAAGAACGTAAATACAGCTTATCTAGAAGGAAAGGGTGAAAGCGGCCTTTTTGGTGGGCGTTCGCAAGGGCCTAAGTTAAAAAATCCAGATTTTTCGATTCAGGTTGATCCTAATTTAGCAAGGTCTTTAACCTATTCTCGGATTAAGACCCAGGCACCGTTCATAGCCATGACCTTCGATGATGGGCCTCACCCAGTATATACCCCAAGACTTCTCGATATTCTTAAGGCAAGAAATATTAAGGCAACTTTTTTTGTTGTTGGCACAAATACGCGTCGTCATCCGGGTATTATNAGAAGAATGATAGCCGAGGGTCATGAGGTTGGAAATCACACAGTTAACCACAAATATCTCAGCCGTATTAGCATTGAGCAGGCCAGAGCCGAAGTGGCTGGNTGCGAGAGAGCNATTATNGCCGCATGTGGAGTGAGACCTAGAATACTGCGTCCGCCAGGTGGCCATATTAACAATCAGGTCAAGGTTTGGTTAAATCGTGAATTTGGTTATAGCACAATTATGTGGGCAGTTGATCCAGAAGACTGGAAGAGACCTGGATCGGGTATTGTTGCTCAAAGAATAATCAACGATACAGATGCTGGTGAAATTGTTTTAGCTCACGATATCCATGGACCAACTATAGCTGCTATGCCAAGAGCCTTAGATGGATTACTATCAAAAGGATATCGATTTGTAACTGTAAGTCAGCTCATAGCACTTGAGAGGCGCGACCTAGCCGATAGTGAATCTTCAAAAGAGTTGAATTACCCAAGTGTCTCACCAGAGGAGTCGCTCGCGGTCTTCTCAAATTAAAAGGAACAACGAATTATCGTTGGTCTTTCCTTGTTGGGTTTACATGTCTTGGGGAGGCTGTTAATATTTTACTATGCAGTCAAAAGACCTGTTTTCCTCACACNTTGGATTGCGAGAGTTACTTATAACNTTTAGGCAGGCAGGCATGGACCTTAATGTGTCTGGATCTGAATTAAGCGGATTATTATCTTCAGCTCATGCTCTTGCTGACCCTATTACTTTATTAATACTGGGTAATGAAGGTAGTGGTAAAACCTCTTTTATTAGTCGTTTTACTGAACAGAATATTTTATCGATCCAAAGCAAAACTAAACTTCCTAAAATTATAAGATATGGGAAAAATTTCCATTCTTTTTCAGACGATATATNTGAAGAAATATCATTTCCTCATCAAATATTAAAAAAGTTGAACTTTATCGAATGCAATCTTGGGCAGTTATCTCAACACTCAGATCTCCTTAAAACTGTTTATAGAGTTTCAGATCTTGTATTGATGATTGTTCCTGCAATAGATCCTTGGGACACTAGCATTTATGGTATTGTTAGTGATTTAAACATGGTTAAAAATTTACCTTCGGCTGTTATATTATCTCACTCAGATCTTCGAACTGATGAAGAAAATAATGCTTTTAAAGATTATATTCATCAATCAACAGAAAAAGCGTTGGGAAACCAAATGCCTGTTTTTGAGATATCATATGTTGATTATTCCCAAAGTAATAATATTCAAAAAAATCATCTCTCTAAACTCTTTGAATGGGTAGGCGAAAGCATTGAAGAAAGGGGTCGTTTTAAAAGAAAGCTATATANAGCTGAAAAAAAACTTACCGATGCTACTCAAAGAATTGCGAGTTTAATGGAAATTTCTTCTCAGACCGATGATTCTGAAATCGAAAAACTAAGGATGATCGAAAAAATTATAGATTTATCATCTGATGAATTGGTTTATGAACTTTCAGAGTTGTTGTACGATGATTTATTTATATTTGATAGAGGAATAGACAAAACAAAATCAAATCTTAAAAAAATATTCGGTATGTTTTTGGTTTCTATTAATTATACAAAAAATTGTCGATTCGCCGTTTCAATTCTTATGGATTCACTCAACGATAATTCAGAAAAATTAATCTCAGCTTTCCGAAAAATTGATTCACAAATACAATCATGTAATCAATTAGATGATACAAAGTTTCTGAAAACCTTAAGAGAGAATAAAAGTTTATTGAAAGATCATATTCAAAATTTTGAAATATTACATCAAGAACAAACAAATCATTTAATTGAGGATATTAGGACTAATTACGGAAAAAATTTGAAGTGTAAAAATTTAAAATTCAGAACTAAAAGTTATCCTGTTATTTTAATTTTTTCGTTCTTACTCCCTTTAATTACGATAGTATTTCTTAATAATAATACATCACTCAGCTTCATGAGCCTTTTGTTGGTTTTGTCAGCTTTATTGGGATTAACATTTTTTCTGATGAGTAAAATTAGTAAAATATTTTTAAATTCATTTGATAAAATAAGTTCTAAATTCAAAGAAAAATTGCAGGAAGTGTTACAAAATCACTATCGAGCTGCAGGTGAATCTTTTTTTGAACCCTATGAGGAGATCAAAAAAACACTCAGANTTTCTCATGATGGTCAAGTTGCCAAAATGAAAGAATCAAAAAAACATGTTATGAACGCAGTGGAAAATGCNAAAAAGATATTGGCAAAACCCTAGTTTTGATGACTCATTGTTAGTGACTTTAATTCATGGCAGGATCTAAACAAAAAGAAAAACAAAGCAAAGCCAGAGTGTTCTTTTCAAGAGCATCAACCACATTGGTGCTGTGGGCTCTCATTGCACTGGCCGTTTACTTTGAAAAGCCTTTGATATTTTCCTCAATAATTGTCATTCTCGGTGTGCTCGGTCTTCATGAGTTTTTGGNCATGCTAAACCTTAAGAAGACTCCTGCTTTTCCTATAATTAGATTATTAACTTTATTGTTAAGTTCTCTGTATCTGATACTCTTAAACCTTCACCTTTCCGGGGCATTTAAAATTGAAATATCGGTAATCGATACAGGGTTCATTTCAATTTACGTTATTTTGGCAACCACAGTATTGTTGTTTTATTCAATTGATGATTTTCGNACCAAAGATTTATTTTTTGGATCAGTATTCGGACTAATTTATATCACCGTTTTAATTTCTTTTTTGATACGCATTCTTTATATAGATGTTGGCTCNGAAAATAAAATCGGCGGTGCCTATTACATTATATTTCTTCTAATCNTTACAAAATTTTCTGATATGGGAGCTTATTTGGTGGGAACTTTAATTGGCAAAAACAAAATGATTCCTCACATTAGTCCTGGTAAAACATGGGAAGGCTTTCTTTTTGGTTGTTTAACATTTGCCATTGGAGGTGGAGCCATATTTTATGGAATCTTTCAAGAAAAGATGATGCGTCTAGCTTGGAGCGATGTCTTATTATTAGGCTTAATTTTAGCACTAGTGGCTGCAGTTGGTGATCTAGCTGAATCTATCATTAAAAGAAGTCTCAAGACTAAAGACTCGGGAAATATCCTGCCAGGAATAGGCGGGATTTTAGATCTTATTGATAGTGTGCTATTTACTGCCCCCGTTTTATATCTTTACCTTAGTTTTTTCTCGTAAATAATGAGCCCCTCAAAAAAGAAAGTGGTCGTTCTTGGATCCACAGGTTCTATCGGTGAAAGTACAATTAAAGTGGCCAATGATTTATCTGACCGTATTGAAATAATTGGTATTGCNGCATGTAAATCCGATGAAAAACTCATATCTCAATTGAAGGAAACAGGTGCCATGAGCGCCTGTTTAACCGATCAAGAATCAGCCCAGAGAGCCTCAACTAATATGCCTGATGGAGTCCGTTTTTTTCATGGCGAGGAAGGTTTGATTGAGTTAGCGACGTTGGAGGAGGCCGACATTGTTCTAATTTCTATAGTGGGAGTTGCAGGATTAAGACCCGCTCTCGCAGCTTTAGAGGCAGGAAAAGATCTTGCTGTTGCAAGTAAAGAAATACTAGTCATGGCAGGGCAAGCGGTCATGGAGACAGCGGCAAAAAATGGAGCGAAAGTTTTACCAGTTGATAGTGAGCACAATGCAATTTTTCAATGCCTTGAGGGTAAGGAATCTAAAGATGTATCACGTTTAATACTAACTGCATCTGGTGGGCCATTTAGAAAAAGTTCTTCAGAAGAAATTCAAAATGTAAGTCCAAGAGAAGCGCTTCAACATCCAACATGGAAAATGGGTCCTAAAATCACGATTGATTCAGCAACACTTTTCAACAAAGGTTTAGAAATGATAGAAGCTAAGTGGCTTTTTGATATTGATATGAATCGTGTTGAAGTTGTAGTGCATCCGCAAAGTATTATTCATTCAATGGTAGAATTTATTGATAGTTCTATTCTTGCGCAGTTGAGCACCACTGATATGTGCTTTCCTATTCAGTATGCAATTACTTGGCCTGAAAGAGTTTCTAATCGATTGGAGCCATTGGATTTTACTCAAATCAGCAAACTTGATTTTGAAGCNCCTAGAATTAAAGATTTTCCAGCTCTTGAATTAGCACGCCATGCGGGTAATGTTGGGGGAACTTTGCCAGCTGTTATGAATGCGGCTAATGAAGTNGCGGTCGATGGTTTTTTGAACGAGAAAATCAGCTTTCCAGGAATTTGGGATCATGTAAGTAAGGTTATGGATAATCATGAGATAGTTANTAATCCATCTGTGGATGAATTAATTCAATCCGATAAATGGGCAAGAGATTGCCCGCTAACGTAATAAATCTAAATTCTTCTCGAATCTGACACACTTTTTGCGATCGTTGAATCAAGATGATATAGTGTTAACTTTATANTTATTTAATCCTCTTCATATCTTTACAACATGGAATTTTTATTAGGTCTTGGGAAAATATTTTGGACGCTTTTTCAGGTTATTGTTCTCTTTAATATACTTATAGTTGTTCATGANCTTGGGCATTATTGGGCTGCAAAGTGGAGAGGTCTTAAAGTAGAGAAATTCCAGATCTGGTTTGGTAAACCAATTTGGAAAAAGAAAATCAAAGGAGTTCAATGGGGATTCGGCTGGATTCCTATGGGAGGATTCGTTGCTCTGCCGCAAATGGCTCCAATGGAAATGTTGGAAGGAAAGAATGAAGGTAAGGAGCCACTTCCGCCAATTAAACCATTAGATAAAATAATCGTAGCTTTTGCGGGACCACTGTTTAGTCTTGGTCTTGCATTCTTCTTCGCATTGTTGGTATGGGGGTTTGGTAAACCTGTTCGTGAACAACTTCAGAGCACGGTTGTAGGGTCAGTCGTTCCTGGTATGCCTGCTGAAAAGGCGGGCGTTTTACCAGGTGACGAGATTCTTGAAGTCGATGGAGTTAAAGTTCAAAGCTTTGGTGGAATGGTGGATTCAATTATGGAGAGAATCATTTACAGTGAAGGTGAACAAATTACTCTTTTAGTCAAAAGACCAGGCGTTGATGATCCCATAACTATAGACACTGGATATGAAAAAGAGGACAGACCAGCTCATCAACGGCAGGATTTTCGTAAGATTGGCGTCGGGCCGATATCCGATTCAATTATCGCCTCAACAGTTCCCAATAGTCCTGCCTCCAAATCAGGCTTGCTAGCAGGGGACAAGATTCTCGAGGCCAACAATAAAAAATTGTTCAGTCGAGAAACTCTTACATTTATCATTCAAGCCATGGGTGAAAATATCACCCCAATAAATTTGCTGGTTCAAAGAGGTAACGAAAAAATGAATTTATCAGTCAAGCCTGTCTCTCCAATGAGTCCCGTAGGGGCTCCGCCAATGGTTGGAATACAATGGCAAGGTGTTCCGACAACGCTGCAACAACCGGGGCCTAATCCGTTTGAGCAGGTTTGGAATGGTGCCACAGCCATATTCAGAACATTAAGTGCTATTATGCCTTGGCATGATGCAGACGTTAGTGTTTCCCAAATGAGTTCAGCAATAGGTATTGGAAACTACTACTATCAAACATTGAGTGATCCCGTTTATGGCTGGAGGTTTGCATTTGTTTTAAGTGTTTTAATTAACGTCAATCTTGCTATGTTGAATATGTTGCCTCTCCCAGTTCTTGATGGTGGGCATATTGCCATGTCACTTTACGAATGGGTATTTAAATCACCGATTAACATCAAGATTATGGAGATGTTACAATTTTGTTGTGCTCTTCTTTTAATTTCATTCATGGTTTACGTGACTTGGTTTGATGTAGGAGATTTATCCAAAAAAGGAGGCCAAACAGAGCCCGTTGTTTTTGCTGAATGATTTTTTATAATTTACGTATATCATGGCTATAGAAAGACCATTTAATCTTTATCATTACGATAGGAGATCGACTCGAGAGGTTATGGTTGGGCCTGTGGGTATTGGAGCCGACAACCCAATCAGGGTTCAATCAATGATCACCACTAATACTCTCGATACAGAATCCTCAGTCTCAGAGGTTCTTCAACTAGCCGATGCGGGATGCGAAATAGTTAGAATTACGGCGCCTTCGCGCCGCCATGCAGCAAATTTGGAGCATATCGCATCAAGCGTTCGCTCCGAAGGGTGTAAAGTTCCACTCGTTGCCGATATTCATTTTAAGCCCGATGCTGCAATTGAGGCTGCCAAATGGGTTGAGAAAGTGAGAGTGAATCCTGGAAATTATGCTGACAAGAAAAAATTCATGGTTAGGGATTATACTGATGCTGAGTATGCTGAAGAGTTGGAGAGAATTCGCGAGCAATTTTCTCCATTAGTAAAGCTTTGTAAGGAAAGAGGAGTTGCAATGAGGATTGGAACTAATCATGGTAGTCTCAGTGATCGGATTATGAATCGCTACGGGGATACGCCTGGTGGAATGGTTGAAAGTGCTTTGGAATTTGCGAGAATTGCTAGAGACCTTGATTATCATGATTTTGTATTTTCGATGAAAGCCAGCAATCCAAAGGTGATGATTGGTGCATACAGATTATTAGTTTCTGCGCTAGATGAAGAAGGACCTGACTGGAATTATCCCATGCATGTTGGAGTCACTGAGGCTGGCGATGGGGAAGATGGTAGAATTAAAAGCGCCATAGGCATTGGTTCATTATTAAATGATGGTGTTGGAGATACTGTTAGAGTTTCACTCACCGAGGAAGCTGTATGTGAGGTTCCAGTAGCAAAGAATTTAGTTTCTATTTGTTCATCTCAAAATGAAATTGAAAAATTCGAAGTGAATATGGAGAACGTGCCACTTGATCCCTTCAATTATAATAGAAGAAGAACAGAAAAAATTTGTGTTCAAGGTGTAGATATTGGCGGCAAAGAAACTGTTAGAGTGTTTACAACTCAGAAAAAATTCGATGCTGTTTCTCATAAACTCAAAGACATGGGAGATTTTCAACCAGAGATTATTAAAGAGAGTTCAGGGCTAGTTGAGATTGATCCAAGAGATCAGAATGCTGTAGATGGAATTAATAAATCACAAGAATCTATTCCTGTTGGAGTTATTGATCATATTGATCTTCCGGTTATACCCGCTTATAGACTCCTCGCATCAAGGATAAAAGAACAGCATCCGATTGTCTTGAAGGATACACTTTTCCCAAGTGATGATCCTAATCTTATTTTCGAAACTACTTTGCTTAAAGCAGCTTCAAATATTGGCTCATTACTTTGCGATGGTATAGGTGATGCCATACTCGTACAAGGCGAAGAAGCGCCTGGCCAGTCTCTTAGATTATCATATAATATTCTTCAAGCTGCAGGTGTAAGAATTTTTAAAACTGATTATGTTGCGTGCCCAAGTTGTGGAAGAACTCTATTTGATTTACAGGAAACTACTGCCAAAATTCGGGCCGCAACCGGGCATCTTAAAGGTGTCAGAATTGCTGTAATGGGTTGTATTGTTAATGGGCCTGGTGAAATGGCTGACGCAGATTTTGGGTATGTTGGGGGTGCTCCAGAAAAGATTAATCTATATGTTGGTAAAGAGCCCGTTAAATTTAACATACCTCAGGATGAGGCAGTCGAAAGACTCATTGATCTAATCAAAGAGCATGATAGTTGGGTTGATCCTCCTGATCAAAATGATGCCATTACAGAAAAAAAAATAGAGGATAAAAGTGCAGTTGGTTCCATCTGATTATTTTAAAAAGCTGCCTAAAGAGGAATTATTTACTGAAATTGATAAACCTCTTGAAATTGATCTTGGATGTGGGGATGGGTCTTTTTTAGTCGCCATGGCCCTAAAATATCCAGAAAAAAATTTTTTGGGAGTTGAACGTTTATTAGGTCGGGTTAGAAAAGTGCTTAGAAAATCTGAAGAGAATTCGCTTTCAAATTTGAAGGTTTTAAGGCTTGAGCTTTCCTACACCATTGAATGGCTACTACCTGATCATTGTGCAAGTCGCATACACCTATTGTTTCCTGATCCTTGGCCAAAAAAGAAACATCATAAGCGTCGGCTAATTAATGAGAGCTTTTGTGAAGCGTTAGTAAAGATATTGAATCAAGACGGTGAGTTTCTATTTAAAACCGATCATGAAGAGTATTTTGAAGAATCCATGAACACACTTCAAAATTTTAGTTTACTTGATCATATTCCATGGGATAATGAAGACTATTATCCCGTTACCGATTTTGAGAGGATCTGGACGAATGAAGGTAAGGAAATTTTTACAGCTCGTTATAAAGTCAAGGCACAGGGTGCTTGATTTGAATGATCTTCTAAGCGATTGATTAGCCGATTTTTTTTAGTTCGTTTAGACGGTGATGAGCATTAGCCGAGTGTCGAGTTTCAGGGAATTTTTCGATGACCATTTCAAGTAGCTTCTTTGCTTGTTCTTCGTCTTGTTTATCCTCCAAATAGATTTGCTGAAGACGAAACATCATTGCAGCGGCATCGTTTTCCGCCCATTCTTTGCTGGCTAAAGAATCTTCGAATGTTTTAATTGCGGAGTCGATATCCTTAAGATGCTCATGATGGATTTTGGCAATTTCAAATATCGGAAAGCGATTATCGGGATCGTCTTGTGCAATCGCTTCATAAGCTTTTATCGCTCCCTCATAATCCCCTTGAGTAACTTTGGCCGCAGCTTTCGTTAGTTCGTCGACCTCCATTTCTTCTGGCGCGGAAAAGAAAAACGCGCCTATTCGATCTCCAATAATGGGTAAAACAACAAGTACAACGAAAAGTCCTATTGTTATGGCAATAAAAAAGGTGACGACAAATTTCATGCCGATTTCCATTTTTTCCCATTCTGAGAAAATCAACCACGCAAGAAAAACAGTTACTGCGATTGATGCATTTATTAGAATTAATTTTTTGTTAGTCATCAGTTTTTTTATTCAAAATTCCAAAATTTTTTAAATTAGTGAGGTGCTTGATATATCAGAAAAAGGGACATTGCAGCCAAAAAGTGAGATTATAGGTTGTTTCCTTGCATCTTACTAATTCGTAACTCATTCTAAATTAACTAGAAATAAAATAATCCTTTTATGCTTTATATTTTACATATATTAACTAAAAACCCAAATTTATGTATATTTATACTCATAATATAATTCGTCAATTTTCCCAAAAAAGCCTTGCGAATGAAGGCATTATTGGCGATCATATTAAAGAATTATTAAGAATATTTCTTAATTAAGCCTCGACAATTTATTCACAAACAAAATACAGAAAATGAAAAATAATTTATCCAAGCTCATATTGCTTTTATCACTTACTATTGGTTTCGGACTATCCGGCGCCTTAGGTGAAACAAAATACGCTTGTTCTGAAATTGGTAAAAAGGCCAAAGCTAGCGTAGCAGCCAAGCCATCATCAGCATCTTCAGTGGTTTCTAAACTCATTAAGCAGCACGAAGATTGTGTTTGTGCAATCGTTAAAGGTGCTATCGAAGCCGGTGGTGATGTTAAGAGTATTGTTACTGCTGCAGTAAAAGCTGCACCCACTAAGTCAGCAGTCGTTCACGAATGTGCCGTTTCTGTTGCTCCAAAATCTGCCAAATTAATAAGCGCTGCCATAGATGCCGTACTCGGTGATGGTGCTGACTTTGGTACGGAGCCAATCGTTGTAAGTGGTGTTTATCTCATTGCCCCAGTTGCTTCAGCTGGTGGTGGATCAGGTTTCTTCGGTCCTTTAACTGCTGAGGAGCTCGCAGCTCAGCAAGCTTTAATAGACAGGCTTCTTGGTAAGATAACAGAAACACCTACCACTCCTACAGAGCCTGCTCAATAATCGAAATTTAACTTTTTAATTTATAGCCCCTTCCCTTTAACGGACCTTAACAATGATGAAAAAGCACACTCTCCTAATTTTAACGTTGCTTTCAATGGTCACCTTCGTCAGTGGTCAAGGGCTTCTAAGCGTAGGCCAATCTGGTTCATTTGATGATTTTGACTCAAAGCTTCCCTTCACAGCCACTATCAGTGGTGATATCGGTTTTGATAGTAATGTAGGAAACAGACCAGATGGATATGAAGAAGAATCTGGTTATATCCGAGGCGGTGTTGGGGTTGCATATGCTGGTGGCTCGCGTACTACACATGTTGATCTAAACGCAAGACTTTCTACTCTTCACTATTTTGATCAGCCTGAGGCGCAGGGAGATGATAGTTTTCAAACCGGTAGATTAGGACTTAAAATCTACCATAAAGCAAGCCCAACACTTACTATAGGTAACAGTGCATATTTGACCCATGAAATTGAGCCTGATGATTCGATTGGTGCTTCAGCCTCCAGACGACTCGATCAATACACTTATGGTTACAATAGCTTATGGGTCTCAAATTCATGGACCAGAAGATTAAAAACTGTTACCAGGTATTCAGTTACAGGGATCGACTACGAGGGTCAGCTTGAATCTGTTGGTGAGGATCGTTTTACCCAAACTTTTTCTCAGGAAGTTCGTTATGTTCTAGATCGACTCACTTCTCTCGTTGGTGAATACAGAAGAGCCAATACGGACTATGACATTGTAAACCTTGACTACGATGCCAACTACCTTCTTGCAGGAGCTGATCATAAGTTCAGCGACAATGTCAGTGGTACCCTACGACTAGGTGGAGAAAACAGAGATTATGACAGCAACGATGATGATGGTTGGAATCCATATGCGGAAGCATCTTTGAGATATGAACTAAGTGACAGGACAAATCTTGTATGGTTTACTCGTTATGGGTATGAGGATTCAGAAGTTTTTTATCATCTATCAGAATCAAGATCAGTATTCAGAACTGCTCTTAACGCTAACCATGCCTTTTCTGATAACGTGCGGGGCAAAGCTGGTTTGAGCTATCACACCAGTGACTACGATCGTGGTGTGCTTTCCGAGCTTACCGAGTATGGCATCAGTTTAAACCTTGGTTTAAACTATAGATTAATGTCCAATACCGACGTTAATCTTGGGTATTCTATAACTCACCTTGCCTCTGATAGTGCTTTTCGCGAGTATGACAGACACCGTCTCTGGGCAGGTATAAGTGTCACATTTTAAGGTTTCTTAATTATTTGATTTCTTCTATACCCCCATTCTCTATTTAGAAATGGGGGTATTTTTATTTCTCGTTGAGAAATCTTCCGAATGCTCTTACTTTGCTGACCCCAAGTTCATTTTAAATTCACCTCAAATTAAGTATATATAAACAATGGCCAAACAGAGCGAGACTAAGCTTCACGCACTTGATTATTGGCAGGTAGCTAGGAACCGATACGCCGTTATCCTTCTCACTTTTGCATTGGTTTTCATGACGGCATTGGTCATTGCATATTTGAGACCCTCTGAATACCTGGGAAGAGTTCAAATACAAGTTCAAAGAGAGGCAAGGGACATCGAAGTTTTTAGGGAAACGGGATCTGTTGGTAATCTAGGCTCTGATCAACTTCCATACATGACTTTTATGCAGACTCAGTTTGAAATAATTCAGAGTCGCGAAACGCTAAAAGAAGTTATCAAAAATGGAGTTGATGCGGCAGGTAATCTTCTTGACCTCAAAAAATCATGGGGTGTTCCTAGTGACGAAGATGCATACCGAATACTCAAAAGAAAAGTAGAAACTCAGGACGTTAGAGGTACTGACCTTATTGATATAGAGGTTTATGATACTGATCCTAACCTGGCTGCTGACATAGCTAATGCAGTAGCTGATGCCTATAGAACACGTAGGCAGGAGGAAGAACAATCAAGAGCTCAGAAAGCTTTAGCCTTATTAGATCAGCAAATAAAATCTCAAGAGGGAAGACTTGAAAAAGCCCGTAATAATATGATTGAGTTGATGGAGGAGCTCAACATTGTTGATCTTAGTCTTGGAGAGCCTGTTTGGCTCAGAGGAAGTCAACCTAATACTGGCACTGCATCATTAGTTATGGCTGCTAAGCAAAGAGAATTTGCTGCTGAAGAAGCCATTCAAAATTTAAGGTCTACTATAAAATCTTTGACTCAACTTGAGGGTGCTGAATTGATTAAATCGGCTGTGGATCTTGGAGTTAAAAATGAAACTCTTAATAGTGGCTGGAGCGAGTATCAGACACTTGAATTGAGTCGGGCGGCCCTAATTGATAGCGGTGTTGGAGTTAAGCACCCCAAAATAGTAAACATTGATTCCCAGTTAAATTTGAGAATGAATCAACTCCTTGATGCTGTCGAAACACATAAAAAAGCACTCACTACTCAGCTAGCCATGGCTGAACAACAGTATGAAAATTCAAAGGAGAGTAAGGAGAGAACAGAAAAAATGTCGCTCCAGGAGAGGAAGCAAAATGTAAGGTACATCGAGGCTAAAAAGGAATACGAATTATCCAAAGAAATGCTCAATGGAATGCAATCACAACTCGCTAAAGAAACTATTGATTCGGCGGGTCAAAGAACGCCGTTGGTGATTCATGAGCTGGCAGAACCTCAGGACGTTGATAAGCCTGCAAGACCAAACATTAAATTACACTTAGTTCTTGGAGCTGCTGTAGGTCTCATTTTTGGCATTGGAATGGCTTTCTTTTTAGAATACCTAGACACCTCCGTGAAAAGTTTAGATGAAGTTGAATACTATCTGGATTTGCCTGTACTCGCAGTTATACCCAAAGATATAAATGTGCTTCATAAAGAAAGTGGATTAAGTCCTGACGCCGAGGCTTATAGAATTTTAAGAACGAATATAGAATTTAATAGAAAAAATGCTGATGCTAACGCTATCACTTTAGTCAGTGGGGGCGCCGGCGAAGGTAAGTCAACGACACTCGTTAATTTAGCATACGTTTGTGCCCAAGGGGGGTACAATACGCTAATGATCGATGGGGATTTAAGAAGACCTCAGCTGCATACATTTTTCAATATTAACAATTCAGTGGGTTTGACTAATTATCTGACGACTGATCTTCAATTAGAGGATGTGATATTACAAACTGCTTACGAAAATTTGTATTTCATGCCTTCTGGAATTCTTCCGGCAGATGCTGCCGGTATATTAAATTCAAGAAGAATGTCCGAACTTATAGCTGACGTTAAGAGTCGTTTTGATTTGGTTTTCATAGACTCTCCGCCAATACTTGGAGTAAGTGATGCTTCGGTTATTTCTTCTGAAGTTGACCTCACTATTATTGTGATACAGCACAGAAAGCTTCCTAGGGGAATGCTCTTGAGGGTAAAGCAGGCAATTCAAAACGTGGGTGGTACAGCTTTAGGTGTAGTTCTTAACAATGTTGATGTTAGGTCTGATAACCAGTATCAATATTATACAAGTTACTATACTTATTATGCCCCTCGGAATCTTGATCCTGATATGGAATCAGGTTCAATTGGGTCCCCAAAACCAGGGAGTAAATTGGCATCCAAAGACCAAAATAATCTCTCAGCTGAGGATAAATTTTAAAATATTATGAGCTACTAATTGCAATGTTCAATTTTTCAAATACTTACACCAAGCTAATTAATTTTCTTATAGTAACATTAATTACTGCTGCGCCAATTTTTGCAGCTGAACCGATTTTACAAAAAGGGCAATCTTTTGGTTTAAGGCTAACTGGCGTTCCCGCTGACGACCAAACTTCAATTAGTCAAACCTATACAATCAGTGATAATGGAACGATTAAGCTATTATATTTAAAAGAAATGGCTGCTGCAGGCATGAAACCTTCTCAACTAATGAGAAAAGTCGAACAAGCCTACGTTAGTGCAGAAATTTTCACTAAACCAAACGTCGTAATTACTCTCGGAGAAGCTGGATCAATACAGCGCTATGTTAGTGTTCTTGGAGAAGTAAACACACGCCGCGGTGTGAGTTATACTCCTGGTCTAACTTTGTTAGAAGCTATTGCGCAGTGTGGTGGATTCTCTGATTTTGCGAACCCTAAAAGGGTAAAACTAACTAGAGGGGGCAAAGCAACTATTCACGATTTATCGAGAACAACGAGTAATGCTAACGTTAAGCTTCAGCCTAATGACATTATAACCGTTCCTTCTAGAGGCCTTTTCCGAGGAGGTTAAAGAATCACTAACTTGTTTTAACAAGCTGACGATTTTTGGAGAGGTATGACCATCCAGAAACGATGGTAATCGTGGTGCAAATGATTATTAGTAAATTGCCGATCATTGGCTGATCAATGAACTCAAGACAGTTTAATGTAGGCTCATTTGAACCCATTACTATTAAGAAAAAGCTGGCTACAATAATTTGGGAGGTTGTTTTCCATTTACCCAAAGAATCGGCAGAAAGCACCTTACCTTGATTCGATGCAAGCAATCTAAGACCCGTAACTAAAAATTCTCTCGAAATAATTGTAATCGTAATCCATGCAGGAATCATATTTTCTTGGGTAAGAATGATAAATACCGCACTAGTCAAAATTTTATCGACTAAGGGGTCTATTAATTTCCCAAAATCAGTGACCAATTTTAACTTTCTTGCAATGTATCCGTCTAAAAAATCTGTGAGTGATGCGATCAAAAAAAATAAAATTGCAATAGTGATACGATAATCCAGCAAATGGAAAGATTTTAATAACTGATCAGGGATAGACATTACAGCGACAAATAGTGCTGTTAAAAATAACCTCCCCATAGTTAGCTGATTTGGTAGATTCATATATTAGCATTAATTTAGATAAACTTTTTCCAAATTGGGAGAGTGTTTTTTATTTTATCCAAATACCATTCCGATAATTGATAAGAAGATTTACTATGAGGAGTTGAAACTCTGAGTACGACAGATGGTTTACAAACAGGCACGAAACCAATGCGATGAATAATTTTGGCATTATGTTCCCCAAATTTTGTAAATGCCTTATCACTCATATTTTTAGCAATTTTGTACGCCATATCCTCATAAGAGCTGTATTCGATACCTTTAATTATTTCCCCTTTTTCAGATTCTCTAACGACCCCCCAAAATATGAGTTCTGCCCCAAATTGTGGGCTCCATTCTGGATCCTTGTTTTCCAGCGCTTTATTTGATAAAAATAGATCAAGTTTATGCATTGTTTGTTGCGTAATTGGTCGTTCGCATTTTGAATTGAGCAGAGTATTACATAACTCACAACTTTAGTAATAATAACAAAGTAAAAAAATGAGTAAAAATGACTTTGGTTTAATTGGTTTGGCTGTCATGGGACAGAATCTTGTTCTTAATGTCGCCAGTAGAGGTTTTAATGTTTCTGTTTACAACAGAACTACGGCGACGACGAAAGAATTTTTAGAAGGCCCTGCGGAAAATACGACTATTCAGGGGTTTGATGAATTGAAGGATTTTGTTGATAGTCTGTCT
>NYVP01000126.1 GCA_002684575.1 Verrucomicrobiales bacterium
CAATATATCTTAATGGTGAAGTTGATTGGACTGGTCAGAAGAGGGCCCCGAACGGAGGCGGTACATTCATTATTGGTAACTCACCGGGAGGCAGTGGTTATGTCGGTTTAGCTGACGAGATTGCAGTCTGGAAAGAGGTCTTAGATGAGACGGCTGTCAGAGCCTTGGCAGACGGGGCAAGGCCAATTGATAGAGAGACTGAATTAGAATTCATTAGTATTATTTACAATGCTGAAGAGAATGGGTTTAGAATCCAGTGGAACTCAAAACCGGATAAGACATACATCTTGCTCTTCTCTGAAACGCTAGAGAGTTTTGATGAAGAAATTGAAGACTCTATTGAATCACAGGGTGAGACAACCGTTTATCCTGGTGGTGATGAGTGGTTAGAGAATCCACTTGAGGGAGCGCCAAGGCTCTTCTTTAGAATTGAAGAAAATCAGTAAAGCTCTTTGATAATTTAACTCTCACAAGCGGCGGACTCCTCCAGGGATCCGCCGCTTTTTTTACAAGATGAAGATCTATTCAAAATTAAAAGGTTTTATTGCTAATTAGCTCAAAGATCATTTTATTAGAAGGTATGAATGGTCAAATAAAAGTTATTTCAATAATGGTAATTTTTATTCTCTGCTTTCTTATAAAAAAACCCTTCGACTCCCAAAAAAATAAATCATTTTTACCCGTTGAATTTAGCATTTCTGAATCATTGTCATTGGATAATGATCGATTTGTTGAAAATCGAAAAATTTATCCTCATAAATCAATAAACAAATCGAACACAATAAGCCTTCCTCCACTCCACCATGAACCACTGATTAAAAAGGCAGTCGCATTAGAGGAAAGTGGTGTTTATCGATTTGCAACGAGTAGAAATGTTAGTGTTCAGCCTGTAAGTCATGGAACCTGGTCAAGTAAAGATAACATCTCAACTTGGAAATTTAATCTTAAATCATCTGGCGCAAGATCAATTAATCTTACCTTTGGTGAATTTAATTTACCTGAAGGGGCGGCTCTCTCAATAGCCAACGATGAAGATAATTCTAGACCTATCTTATTTACTGCACGTGATAATGATGCACACGGTCAGTTATGGACACCCCTTTTTAAGACGGATCGATTAAAATTGGAACTTATTGTCCCTACTCATCTAATCGCCAAAACATTACTTCACTTAACAAAAATCAATCACGGTTTTCGAGATGCAGGATCCGGATTTAAAATTTCCTCGAATACCTCTGGATCCTGTCAAATTGATGTAATTTGCTCTGCTAAGGATAATTCAGATTACGGTCCTATTATTGATATATACAGAGACCAGATTAAATCAGTAGGTGCATTTACTCTAAATGGAATTGATACGTGTAGCGGAGCTTTAATTAACAACACCAATAATGATCTAAGGCCTTTCTTTCTCACTGCTGAGCATTGTGGTATAAGTCCTTCGAATGCAGCCTCGATGGTTGTTTATTGGAATCATGAAAATTCAATTTGTCGTGAGGTGGGAGCCTCTTCAAATGGGAGGCTCGGAGATGGGCCTACTACGCAATTTAATACTGGTGCAATTCTCAGAGCCGAGTACGCGCCTACAGATTTCGCCTTAGTTGAACTTGATGACCCTGTAAGTACCGACTATTCGCCATTTTTTGCAGGATGGAATCGTTCTCCTATTAATCCGCAACTAACAATAGGGATACACCACCCCGGTATATCAGAAAAACGCATTTCGATCGATTTGAATCCAACAACAATTACCGACTACCTCGCAGCATTACAGGATAATGAAGCGAACTATCTTAGAATTTCTGAGTGGGATTTTGGTACAACAGAACCAGGTTCATCTGGTTCTCCACTTTTTGATGACAAGGGAAGGATTGTTGGCCAACTCACTGGTGGATACTCCGAATGCGGAGGAGATCAAGGGCCTGATTATTATGGCAGATTTCATAAATCTTGGATTGGAGGAGGTACTTCATCTACAAGGCTTTCCAATTGGTTGGATCCTAAGGGCAGTGAAGAAGAATTCATTGATGGCATTTATTCTAATGAGCTGATCACCATTGATGATACCTCAGTGATAGAGGGAAATTCAGGAGTCTCTGTTGTTGAAGTTGAATTAAAGATTAATGAAGTGAGTGATGGGCCTATCCTGGTCAGAGTTCGCTCGGAGGATGGGACCGCCACGATTGAAGATAATGATTATATCGCCGTTGATGAAATTGTCACATTCTCTCCAGGTCAAACCATCAAAAAAATTCCCCTTACAATTATTAGTGATACAAAGGTAGAGGAAAAAGAATTCCTTACGCTCAATCTCTCTGAGGCAAAGAAATCAAGAGCATCATCACGACCAGCCAAAGTTGAAATAATCAATGATGACTATACTAAGCCAGAAATTTCAAGTGCTTTAGAATTTAAAGCCTCAACAAATCGAAAGCTGTACTATCAAATCGAAGCGCGGAACACCCCGACATCCTTCTCAATCAGTGAATCGCCAGAGGGAATGAATGTAGATGAAAAGACTGGAGTGATTTCATGGATACCAGTATCGACAGGAAGATTCACTATTAATATTATAGCAACTAACCCAGAAGGCAATGATGTTAAACAATTAACATTTATCGTGGAGCCTGACAGCCTGTCTAATGCTATAGATGTCCAAGATCTTCCTTTGCTAATAACTAACGGTTCACCCGGATGGCGACGACAAATAAATACCACCAGGGATGGTTTTGATGCTGCAAAGTCTGATCCAATCGCAAACGATGAGAGTGCTACCTTTGAGCTTGAAATTCAAGGGCCTGAACTCGTTTACTACTGGTGGAAGGTTAGCTCTGAGCGAGATTATGATTTCTTGTCAATATCTATTGATGGGCAACAACAAAACCAAATAAGTGGTGAAATAGATTGGCAACAAAAGACCATTGAAATCCCAGAGGGTAAGCATCTTGTTTCATGGACATACAATAAGGATGTCAACGGGACTGGAGGTCTTGATACAGCATGGGTCGATCAAATTTCCTTAGCCAGCCAGTCAACATTGCCCATAATAACAAGCCCATTAAACATTAAAGCTGTCAATGGGAAGGAATTGAATTACAGTATAACTTCAATAGACAGCTCAGCTTCTTATTTTGTTTCAGCGCTACCGGAGGGACTTCAATTTGATGGGACAGAAATTATTTCAGGCATCCCTGAAAAATCAGGAACCTTCGAAATTATGCTAACCGCAGATAATGGAAGTTCATTTTCCGCCATACTTATATTTGAAGTTGTAGACCCCATTGATTATGCCATTCAGGGAGCGGATCCATTAGAAAATACTTACAATTTTGAATTAGGCGGAGATCATTTTTGGTTCCCTCAAAAAAATATTTTTGATGACGGAATCCAATCAGCACAAAGTGGGCCGGTTGGAGATTACCAAGAAAGTTCGATTTCTTTGACTGTTTTAGGCCCAGGCACGGTTTCCTTTTCTTGGAAAGTCAGCTCCGAAACTGGATATGATTTTCTTTCTTTTAATGTTGATGGAACTTCCGAGGAAAGAATAAGCGGAGAAATTGACTGGAATGATCAAAGTTTTTTCATACCTGATGGAGAACACATTTTAACTTGGAAGTATACAAAAGATGAAGGGTTTTCTGAAGGTGTTGATGCGGCTTGGGTCGATAAATTTGTTTATATTAAAAAGGCCCAACCAATCATATCAGTGGAGAATAATTTGTCTTTCTACTTGGGAGAAATTGTACAAATTCCTATTACTATAGAAAACATTTCAAAGCCTGTAATCTTTGACAATTTACCATCATGGCTGAGCTACAATGAAGAATTACAAATAATTACAGGTAAACCAGATGCTCCCGGTACTTTCAACTTCAATATCATAGCAATTAATGGTGATGAGAGGGTCGAGGAGTTAATTAGTTTTAATGTTGTATGGCCCATAACTGAGGCGTTGAATGATTTAAACTGGGAGGCTTTCGGAGATGCCATATGGTTTCCTCAATCTGAGGTGAGATTAGATGAGAGCTCTTCAGCTCAGAGCGGAGATATTACTCACCAACAAAGTTCATCAATTTCCCTGACCTTAGTTGGTCCGGCTAGTGTCTCTTTTTGGTGGAAAGTCAGTTCAGAGCGAGAATATGATCATTTATCTGTTTTTCTAGATGGCCAAATACTTCAACACCGTATAAGTGGGGAGGTTGATTGGGAAAAAAGAACTATTGATATTCCAGATGGTTTGCATTCAATTGTATGGACTTATAATAAGGACATAGCAATTTCATCAGGTCAAGATGCTGGCTGGATCGATAAAGTAGAGATATTATATGAAGGTTCTCCAGAGATCATAATCGATGAACAATTTACTTTTGAAACTGACGACAAAGTAGAGATACCATTCACTATTGGTAATAATCCAATCGAGATAGGAACTGAAAATCTTCCAGATTGGCTCATTGTTGATCAGGGTCAAGGGTTGATAACTGGAAATGCGCCAGAAGAAGGGAGCTACGGCTTTATCCTTTGGGCAGAAAACCAGAGTGGTCGAGTAATTAAAGAAATACGTTTAGATATACTCAAACCATTTATTGCTAATACGCCTTCATTAGATTGGCAATTTTCTGGAAACTCTTTTTGGTTTTCCCAGCAAACAATTTCTCATGATGGAGAGAGCGCGTTTCAAAGCGGGGAAATTAATAATGATGAATTTTCTGCGGTAGGAGTAAATCTAGAGGGGCCTGGAGAAATGAGCTTTTGGTGGAAAGTAAGCTCCGAATTTGAATATGATTTTTTGTCAGTTCGATTAGATGGAGAGTATATTGAGTATATCAGTGGAGATGTGGATTGGGAAAAGAAATTAATCAGCGTGCCTGATGGAATGCATCGATTTGAATTTGTTTACTCAAAAGATGGGTCTTTTTTAGATGGTTTGGATGCTGGCTGGATTGACGAAATTGCATACACTCAGGATAAACCCATTATTGAGAATATTGAAATTGTTGATGTTTCTTTTGAATTGATAAAAATTGGATTGAGAATTAACTCAAATTTTTCAAGGGCTAGAATCGTCCAGTCCTCTGACGGTGAAACATGGCAAGCGGTAAGACCATTGACTAATCCTAACTCAGATTGGTTGATCAAACCAACAGAAGGTTGGGGAGAGTTTTCTGAATTTAATGTTCCGATCGACCCAATAAAAAATCCAAACCTTTTTCTTCGATTAGAATGCGAATAACAGTAGATACGCTTTCATTGGACTTTTGATGATAGGTTAATACTTCATAAAGAAATTAACTAAAAAGATCCACAAAAACTGTCCCGAATTGACAAGGTTTTGTCTTTTTGAAAAAGCAATTATTTAAGATGCCCTCTCGCAACTAAATTATTTAATCTGCGGGCGGTGTCTTCTAATCCGTCAGCTACCGCCTCGCTATATGTTCGGCCATCGGTCGTATCAATTCCATGACCCGAATCAAGTTTTCTTAATGCTTCGAGAGCAGGATCCTCATGATGAAATAATTCAACAAAAACAAATTCTAATTTTCCACTTTTGGCTGCAGCTGAGAGGAGTGCGCTGATCCAGCCGTCGTCAGTAGATAAACAACCACGGGTAGTTTTTGCTGATGCATGGAACATGCTAAATTCATCAGATTCTGCGATCTCGGATATCTTTGACTGGTTTTCTGGAATTGATAAATCTGAATCTCCGCAATGAGCAGCATCTACCATGACCCTGAAGAATTTTGAACCCAGTTCTTGATTGGCAGCTTTGACAACTTCCCAACACTTAGCAACATCTGTGAAAGTTTGAAATTCTCCGCCTCGTAGAAACTCAATGTGCCAATGTTTGACTCCAGCATCAATTGCCCCTGACTCTTGAACTGCCCTAACATGCACCTTTGCGTTTTGGGCCACTGCTGAAGTGAAGTCATCACCTGCTTTTGGGGTGGCTCCCTCTTGCATCCATTCCTCTATAGATGTTGAAGCGACTTGCTCGATATTATATTTTTTAGCGACTTCTAATCCAGCTTTGAGCATTTCAACAACGCTGTCCTCGTCTTCTGGGTTCATTGGATCAGCTCCTCCAACCATTAGCATGAGGTGAACGGCTAGATCTAATCCGCGAAGCCCATTAATCATGTCGTCGGTATCGGTTTCATTGACTCCAGGGAAAACGGTAATTTGTGCGCTTCCTATCTTTACTGGAGAAATCTCAGTCAAATGTTTCATTTCATTGACAACGATAAGCTCTCCATTTTCGCTTCTAGGGAGCCGACCTTCGTCATCAGGAACGAGTCCGCCTACAAATTTGATATGGGTTGGAACGACTCCCAATTCGACGTTGGATTTTAATGTAATTTTTTCGGGCATTTTTCTAAGTAATATTCGTCAATTTATCACATTGGTTCTGAATTTGGCAAACATACTTTAAGGATACAATGATTGTATTCTAATAAATAAGTCCCAAATAAAAATTTTTATCGACTGAAGATACGTCTTGTTATCTATTTTGATCCAATACAATAGAGATAATTTTCGCCTCTCAGGAAAAGATAATTTCCTGCAATAGCCGCCGATGCACTGAATGAATCCTCAAGTTTATTAAAGGCCACAGGCTTAGGCTCATCCTCATGACTGATGACAATCGTTAGTCCTTCTCTTGAGGTTATATAAATATGATTTGATGCGGCTACAGGAGAGGAATAAATTTCTCTTAGCGAGTCAATTCTGAAGGGGCCAGACTTGGTTTTTCCTGACTCTGCATGAGTCACAGATAGTATCCCCTGATAGTGACTTAGATAGTAGAGTGTTCCTTTATAGAGCAAAGGAGACGGAACGTAAGGGGTTCGTTTATTGGTAGTCCACATAACATGGTTAGTGTCCGTAATGTCTCCTTTGGCTCCGTTGAGATTAATTGCAATTAGAGCCCTTTTATCATAACTACAGCCGAGATATACTTTACCATTTTCTGATACAGGTGAGGCGACAACGTTATTTGACATGCCTGAACATTCCCAAATGGTTCTTCCGTCCTTGAGATTATATCCCCTAATTCTGTCAGTGGCACTAATGATTACTTGGCTTGTGTTATCAACTTCAACGATGAGGGGGCTTGACCACGATGTGACTTCTTTTCTTTCAACTTTCCAAAGGTTTTCACCTGTTAACTTATTCAACGCATAGATAGCTGATTGTTTTTCGTGGTCCCAATTGATAATGAGTGTATTACCTTTCAATGCAGGTGAAGAGCCTTCTCCATGGCCATGCTTAGTTGCCATTGTCCCAAAGTCTCTTTTCCAAATAATTTTTCCAGTTTTACAATCTATTGAAAAAAGACCATGAGATCCNAAGTAAGCGAATANNTGCTTTCCATCAGTGACTGGAGANGCCGAGGCTAGGCTNCCGCTTTTGTGACCTCCTTCATGAGGAAATGATTCATGGCATTTTGTTTTCCATATTATCTTTCCGGATTTTTTATCGATGCAAATTACGAGGAATCGATGGCTTTGGGAAACTGGTAAATTATCATGTGAACCAGGAGCATTATCTGGAACTGGAGGGATTGTTTTTTTACCAAATGGAACGGCTGAAGTTAGAAATATTTTGTCTTCCCATATGACAGGAGTCGAATGCCCTAATCCCTCTAATTTTGTTTTCCATAATATATTTTTTTCTTCAGACCATTCCGTCGGTGGATTTGATGTGTTAGGAGCCGTTCCGTTTCCAGTGCTTCCTCTCCATGATGGCCAATTAGAATCTGCTTTTAGATTGTCATGCAGCAATTGAGAGACAATTAGTGACCCTATCAGAAATCTCTTTACGTAAAAAATCATCCTAGTCGGGTTCTATTTCAATACGATACCTCGGAATGTTGGGGTCGACTTCCTTTGAGTAGGCATCTATACCTCCCGCCAATGCTACCGTTCTATTTAATCCATGCCCAATGAAGAATGCTGCAACGTCCAGGGATCTGTCGCCTGTATGGTCAATGATGATAGTTCTCGTTTCCTTGTCCCATTTTCCCAAGGCTTCTTGTTGTAGATCAGCAGTCATTATTTCTGACCCCGGTATCTTGACAGCTTCGAATTCTTCTCTGGATCGGATATCTAATAATTTGATGTCTGTATCCTCTTGATCCAATTCCTTTTTTAAGTCAGTTGGATTGATTTGAATTTTTTGATCATGTTCCGCGCTTGAAGATAAATGCTTGAGAACATCATCAACTGGAAGGTCTTCATTTCTTTTACAAACTTCTCCTATCGTTTCAGAATCATCAAAACCGCAACTTTGGCATCCTCCAATATGATATTTGGCAAATAATGCTCTTCTAGCCCCTGGCATAAGCTCTTGGAGTTGCTTCATTGTCGTTTCTGCGGATATCTTAGGATTTGATTGCATCGAATTTAGTTGGGCATTAATAAAAACTCGCATACCATAAAGTGCAAATTTGACGAATTAAGAGGTGAAACAAGAGGAAGATTACGAACCAAAGATCTATTTGCTGCCAAATCTTATGACGGCAGGCAATCTCGTTTGCGGATTTTTGGCCATAATGACGATCATTAATGCTATCTCAAAAGGAGGAATTGATAATCTGGAAGACTCACGAATTCTCTTCGAGAGAGCTATTTGGTTTATTTTGACGGGTTGTCTTTTTGACGTGCTTGATGGAAGACTTGCTAGGCTAGGAGGTCAAGAGAGTCCTTTTGGAAAAGAATTTGATTCAATTGCTGATATTGTTTCATTTGGAGTCGCTCCTGCTTTGCTTGTGCAAAGTGTGATAATGAATGAATTTTCGGGAAGTTTTCCAATCATTGTTGCTTCTATTTACCTGGTGTGCGGAGGAATGCGTCTTGCCCGGTTCAACTGTATTGCAACATATGGTCAAGAGGCGTCTGGTCATTTTAAAGGGTTTCCAATACCTGCTGCGGCTGGCCTGATAAGTGCACTAACATTATTCGTATTGTGGGTTTCAGATACCGGAAAAGACTTAAACCGGTTAAAAATAGTCTTCCTCTTCTTGATGGTATTTTTATCATACCTGATGGTTAGTTCGATTCGTTATCCAAGTTTCAAGAAGGTAAATTGGAATACGCAAAAGTCCTTAGGCTGGGTAGTTGTTGCATTTATTTTATTATTCCTCACTATTATTTACCATGAATGGTTGCCGGCTCTTTTAATGGTTATTTATGCTGTTTACGGCCTCGTTAGGCCATTTATTGGAAATAAGCTTCGAAAAGAGATCGAAGAAGAAATTCTGAGTCCAGAGGAAGAGGAAAATGAGAATAATGAAAGTGTTGGCACAAGTGATGCTTAGTATGTTAAAAAACACTAGAAATCATTAACACCACTCTACTCCATAGAAAACCAAAACATAAAGTGCCTGACTTTTATCAGCATCGACTCGTTACTACTCTACATCAGTTAGCCGATCCTCCTTTTGAAGAGCAGCAGGAACAGCTCAAAGAGTTCACCAAGGATAAACCTATCACTCTGGTTATGCCGGCACTGTATTCGGAGGTCGAAGGTCCGGCTCTACCTGGTATTCTAGATCATTTAGAGAAAGTTGAGTTTATCAACGAAGTTGTTATTTCCATGAATCGAATGGACGCCTCTCAATTCAAGAAGGCAAAAGAGTTTTTTTCTAGGTTGCCTCAAAAGCATTATATAATATGGAACGATGGGCCAGAAGTGTCCAAAGTTTATGATCAGTTGAGTGATGCCCAGATCACAGATTATATACCTGGCAAAGGCTGTAATGTTTGGATGGCTTATGGTTTTATCATGGCAAGGGGTAATGCCGGTGTCATAGCGATGCATGACTCTGACATTTTATCCTATGATAAAGAAATGTTGGCGAGATTGTGCCTTCCTACGGTTCACCCAGGCCTGGAGTATGATTATTGTAAGAGTTATTACGGAAGAGTAAGTGATCGTATGTATGGAAGAGTCACTAGGCTTTTTGTTATTCCTCTACTGCGTGCCTTAATTAAAGTTTTTGGTAATCTAAGAATGCTCGATTATTTAGAAGGGTTCCGTTATCCTTTGTCTGGTGAGTTTTCAATAACGACTGATTTAGCTAGGAGAGTTAGGATGCCTGGTGATTGGGGTTTAGAAGTAGGCATGCTAGTGGAAGTCTATCACAACACGACCGTCAATGGAATCTGTCAGGTTGACCTTGGCTCAAATTTTGAGCACAAACATCAACACTTAGGGCATCAGCATGATGACCCTGAGCCTACTGTTGACAAAGGGTTGATGAAAATGGCTAGAGAAATTGCTTTGAGTTTATTATCAAGCCTTGCTTCAGAGGGCATTATCATGAATTCAGGGTCTTTGAAGTCGCTCAGGTTGACTTATGAAAGGATCGCAAAGGAACTAATTCGTAGGTACCATGACGACTCTACGATTAATGGCCTTAAATATTATCGACACGAAGAAGCTCAAGCGATTGAGGCTTTCAGCGCATCCCTCAACAATGCAACACAGGTTTTTGCGACGGAGGGTTATGAAGCTAAGCAGATTCCTAATTGGAATCGGACATTTTCGGCAGTTCCAGAACTTTCTGAACAGCTAAAAAATGTCATAGAACATGATAATAAATAGAGGGAAGGTTTTTTACTTAGTCGATTAAATTCCAAGAATTGCAGAGGCAATTCCAAAATAGATTAGTAATCCTAGAACGTCGACAATCGTTGTAATTGCTGGTGAAGCTACTACTGCGGGATCTAGTCTAAAAGCTTTTGCCATCATAGGAAGAGCAGCCCCGATAAAGGTTGATGCCGCTACTTGTATTGTTAATGCAATTCCAACTGTGGTTACTAGTTTAGTTAGACTGTAATTACCAGTAATCGCTTCCATGGTTTCAGGCTTGATAAAGATTGGCAGCGCGCAGCTCTGCAAGAACTTCAAGGCCTTTTGTTAAACTCTGTCGGGTCGCGTTTGCGGCAGTCTGTCCAGACTCGACTCCAGACGTTCCAAGAGCTCTCTATCAGCACTCTGATTCAAGCCACTGGCATTTCTTGTCGGGCGCAGTCTCGAGTGCCAGTACTGCTCATAGGAAATTTTGAAACGGGGACAGATGTTGCTCTTTCAAAACTGGCTGCG
>NYVP01000127.1 GCA_002684575.1 Verrucomicrobiales bacterium
TGATGGTTGATTTTAAACCTGCAGATGATTTTCCACCCGACGACACAGGTTATGGTTTTGATAACATTGGTGATGTTTTGAGTCTCTCTCCTGTACTTCTTGAGAAATACCTCAAAGCCTCTGAGCAGATCACGTCAGCTGCTATCTGGACCTCGGATCCTCCCAACGGATTAGTAAAGCGGGAGGGCTCTGACTTGATAGGAGGGCAACCAAAATCAGACGGCAGAATTCAGCCTACCAATGGCTCTATCAAAACAAAGCACGATTTTTCTGCTGGTGGTAAGTATAATATTAAAATAAGTGCCGGTGCTGACCAGGCAGGTGATGAGCCTGCCAAGATGTCTTTTTTACTCAATGGCAAACAGTTAAAAACTTTTGAAGTTAAAAACAAGCCTGACATGGCTCAGTTTTATAAAATTGTTATCTTCGTGGATGAAGATGAATTATCAAAAGAAAATGGCTCTATTCAGGTTTCCAAGACTCTTGAGGTGAAATTTATAAACGATTTTTTTGATCTTAGAGCCAAAGACCCAGCAAAAAGAGATCGAAATCTTTATGTTCATTCTTTCGAAATTGAGGGTCCGATTGGAAAAAAATTGGACGATCCTCCCGAATTTCATAAAAAGATTTTTGGTGAAATCAAAGTTAATCCAGAAAATAGAATAGAGCAGGCCAAGAAAATTCTCTGGCAATTCACTAACAGGGCTTACAGACGAAAAGTCCCAGAGTCTGAAATTGATCGGTTGTTAAAATTTGTTCAAATAGGTATCGATGAAGGAGGTAAGTACGCATTTGAGAAAGGTATCAAGCTTGCCTGCCAAGCAATTCTTACATCACCATACTTCCTATTTCGAGGAGAGATTCAGCCTGAACCTGACAATCCAGATGCAACCTACAGGATTGATGAGTATGCNTTGGCCTCNAGGTTATCATATTTCATNTGGTCTTCGATGCCNGACGATGAGNTGTTTAAACATGCGACACAATCAACNCTTCGCAAAAANTTAAAGTCCCAGGTACTACGAATGTTAAAAGATCCNAAAGCGAAATCTCTTACCAAAAATTTTGCAGGTCAATGGTTGCAACTAAGAGANGTGCCTATGTTAGACCCTGATCCTAAAACTTTTGGAAAATTAGACAGAAGGCTCAAAGAATCGATGCAAACTGAGACCGAAATGCTCTTTGAATACGTTCTTAAACAGGACCTTCCGATCACTGAATTGATAAACGCTAATTATAGTTTTCTCAATGATAGGTTAGGTCGACATTATGGGATTGAAGGTGTTAAGGGTGATGGGTTTCAGAAGATCTCTTTGGAAGGCACCAGAAGAAGAGGAATACTAACCCACGCGAGTGTCCTAACAGTGACCTCCAATCCTACCAGAACTTCACCCGTCAAAAGAGGCAAGTGGATTTTGGAGAATATTTTGGGAACACCTCCTCCAGATCCTCCGCCTGGTATTGTTGAGCTGGATGACAACAAAAAACTTACTGGAAACCTTCGGCAAAGACTAGAACAGCACAGGCAGGACCCTAATTGCGCATCATGTCATGCATTAATGGATCCTCTAGGTTTCGTTTATGAGAATTTTGATGGAGTCGGAAGATGGAGAGATCAAGATGAAGGTTCATCTATAAATCCAGCAGGCGAATTNGTNACTGGCGAATCATTCCAGAATCATGAGGAATTTCAGGAAATACTGACTGAATCAAAATTGGACGATTTTTTACGCTGTTCTAGTGAAATGATGATGACCTATGCAATGGGTCGCGGCATAGAATTTTACGATAAACCGGCAGTTGAATCTGTGGTTAAATCATTAAAATCCAACGACTTAAATTTCTCTTCTATGATCCTTGGGGTTGTACAATCTATTCCTTTTCAGTACCGTAGAGGTGATGGTAGAAGAATTTATGACTAAATAATTAACTTTTCTTCAGTAATTTTTTGAATTTAATTGTAGTATCTTATTAAGAAATATTCGTTAAAAAAACAATGTCCAACAAGATTACACGCCGNAAAGTTTTAAGAGGTTTGGGAATCAGCATATCTTTGCCGGTTTTGGACTCTTTGAATTCGAAGGCGTTTTCCTCAGATTCTTCGAATGCTTCGCCTAAAAGGATGGCGTTTATTTATTCCCCAAACGGAAAGAATATGGAAAAATGGAGACCTAAATCTCTTGGTAGTGATTATCAATTATCCCCAACACTTGAGCCACTTAAAGATCTAAAAAATGATTTCCAAGTCCTAAGTGGACTTGATCACGAAAACGCCACTAATGGAGGTGATGGGGCGGGTGACCACGCTCGAGCTAATGCAACATTTCTGACGGGCATGCGTGCTAAGAAAACTGCGGGGGCAGACATAAGGCTCGGTGTTTCTGTTGATCAGTTGGCGGCTGCATCACTTGGACATAATACCAAGCTTCCATCGCTTGAATTGAGCTGTGACGCTGCAAGGAAAAGTGGTAGATGCGACTCNGGTTATAGTTGCGCGTATCAGTTTAACATTTCATGGAGGGATGAAAAACTTCCTATGGCACCTGAGGCAAATCCACGAATTGTTTTTGAAAGGTTATTTGGTTCCAATGATTCAAGTTCTAAAGAGGAAAGAATGAGGAGAGCTAGGCACCAAAAAAGTATATTAGATTATGTTCTCGAAGATGCGGACAGGCTGCACAAAAGCTTAGGGCGTAATGATAAGCAAAAGCTTGATGAGTATCTTACGGCTGTTCGTGACACCGAAAAGAAAGTTCAACGAGCTGAAAAATTTGCTGCAAAGGCACCGGATGTGGATGCGCCCGCGGGAATACCTGAAACCTACAAAGAGCACATNAGAATGCTTTATGATNTAACTGCTCTAGCNTTTCANACTGACNCNACNCGAATATCTACNTTCATGATGGCTCATGACGGNAGNAANNGAAATTTCCGTGANATNGGNGTATCTGAAGGACATCACTACCTTTCTCATCATGGTAATAATCAANAGAAGCTTGAAAAGATTGCCAAAATTGATCGGTTTTATATAGAACAGTTNGNTTATTTTATTAATAAACTTAAGTCGATTGAGGACACTGATGGTAAGAATGTACTCGAAAACTCTATGATTGTTTACGGTTGTGGTATTGCTGATGGTAACAGTCATGCTCATCANGATTTACCTATCATTCTTGCCGGTCATGGTGGAGGAAAATTAAACGCCGGTAGGCACTTAGATTTCCAAGGGGAGGTCCCATTGTCAAATCTCTACGTTGCCATGCTTGAAAAGTTTGGTGTCGAAGTTTCAAAGATGGGTGATAGCACTGGCAAGTTGCCTAGAGTTTAAAGCTGGCTTCCTCGGCGCCTTTCAAGAAATCTTTAATTTCATTTTCATCACAAAGGTTACCTCTTCCACCGATTTTCTTGGCATTTAAGGCTCCCGCTGCACTGGCAAATTTGGCAATTTCTTTTAGGTTTCCTCCTTTAAGAAAACCACTCAAGAAAGCTCCATGGTAAACATCTCCACACCCTGTCGTATCCATGATGTCAGATATTTTGTAAGCGGGCTGGTGAAAAATATTTCCATCATTCTCTTGGATCCAACTGCCCTGAGCGCCATCAGTGATTCCAAGCGTGCTTGCACGTGGGAAAGCACTATTCATAGAGTCCCATAGCTCTGAATTGATTTCATCTTGTGAACTGAGCTTTAGAGCAAAGTCTTTGGCAACGATTCCGATATCCACTTTTTTAAGCAATGGTAGTAGTTCTGGTCTGAAGCGGCCAGCGCCCCCATCAAATGATAAAAGAGTTTTACTGCCAAGTAATTGACATAATGATCCTGCCTCTAAACAGGCATCTAAATGTCGGCCATTACAGTGAATGATCTGATGTCCTGAAATGAGCTCTTTGGTTATCAGATCTTTTGAAATTGGATTTGAAGTGCTCTTGACGAATCGAATTGCTCTCGCTCCATCAGATTGTCGAATAAGAACAGATGCTAGAGATGCTTTAGAGCCGGGCTCAATTATAATCCTATCGCAATCTATTCCCAATCTATTGAGTTCTTCAATAATAGTTTTTGATCGCCAGTCATCTCCAAGTGTATCGATCATTGCAANTGGGGCACCAAGCTTGGAGGCTGCTGCTAGAGCGGTTGGNACAGGACCGCCGCCCATGAGTTGAGAAGATTCAGCCTCTTCAACGCTTTCTGTTTCTGGAAATGATCTCACACGAGTGAGTACATCTAGTGTACAAACTCCTATACCTAAAATGCCACGAGTCATTAAATTTTTTTTAGGATTTAGTCGAGACTTTGTNCTTCACTCTTTCAAGTAAAGCGGGCTGTCCTTGGAGTTCATCCGTTAATGCTTGAATCGTCTTAAGAGTCTTCTGATTCATATGATGCTCTATTCCCTCAATGTCTTGATAGGTTTCTTCATCNATTAGGCCGAATAAACTAAAGAACTCTGCCAGGCTTTTATGTCTTTTTATAATTGCTTTAGCAATTNTTTCTCCATCAGATGTGAGAACAACACCACGATACTTTTCATAAGATACTAATCCATCGGAATCCATTCGTTGAATCATTCCAGTGACGCTTGCTTGCGATATACCTAAATTTTGAGCGATATCGACAACTCTAGCATATCCTTTTTCTTCGATAAGATTTGATATTTGCTCTAAGTAATCTTCCCTCGCACGGGAGCCCTTTTTTTGGTTTTCGTCACTTTCAATGACTTCCTTCATTCTTTAAGAATGGCATTACTAATGTTCTTTGGCAATAAAAATAAAAATTGCATAAACAATAAAAATTAGTCTATACTAACTTTATATGATTAAAAATTTGAGATTGTTTATTTTAACGATAGTTGGNTTTTTTCTTGCTGGATGCGGCGGAAATAAAAAAGAGCCTAACGCNGATGGAAAAATCAATGTTGTTGCAACGACNACCATGATTACTGACATGGTGAAGCAGATCGGTGGGGATAAGATAAATTTAAAAAGTTTAATGGGCCCCGGAGTTGACCCCCATTTGTATGATCCTGTACCTACTGATGCGATAGCATTAACTGAAGCCGACGTTATATTTTATAATGGCCTCAAGTTGGAGGGGCAGATGAGCTCTGACCTTAAAAAGCTTGATGGGATCGCTTTAAGTTCGGCTATCAACAAAGGTTTAATTCAGGGCGATGAATCATATCCTGATCCTCATATTTGGGGAAATCCTACACTGTGGTCGAACTGCATACCTTTAGTTGTTGATGCTTTGAGTGAACAGGATTCTAAGAATGCTGAATACTACAAGAGTTCAGGCGCAAAGCTTATTGAAAAGTATAAGCTTCTTCATAGCTGGGCAATAGAACGAGTTAGTGGGATTGGTGAGGAGGCTAGAATTCTTATTACTAGTCACGATGCATTTGAATATTTTGGTAATGCCTATGGATTTAAAGTGNTTGGGTTACAAGGAATCTCTACAGCAACCGAAGCTGGAATTTCAGAGCGGGTTAAGTTAGTTGATTTTATTAAAGAAAATAAGGTCAAGGCTATTTTTGTTGAGTCGAGTGTTTCTCCTGATGCTATAAAGAGTATTGCTGAGGATTCTGGTGCAATGATAGGAGGGGAACTTTTCTCTGATGCAATGGGTGAACCCGGAGAAATGGAATCCTTTAATGGTGATCGGTATGACTTGGGGACTTATGAGGGAATGATAAAACATAACATAAACACTGTTGTCGATTCGTTGAAATAATAAATGTCAGAGATAATTGATAATGTTCCGGCGCTGGAGATNCATGATCTGATTGTTTCATATCAGAAAAAACCTGTCCTGTATGGAGTTGACCTTGCGATTCCTGAAGGCAGTATGGTAGGTATTGTTGGTCCAAATGGTGCAGGAAAATCTACATTGATTAAAACAGTTATGGGGCTAGTTCCTCATGCCCACGGTTGGGTTAAAATATTCGGTGGTGACCTGAAAAAAAGTATCCGGAGAGTTGGATATGTTCCACAAAGAGAATCTGTAGATTGGGATTTTCCAGTGAGTGTTATGGATGTTGTTCTTATGGGTTGCTATGGTGGATTAGGNCTTACNAAGCGGCCGGGGAAGAAAGAAAAAGATAAANCTATGCAGGCTCTTGAGATGGTAGGATTAAAATCATATTGCAATCGTCAGATATCCAATCTGAGCGGAGGGCAGCAACAAAGAGTTTTTCTTGCTCGGGCACTCGCTCAGGAAAGTGATCTTTATTTGATGGATGAGCCATTTGCTGGAGTAGATGCTGCAACCGAAGTGGCTATCGTTGAACTCCTTGGTCAAATACGAGATAAAGGTAAAACTCTTATTGTGGTGCATCATGATCTTGCAACTGCGAGAGAATATTTTGACATGATTTTATTACTNAACATGAGAGTTGTAGGTTTTGGAAAAACGGAAGATGTATTTAATGCTGAACTCTTGCAGAAAACTTATGGCGGACGACTTACGGCTCTTTCTGAAATAGCAGACAAGCTTGCAAGAGAGGATATCTGAAAATTTTAATAAGTGAGTAAATTTTCTAAAGCNATAATATTTATTTNTGCTGTCTATCTATTTACGATTGACCAGCTTTACGCAGCCAGAATAGGTGAGCTTGTTGAATCTAATACTTGGGACCAGATAAAAAGATTTTTCTCCTTTTCTGACAGAGGGCTTCAATTAAGTTTGATGGCTGCACTTTTGTTCGGAGCGGTATGTGGGTTAACGGGTAGTTTTATCGTTGTTCGCAGGATGGCCCTTTTTGGTGACGCTATTTCGCATGCGGTTCTTCCAGGTGTTGCGATTGGTTTTATGTGGGGAATGGAAAAAGATCCACTGGCTATTCTCATTGGTGCCACTTTAGCAGGTCTTCTTGGATCAGTGCTTGTGCAGGCAATAGTTCGAACTTCAAGAATTAAGCAGGATGCAGCGTTGGGAATAGTATTGGCTTCATTCTTTGCTTTGGGCCTTTGCTTGATAAGGATGGTGCAAAATAATGAAGGGGCTTCAAGAATCACCGGGTTAAAAACTTATCTTTTTGGTGATGTGGCTGTTATTGATAGGGCTGACCTAATTACCATGGCGGTGATTGTGATTTTAACGTTTATATTATTTTATTATTTATATAGGCCTCTTCTTGTTATTAGTTTTGACCGGCAATTTGCNTACTCAATAGGAATTTCTGTACGATTACTCGATGCAGTGTTTCAAATGTTTTTGGCTGTAGCGATCGTAGTTTCGTTGCAGGCGGTTGGAGTTGTATTGGTTTCGGCAATGTTAATTATACCCGCTGCTACAGCTTATTTGTTAGTAGACAGAATGAATAAGATGATTGTTTTTGCAATGATCCTNGGAGTCATGTCTGCAACTTTAGGTGTCTTTTTTTCATTTCTTGGAAGTAATTTACCGACTGGTCCTTTTATGGTCATTTCGTCCAGTCTTTTGTTCTTAATGGCTTATCTTTTCTCACCGAAAAATGGAAGGATTACAAAGTGGTTTAGGTACATGAAACTAAAATCGAAGGTACGTAACGAGAATACGCTTAAACTTATTTATCATTACCTTGAAAAGAATTCTGAAGCGCGAACCGGAATACAGATTGAAATATCTGAGCTTGTTAAGCTCAAAAAAGTATCCACAGAATCGATGCTATCTGATCTAAATAAACTGCAAAAATCTGGCAGTGTTNATATTGAAAATAAAACTGTTAGTCTAACTGAAATGGGGATGGATCTCGCTGTTTCCGTTGTTAGAAATCATCGTTTATGGGAGTTGTATTTAACTAACGAGGCTGATTATGCCGCCGATCATGTTCATGATGATGCAGAAAAGGTTGAGCATTTATTGAGTGAGGAAAAAGTTAGAGAACTTGAGCTGTTCCTTGATTATCCAACAGTGGATCCCCATGGAAAGCCCATACCTGAAAGGGGGCAATTATGAGCTTTAAAGAAATTTTCATAGATCCTTGGGACATTCATTTTGCTGCATATTGGCCAATTTTAGTGATGTCATTTTTTGTCACAGCAGCTTGCGGATTAGTTGGTAACTATTTGGTTTTAAGGAAAATTTCATTAGTTGGAGATGCCATTAGTCACAGTGTTTTGCCTGGAATTGCAATTGCATATATGATTGCCGGATCAAGGTCTGATTTGCCCATGTTTATTGGGGCTCTNATCGCGGGAATTTTAACCACATTGATTATCGAGCTAATACATTCTAGAAGCAAAATTAAGCAAGATGCTGCGATTGGAATCACTTTTACAACAATGTTTGCCATTGGTGTTATTCTTGTNTCAATTTATGGCGCAGATACAGATTTAGATTTAGATTGTGTACTGTTCGGTAAATTGGATTTTATTGCNTCAAAGGAGAAAGTGTTTCTAGGGCTCCCTCAGATTGTTTTAACTATGGGTATTATTCTCCTTGCGATCGTTTTTTTGATTGTATTATTTTACAAAGAACTGCTTGTAAGTTCATTTGATCCAAACTTTGCAGCAACTTTGGGAATTAAGCCTAGGTTTGTTTATTATTGCTTAATGTGTTCTTTGTCCGTCGTTGTTGTTTCAGCATTTTCTTCTGTCGGTGCGATTCTTGTGATTGCTATGCTTATTTTACCTGCAGCAACTGTTTATTTAATAACCGATAAACTTTGGCTGATGATGATACTTAGTGTTGTGCATTCATTTTTAAGTTCGATGATCGGATTACATCTTACAGTTGCACTTCAAGTTTCCACGGCCCCGGCTTGTGTTGTTGCTGGAATGTCTTTGTTCATTACGACTTGGATAGTTAGCCCCAAATACGGTCTCTTGAGGCATTTTTCTAACTCGTTTGATCTTTCAACTTTTCAGAAAGAGAATTAAANTACTTTGTATCACAAAGTTTTTATTGACCAGTNTAGCTTTGTGATACAAAGTTAAAAAAATGAAATATTTAAGCAAATAATACGTACTTAAGATTATAAGCAATGAGTAATAATTGGATAATACCGGCGATGGAATCGATAAGGAGTTCCCTTTTTCTGCGAACCTTACTAATCGGTTTTTTAATATTGATCATGCAAATTCCAGTCNTGATGATTANTGGGGTCATCAGAGAGAGGGAATCTACAAGAGATGCAGCGTTTCAGGATGTAACGAAGAGTTGGGGAGGAAAGCAATCTATTATTGGACCATGGATTTCTGTTCCTTACAAACATCATTTTGTGCAAAGAAAAAGTTCAAATAATAAAACCGAACATTTCACCACTACTCAAACCAAGGTCGCTACTTTTTTACCAATGGATCTTCGAATTGATGGCGATGTTGTCAGTGATTTGAGAAAAAGAGGGATATTTAAAGTNCCCCTTTATAAAGCAGAGCTTTCATTTAGCGGCCATTTCNCTAGGCCTGATTTTTCATCTTGGGGAGTTAGTGATGATGATATTTTGTGGGACAAGGCCTATCTTTCAGTGGGTCTAACAGATTCTAGGGGGATCGTTAAACAATCTGAAATAACTTGTTTAGATTCCAAAATAGATTTTTTACCAGGCACTGGAACATTAAATTCAAGCGCTTCTGGTATTCATGCCCCTTTAAAAGGTCTGTCATCCGAAAGTGAGTTTAAATTTTCATTTCCATTACATATTAACGGTAGCGACACCTTACTGTTTACTCCATACGGCAACGATACGACAGTTAACCTTAAATCAGATTGGATAGATCCAAGTTTTCAAGGTAATTGGNTGCCAGTTAATCACAATATTGATCAAGAGGGTTTTCAAGCCTCATGGAGTATTCCATATCTGGGTCGCAATTACCCTCAGAGTTGGAAAGATACCAGAGATTTAAGTTCTCCTATTAAGGCGTCAGAATTTGGAGTTAGATTTATATTGCCAGTTGATAATTATAGAATGGGTTTCAGGAGTGTGAAATATGCACCACTCTTTCTGATGTTAACTTTCATCACATTGTGGTTGTTTGAAATTATAAGTCATTCAAGAATTCATCCTTTGCAGTACCTTTTACTTGGGGCAGGTATGTGTGTTTTCTATTTGCTCGAATTGTCTCTTGCCGAGCATATTGGGTTTGGTTGGTCTTATGTAATTGCAAGCACTCTAGTTGTCGGTCTTATGGGATCTTATTCTTTTGTTTTTCTCAAAAGCGTATTCAAGGCTTCGTTTGTGGGAACTATAGCAGCCCTCCTTTACGGATATCTTTATATTGTGCTGAGAAGCCAGGATTATGCGCTGCTTATAGGATCCTTCGGATTGTTTTTTACTATAGCAATAGTGATGTATTTAACGCGAAATATTAACTGGTATAATTCTTGTTCCTCGGAAATTAACCAGAGTTCTCTAAATCCTCCTCCTCTTCAAAATAATTCTTAATAACTTNCTCAATCATCTGAGGATAATTTGGAAGTTAATCATTAAATTTAATGCAAAAATACTTGGTCAGGAGAGATGAAATAACATTTAACAATTCTTAACATTTAGAACACCTGAATTGTGAGATAAATGTTTTAAATCAAATAATGACGAAAACTCAATTTGACGAAAATTAATGAACCCCTATCTGTTTGATGATTCGTTAATAATCTCTTCACATCTTTTATTTAAATATAATATATGTTATTATAACGTTAACATAACTATCTCCAAATGAGCATCAAACTATTACGAAACTTCATATCTTTTTCCTGTGTTTTTCTACTTACTTCTTTGGCTTTACAAGCCAAAGATCATGAAAAAGAGGCAAAACCTTTTGGATTAGTTTCGAAACTAACACAAGATACAGAAATCATCTTTGGTCTTACTCATTTTGAAGAATTTGCTAATGAAATAGGTAAAAGCAATACTTGGAAAAAAATAATTGAATTGTTGGACCTTCAGGCGGGATTTGATATTTCTGATTTGGCAGAGCCTTGGGGTGCAGCCATGGATGTTATCGGCGAAGATGCCTTTTTTGGATTTGGTAAAGGTACCGCTGCCAATCTAGATAGGCTCACTAAGATAAGCGATCAGTACAACAAAATCTCATATGAAGTTGCAGGAAGTCAGTTGCTATCAGAATTGGGATTTGGAGGTAATGAGAGTTCACCTGAGGAATTGATGAAAGATTTGTTGGATCAATTGTTAGGCGATGAAAATGGAGAATTCGAGAAGACTCTAAATGAACTCCAACTTCCAGCTTTTATTGCTGGAGCAAAAGTTGGTGATGGTATGGCCGCTCAATTAGTTGGTCAATTTTCTGCAATGGAAGACCAATTGCCTCCTTTTGTTCTAACTTCAGAATTTGATGTATCGGACGGTGTTACTTTTAGATCTTGGAGTGTTGCCGCAAAAGATGTATTTGATGACAATGCTCGTGATCAAATGAGGCAAGAGATTGGTGATGAAAAATTAGCTGAGAAGTTAGAGAAAATAATCGACTCCAAAAAGGTAGAGGTTTCATTTGGTGCGCATGGTGATTTCTTGATTGTTGGATTTGGGCCTGATCATAGTCATATCAAATTTGTTGAAAATGAGGATGATTCACTCATGGCAATTTCAGATTTTCAATTTGCCAAAGGTTATGCTGATAAAAAGATTCTGGCCTATAATTATTTTTCAAATGAAGCGCTAGGTGCGTTTAATTCTCCTGGTCAGTTCTCCTCTCTCACTGAGGGGTTAACTGGAATTTTGAAGTCTATTAATGAGGAAATTGATATTGAAAAAATAATTCCATTGGTTAGTAAACTGGGAAAACAGTTGGACGATGCAACCAAGCTCAACATCGACTCTACGGCAGGAGTGCTTTACAGAGAGGATGGGCTTAAATGGGCCTCTATCGGAGGAGCAAGTGTTCAAGGAGTTGATACCGATGTTCCATTAAAACTTGCCCCAGCGGTGTCAGAGGATGCATTTCTTCTGATTAATACGGCAGAGAAAAATGATTCAAGAAAGACAAGTATAGCTACATTTGAAACGGTTGCACAAATTCTTCATGGAGCTGGGCAAACAGCAATCCAATTTCAGGGGGATCAGCAAGTTGCTGAAATGTTTGAGATGTTTGATGGCATGTTTAGACCCAAGCTATTGAAAATCTGGAGTATTTTTAAATCCAAAGTTGCTAATGGGTTAGGATCTGAAGGTGGTATTGTTGTTGATCTCAAAGGTAGTATGCCAAAAATTCCTGGGGTTCCTGCGGAATTTGTTAAAAATGGAAAAGTACCAAGAATTTCAATTTTCAATTCGGTTAAGAATAGAAAACACCTTGCTGAGGCATGGGAACAATTAGTTCCGGCCATTAATGAGATTGCAGCAGCCATACCTGGACAGGAACCTGGTCAGGAGTTTCAGATNCCAGATACGTTATCAATGGATGGAAANAATCTNACAACTCATTTTATTGGTTTACCATTTGTAAGTAATGATTTTCTTCCATCACTTTCAATCAGTGATGAATTATTCTTTTTGTCGACTTCCAAGAAAGCTACGGATGAACTTTCTGCCGCTATTATTGAAAATAAAAATAACGATATGAATGGTCTTGTATTACGAGTTAATGTTGAACAATTAATTCAATTCGCAAATGCATGGATTGGACTGATTGAAAAGAATGAAGATCTAGTAAATGATGATGCAACCATAGAGATTTTAAATAATGCCAAGATGGTTTTAGAGTTTGGAGAAGGTGTTAAAGGGTTCGATTATAAAAGGTACAAAAAAGACAGATGGAGAGAAGACTGGCATTTTAATATCGGTGATATTAAATAATAATATTATATTCTTTGTCACATCTAATTTAGGTTTTAGTAGTATCTTAAGTGACAAGTATCAAGCTGGTGATATTTGATCTTGATGGTACTCTTTTGGATACTATTGAGGATCTTGGAGACTCTGTTAACGAAGTTCTTTCATCAAGAGGGTACCCTGAACATAGCTATGATCAGTACTGTGTATTTATTGGTGATGGTATGGAAAAATTAATCAAAAGGTCCTTACCAAATGAATGCCTCGATGATCCATTGTTAATTGAAGAGGTATTGAGTGACTATCGAGAAGCCTATACAAGAAACTGGAACAATAAAAGTAGGCCCTATGATGGTATTATGGAATGTCTCGCCGATTTAAAAGCGCTAAATATTATGTCTTCTGTTTTATCTAATAAACCGCATCATTTCACAGAATTATGCATAGGAGAATTGGTTGGAAACGAACACTTTGAATTTGTTCTNGGGCAAAGAGAGGGCGTTAATAAAAAACCATCGCCGGATGCCGCTATTGAAATATGCAAGGAGTTGAACGTTGCCCCTGAGGAAACTATTTTTNTAGGTGATACGAATGTTGACATCCTTACAGGTGTTTCTGCCGGAATGAAAACGATTGGAGTGCTCTGGGGATTTCGAGAAGAAAAAGAACTTATAGAAGCAGGTGCTCATTATATCGCTAAAAGCCCTTCTCAGCTCATGGGTATAATAGAGAATGAAACNGTTTAGAAGAGCAATAGATTAGTCAGTGCCCTGCTATTAAAGAAAAGAGTATTTATACTTTTAGAGGTTTCAGGCGCACACAAAGTCATAATATGTGGATCAGGGCATTTTAATTCAATAAGTCGAAATCTGTCAGATTTTAAATCGTTCTCGTTCTTCAATGTCCCATGTTTTTTGTTTTCTGTTGGCGGATTCACGCTGATTTTTCTAGGGTCGACTCTAAGTCCTACACCAGTCGCCTTAAGGTAAGATTCTTTTGACGTCCATAGCCTATAAAACGTTCTCTTTTTATCGTTCTGATTGTTTGAATCTATCAATGATTGTTCACNTGTAGTGAAAACTTTTTTGGCAACTTGCTCCAAATTGATTTCCCTGTTTAGGTTTTCTACGTCAATGCCGATTTCAGAATCTATTGAGAAAGCNATAGCCGCCAAACCTTTGGTGTGGGTGATGTTGAATTCTATTACCTTCGAATGTTCCAAGTAAGGTTTTCCATTTTCTCTGTGAATGATATTTATTTCATTTGGATTACAATTTAACCACTTTGAAAGTGTGCTTCTGAGTACGCTTCTGCATTTGGTGAAACTTAATCTGTCATCTAAGTGTTGAAATTCATNAGCTTTATTTTTCTCATTNTNNGAGATAATTTTATCATAATCACTCCACTTTTCCTGAGTTGAATCTATTTCAAAAACTAGGATTATTATTTCACCTTTTCTGATAGTATCAGGTATATGTTGAGGCATTACCGAAAAAAATTAGTCAGNGGTTTTAACGAGATTTTATTTTTCTCATATTGCTAACAGCTGGAAAAGACTTTCTCCATGAATTGACCGTTTCAATTTCGATTGTAGATCCATACACGCCCGGATTTTCTCCTGCATCCAATACCACTTTTCCCATTGGATCTATAATCATACTGTTTCCATTGTAAGTGCTATTTGGATCTGTACCAGTACGATTGACTCCAACAATAAAACTTTGGTTCTCAATAGCTCTGGCCTTTAATAGAGTAATCCAGTGTTCTATTCTATCTATTGGCCAGTTTGCTATATTTACCATCAGGTTGGTTCTCTTTGCCGCAAGTTCTCGATACAGTTCAGGAAATCTTAAGTCATAGCATATAGACATTCCAATTACCCATTGGTTCCACTCGAAGGTTTTTATTTCATCGCCGGCTGTAAATGTCATGTGCTCTTTTGCAGGAGAAAAGAGATAATTTTTTCTATATGATATGATTTCTTTATTAGGTAATAGGGCCAATGATTCATTAAAAAAATTCTCGTTTTTTTTCGTTGTAGCGCCGGCTATTACGCAACAAGAATTAAGAATTGCTAATCTTTGTAGGAAATGGAGTGTTTTGTTTTTTTCTTCCTCCATCTCAATACAGAGTTCTGATTGCATTGAAAATCCCGTAGAAAACATTTCTGGTAAAATAATTAGATCACCTGATGAGATGTCAATTTCACTTAAGCTTTTATTTGCTCGAATAATATTCTCTTCAGGGTTTTCCCATTCGATATCATTTTGGTAGAGATGTATTTTCATCTTGTAATACCTTGAAAAAAAACACTTATCACTNTTTGATTGTCTTGCGACATAGTTATCATTAGATAAATTTAAATTACGATGACTGAAGAGAAAAAGAAAAAAAAGTCTTCCGGCTTGTTCTTGATTGGTTTTATAACTGGGCCAATAATCATACTTTTTATTTTTTCGGGAAAAACCTTTGTATTATTACGAGAAGCTATTGGCAATACATTGCCACTGTTTTTTACGCCAGGAATTCTTGAGTTTAGCCTATTCTTCTTAGGATTTTTGATAGTGAGTCTGGTTAATTATCTAAGAAGGAGAGAAGAAGATGACGAATGGGTTATCTTAGAATCTTCTGAAAATGATTTATCCAATGATAAACGTAATTCATCTTAATCATTTTACCGATTTATTCTGCAAGCTCGAGCAATAGCTCATAGCTGAATAGACCCGTATTGTGACCGTCACTAAAATAAAATTGTATTGCATAGCCCCCAATATTTTCCCAACCAGTAACCTTTATACCCGGAAATGAAGTTTGATCGGTTCCACCGATCCGATTGCCTGTCAAATCTGATTCCCCTTTATTCTCTGCACTAGGGGATTCTGCGCGGAGTACATCCATTTTATAAAATGTTTCCTTGCCTCCTTCCCATAGGATTACGATTTCATCGCCTATGGCTTNTATGCTTTCNGGTCGAATCACCAGAACTACTGATCATTAGAGCTTTCAAAAAGACTAGCAAATTCGCCGTATCCCTCCTCAGTTAGCTTTGCTTTAGGAATGAACCTTAAAGAAGCAGAGTTAATGCAATACCTTAAGCCACCTTTTGTAGGGGGACCGTCATTAAAAACGTGTCCTAAATGAGAATCGCCTGTTTTGGCTCTAACCTCAGTTCTCGCGTAGCCAATTTTAAAGTCTGTTCTATTCTCAATTTCATTGCTGTTTATTGGTTTAGTGAATGCAGGCCATCCACAGCCGGAGTCATATTTATCCTTAGATGAAAATAATGGTTCTCCTGATATGATGCATACATAGATACCCTCTTCGAAATGTTTATCGAATTCATTTGTCCAAGGCCTTTCAGTTGCTTCGTGCTTCGTGACTTGATATTGGATTGGAGTTAATGTTTTTTTGAGTTCCTCGTCGGTTAAAGGAACATATTTTTTCCGAGCTGGCATTTTTACGGCTTCTTGATTTACTGTTTGTTGGGCTTCTGATTGTACTTCAGTTTTCACGTTCTCTTTGGTGATTTCGGATGAGTCATCTTTGTTTTGAATGATAACTTCAACAGAAGGTTTCTTTTGATCATTTTCAGGTATCGAAGCTTGTTCTTTTTCTTTGCAGGAAATGATTAAAAATCCCGCTGTTGTAATGATAAGAAATTTCTTAAAGAGTTTCATAAGTGTGAAATTATCGTGATTTACTAAATATATTAGCGGTTTATTTTTAAATCTGCAACTAAGCAGAAATATATGACAATCACTCTGCATATTTTCTCATTTCTGAAGTTGAATAATGAATAAATTTGGTAAAAACTGTAACAGTTCATTAAATGACAAGTGATATTCAAGAGCGATTAGATTGGGCCGTCCAAACATGCAGTGATAGAGGGCTTAGAAGAACCAATGCCATGAGACACTTATTAAAAGAATTAATCACCTCAAAGAAACCAAAAACTTTGGCTGATTTGTCTGAATCTGAGGGTCTGCGAGATCTTTGTGATCGTGTTACCGTTTTTAGATTACTTGGAAGGCTGGTTGAAAAAAAAGTAATCCGGCGATTAGGTTTTCACGAAAGGGCGGCGTATTATGTTTTTTCCTACCCTGATGAATGTAATGATTATCTTGTCTGTACCGACTGTGGAAAAATAGAACCTTTAAACATCGCTTGTCCAGTAGAAACTCTCGAAGAAGAGGTCATGAAGAATAGCGGATTTTCAGGACTTTATCATGAGCTTGAGTTTTATGGTCAGTGTCCTGCTTGCGCCTAATCAATTCGATCTAATTTCTTGAATGTATTGCCTGGCTACTAATGCTGCCTTTTCTTTGCCATAAATATTTAATACATCCTGAAATCTTTTAATCGCCTCATTCCTTTTACCCTGAGCGATCAAAATTCTTCCGATTTCTAAAACTGATTTAGACTGCCATTCCGGATACTTGGTAAATTCCTTTTCCACTTTATTAAAAGAAATAATAGCCAATTCATAATTTTGCATATTGAAGTGACACTCACCAATTTGAAAATAGCTTCTTACGGCCCAATCTTCATTGGGGTTTTTGGTTTTTATTAACTTGTTGTATTCTTTTATAGCTTCTTGCTGATTCCCGCTATTTTCGAGTGCTAAACCCAATCCAAACTGAGCGTTACTGGTCCACTTACTATCCTTGAAGGTTTCTAAAAAATTTCTATACGTTTTCACGGCTTCTTGATGCATTGCTGTGCTGGCCTGTGTTTCAGCGAGCCTTAATTGAATGGTTTCTTCAAGACCGATATTTAAATTAGTAATTTTTGAAGCTTCCTCAAAATGTTCACGAGCAATGACCGTTTCTTTTAGTTTAAGGCGAGATTCTCCAGCTTTGAATAAAGCTGTTCCTATGGATTCACTTGTTGGGTGTTCTTTGATAAGAGTTTCAAAAGTTAAAGCTGATTTTTCAAAGTTTCCTGAAATGT
>NYVP01000128.1 GCA_002684575.1 Verrucomicrobiales bacterium
TTTTGTTTTCAACCTCAAGCATTCCTCTTCGCGCCGCTGAATTGGTCCTATCAATTCTTAAAACATCCGCATAGTACTTCATAGATTTATCATAAGCGCCAAGCCTTTCAGCACTAGATGCCAATTTTAGTAATCGCCTAACTTTCTTTACATTTTCTAAGTGCTCTGGAGTTCTCGCCTGATTGTACCATTCTGGATCTTCTAATCTTTGTTTTAGTGTCAATGCGACGTTATTTTTTGGATCAATGCCAGGCTGTAACACTTGATCCAGTAGTTCTTCAGCTGAAACGAACTCAGCGTCATCGATTAGTTGTTTAGATCTAAGGATGGCCGCATTTATAAATTTTTGCTTAGCTGTATTACGAGTCTCTTCAGATAAAGGAGAAGGGTTTATTNCGTTATAAGCTTGAATGAATTTAGAAATTGCGTCTTTAAAATTTCCACTTTCCGCAAAAGCGTCTCCATCAGCCATTAATTTTTCAGCCTCAATAATTTGAGTTTGCCTCCGAGAAATCTCTCCCTCGACTGTTTCTGAAAGAAGAAAGGTTTTATCCTTATTCTGAGCATACAATTCAGAAAGCGCAAAACAGACAGAAATTGCCAACATGGCAATTCTTAGAAAGGAGAATGATAATACAAAAATATCTTTTTGTTGATCTCTATTTATCATTACTTGAGGTTGGGCTTTAGGCATGGGGCTGAGGCAATTAAAGATAGTCGAATTTGTTCGCAAATGTAACGATCATTTTACGACAATTTTAATTATCCCAATAGGGGCNCTTAATCTCTGCCCAACCTATCAAAATTCCAGTAATATTACTGGAAAAATCACTCCAATTGAAAACCAAAGTAAAGAGCAATTAGAACCTAAACTCCTGTTGCTCAACCCTTAATGGCAAAGGGGCATGATACCTGCCCAACAATCTGAAAGCAAAAAAACCATAAAAATTGATGAGTAATCTTCTAAATTGACTTTTTTTATTGAGAATAANGAGGGAATTATAACTCTTTTTGTTCATTTGTACAGTATAGTGTTCTAATGAACAATTGCAAAGAAAAATTTAACTAATCTGTATTTTTTCAGTTGTTGTTAAACAATGACGATAAATGGTGCGAAGGAATTTAAATGCATTCAATGAATAAAAACAACAGGCTCTTTATATTATTTAGAGTCCTTTTTAATTGTCGTTTTTATTATCCGATTTACTTGGTCATGTTTCTTGATTTTGGACTGACCATTTCAGAATTTGCAACGCTAAATCTTGTTTGGGCTATCAGCATTATTTTATTGGAAGTTCCATCCGGCGCTCTGGCAGATCAATTAGGCAGAAAAAAATTAGTGGTCATCTCAGCGATTTTGATGGTTGCTGAAATTGGAATACTTCTCATCACTCCTGTCGNATCTGGAATCGTTTTTTGGATGTTTTTTATTAACAGGATTCTAAGCGGAGCGGCCGAAGCAGCAGCAAGCGGAGCTGACGAAGCGCTCGCTTATGACAGCATTCCTATAAAGTCTCGAGAAAATACATGGAAGAGAACAATGAAGAACGTCATGATTATGATGTCTGTGGGTTTTGTAATAAGCTCTATTATTGGTGCACTAGTTTACTCCGAAGAATTTATTAATGGTTTAGTATCCATGATCGGATTAGATATNACTTTTTCCAAGGAACAGACTCTAAAGTTTCCATTGTTTTTGAATTTTATTACATCAATTGGCGTTCTGATAGTTGCTCTTAAATTTGAAGAGCAACATATTCCAAAAAATCAAAAAAAATTACATGCAGTAAAAGAAAGTTTTTCAGGAACACTCAGTGCAGGACGATGGATATTAAACACGCCTTCAGCAACGGTTCTTATTCTGATCGGATTATTTTATGATAGCATTGTAAGAGTTTTTTATACAGTTTTATCAAATGTCTACCGAGTATTAAAAATACCTGAATGGTCTTGGGGATTCGTCGGCGCAGTTGCCTCAATTGTCGGTATAGGAGTAGCCATAACATGNGAAAAAATGGCAAACAAGTTCACCCCTACANTCAACTTTGGAGTCGTCACTTTACTAACCTTCCTCGGGTGCTTGGCTCTCNCTGCAGCAATTCCTGGTTGGGGTATTCTTTTATTGCTTCCTATGTTCACCTCCATGAGATTTCTTCAATATTTTCTCTCTCACTATTTAAACAAAGTCACACCTTCAGAACAAAGGGCAACGGTACTAAGCTTTAAAGGACTGACAATGAACCTAGCATTTGGAATCCTTACACAAATTTTTGGAATCTTGACGGCTCAGATTTACCTATCAGGAAAGTTTGATTCAATGATTGATCCAGAATTGGAATCTTTTAAATATTGCCTTAAATGGTGGCCTTTATATTTCATTGTTGGATGCCTTTGTTTACATCTTTTTATAAGAATTAAATACAGAAAAAGCCTCACACAAATTATCAAATAATGAGAATTTCCAATTACTGAAAAGAACTTCTAATTATTTAANTTATTAACTCCTCAATTGGCAGCCCATTCTTGAGTAGATATTGCGGCCTCCCAGTCGAATCTTCCACAGTAGTGCTACTCGGATCAATTCCAATATTATGGTAAAGAGTCGCGATGACATCTTGATAAGAGACTGGTCTCTCCGTAGCTTCTGAAGCATAACGATCTGTCGAACCTATAACTTGACCAGTATTCATCCCTCCACCAGCCATCATTGCCATCGCAACTTTTGGCCAATGATCACGCCCCCCGTTAGCATTAACTTTTGGAGTTCTTCCGAATTCACCCCAAGCAAGNACCGTTACATCATTAATTAATCCTCTTTCCTCTAAATCCTCTATCAGGGCAGCAATTGCATGATCAAATATTGGAACCAACTGTTTCATACGTGGGAAATTTTTTGAATGTGTATCGAAATCACTAAGCGAAACGTTGACTACCCTAACACCAGCCTCTATCAGTCGACGCGCAAGAAGTAATTTTTTTGCAGCCTGCGGGCCTTCACTAGTAAAAAAAGCAAGCTCCTTTTCTTTCATTACAGGAACGTATTTCGAAACAATTTTTGGATCCTCCTTAGATAAGTCCATCGCTTCGGCAAATTTACCTGAAGTTAGAATTCCATAGGCTTGTTGGGTAAAAGTATCAAATGCACTCATGGATCCAATAGCATCTATTTCTCGACGCGTTTTATCCAATCCTTGCAACAAACTTACTCGATCATCTAATCTTCCAACCGATAATTGATCATTNAGGTTTAAGTTCACTGAATGACCTTTCCTCAACTTTGAAAACTCATCTTTCATTCCATCCTCAAGTTCTCTTTTAAACATTGAAGATATGTCAGGCCTGAAGGGGTTAGCAGAAGGCCCTAAAAACCCTGGCCTAACACTATTACGAACTTGGCCACGGCCCTGCATCAAATCAACGAAGGCGGGAGCCGAATCTTTAGGAGATCCCATGATTTTATTAACAACGCAACCCATAGCCGGCCACCCTCCTGCAGGAGAGATCTCTGAAGCCTTAAAACCTGACTGNCATTGAAAAGCATTATGTTGGCCATCGGCTCCGATAAGAGAACGAATGAATNCAAATTTCTTTGCCGATTTTGCAACCTCTGGCATCAACTCCGACAAGTGAACCCCTGGCAGTTGCGATCTTATGGACTTGATATCGCCTCGATACTCCACTGGTGAATCAGGCTTGGGATCTATCATATCCATTTGCGGCGGTCCACCATCAAGATGAATGTGTATGATAGATTTATTTGATGACCCCGTTTTNTTAAGCGACTCAGCTCGTAGTAAATCTGCTAATCCAAAAGATCCTAAGCCAAGAGTTCCGGCACTCAAGAAACTACGGCGTGAAATACCGTCGCAATTCTTAGACGGTCCTCCAGTCGCATAAATCATAAATTTATATTAACCTTTTTTGAGAATCGATCAAGCCAAGGCAATAAAAAGAAAGTGAAGTAAAAACACAGTAAAAAATTAATTATAAATTCAGTAGAAACCTAAAAAACACTATTATCTTTTGAAAGTAGAACTATTATTCTATTCCTCAAAAACNTATTAGAAAAAAGATATTATACNTTTAAAAATTCTCACCTATCACCAAGTGATAAAAATTGGGTCAAAATAATGAAACTCTCTTTACTAGCCATTCTATTTTTTATTTTTGATATTTCACAAACAAGGGCTGGCACCTCTCAACCCAAAAATCCATATCTGAAAAAATTTGAAAAAAATGAAGGACTAGAGATCAGAATTCCAACTTTTGTAAACAGAGGTTGGGAGGAAAGTTTAGTAACTTACGCAATCGAATTCAATGGAGCTGATTTAAAAGAAGAGGACTTAATATTAAAAAAATCAAACCAATCGGAGATCCCTTTCCAATTATCTGAAATCAGAAAAGACGCCCAAGGATACCTATCATTTGCTAGGCTGAGTTTTATTACTGAACACAAGAAAGGAAATGATACTGTTTTTAATCTAGTCAAAGGTTCGCCCAAGAATAGCGACCTCATTTTGTCTAAGATAGAAAATGATAACGGCGTCGTCATTGATAATGGNAAAATAAAAATTCTAGTATCAAAGACATTAAATAAACCAAACAACAACGAACCTGTACCTGCCCCAATTCTTGGTGTTGATAATGGAAAANGATGGCAAGCCGTGCCTAAGGTATCAGGCGATAATCCAAAGTTGATTTCAATTATTAGTGAGACTCAAGAAAATGGAAAAGTCTTTTTGATTCATAAGATTGATTACAACTTTATTGGAGGGTCAAAATACGAACTGATTATCAAAGTGATCAGAGATCAGGAAAAAATNGAGATAATTGAAAAATTCAAAGGGCTAAATAAAAACTTTGCCAGCGACTCCCTGAGCTCAATTGAAAGATTTATTAAATCCGAAGGTAATCATAATTTAGTTACTCTTGATGAGGCTAAGGACTGGATTTTTTTAAATGACACCCCCNNAAAAAATATACCTTCAGAATTCTTACTCTTTAGCCTGCAGGGAAGAACNAATAAGATATTAGAAAATGCCTATATTAAAAGCAGTAAAGATCAATCCTTAATAANTGAATACGATTGCCTTGAATTAGCAGAAACCGGATTCCTTTTCCCAGAACATCCACTGAGTAGAGAATGGTTAGATCAATCAGAAAAAATCTTACGAAACAAAAAAGCCCGATCCGCCTCGCTACCTCAACAAACAAAAAGATTAGGATTAATTCTTGAATGCGTGATCGGTTTGCAAAGCAAAGAAATAAAAAACTATGGGGATATCAAAAAGCCCCTAGGCATACAACCCAATGGCAGCATCATTTTGACCAAAAATAAGAATAATGAAGTTAGGATTACGGATCAGGGTGAAATAAAATTAAAGGGCAAAGAAAATGAGCTCTCTTCTTTAATTTTGACATCATCAGAAAATGAAAACTCATTACCCAAAAAATCATTTAGCCATATAGATCTTAAGGATCTTGTAATGAGTAATGTAACTTTTTCAAACAATCAAAAATTCGAAACTAATAAAAGGGTTCTCAATGTTAATGACCGCTACACGGCCATCATCGAAGATCTTAGCTCACCAAATTCTAAAATTGTTTTCTCTGGAAAAACCACTAAACCAAAGATCTTCTTTGCAAGACCTCACGGAAACGAGCTAAAAATCAATGAGGATAAGCCATTAGAAATTTCATTATCTGGAAAAATTAATGATCTCAATGGTGTTACCGTCATACCGATGACTGAAAAAATATCAGTTAATAAGGTTACACTTAATTCAACTCCCGTTATCGCAAATAGCCCTTTGAATAATGTTACATTGATAGATACAGATCAAGGATCTGATAGATTATTTATTGGCAAAAGATCTGAAAACATAAGACTAAATGGTAAAGGTTGGTCGGTTAATTCATCACTAGCTTTGATTAGAGAGCTTGGGACCAATAAAAGACAGTTAAGTGTTTTCGGTAACAATAAAGATTTGATCCATAGTATTTCCTCAGATCACCTAACTCTTGAAGTTGAAGGCAGTAACGTTGCAGCGACCGCCGACTACAGGATTCCTAAAAAGAGTAAAACAAGAGATCCAATAGTATTTAATTCATCTGGAAATTATTATGCGCCTGAGGGAGGAACTTTAAGGATTATGTTTGGTAAAAATTCTCAAACAAGTCATTCATTAGGGAAAAGTTTATTGGCGTTTTGGAAATTTGATGAGGGCAAGGGTAATGAATTTGGGGACATTAAGAATCCTGAAAAAAAAGCTATCCTCAAAAATAATAATAAAGTGGAATGGGTAGAGGGAATCGGATTCGAAAAAGGATCCGCAGTGCGGCTAAATCCATCCACTCAAATAGACACTGCTTTTGAAAAAGAAATACCTAGAAATAGTAGCATTTCAGTATGGGTTAAAACAACCAAATCAGGAACCCTTTTAAACCTTATTCACGATAAAACAAGCACCAATAGTCATACAAAAATTCTTGAGGTAACAAAGAATGGAATGATAAAAGTTTCTCAAAATGGTAATAATCCATTTGAAATAATCGGAGAATTAAAAATCAATGATGGAAAATGGCATCACATTACTTGGGTTACCAAAGAATTCTTAGATGAAAACATAATTGATCAGTCTATTCTTAAGCACTCTCTCTATATTGACTCTAAACTTCAAAAAGAAACCTCTATTGAAGAGAACATTAAAGATAAAGAAGAGAAATATAAAATAAAAATTGGACGCGGTGAGATCTCCTCATCCAAGCAACCAGATATTTCTGGAATTGATGGAGCGATCGATAATTTAAGAATATATAACTTTGCTCTTTCTGAAGGAGAAATTCATGGAATTACAATGGTTGGACTCAAGCGGTCTCCAATAGCAATAACATCTTCACCTCAGAAAATGCTCCGTGTAGGAGAAAAATTTGAGTACAGTCTTAAATACACTGGGGGTGGTCCTTTTGTAAGATTCACTTTCAATAACGTTCCCAAATGGGCCAGAGTCGAAGGTCGAATAATTGGAACTCCAACCCAAAGGGACATAGGCCTAAGCAAACCTATTACTATAGTAGGAATGAGTCCATGGGGACCTGGGCAACAAAGCTTCTCAATCAGCGTGCAACCTCCACTAGTAAAAAGAGAGTGGAAAATACAAGCCAATGGAAAGCAGCTGCTTACAAAATACATCGGAATGGGTGTCGAAGCATCGCTGCCTAGAGGGTCAGGACAATGGAGCTTTACGAAAGAAAAACCAAGCTTAAGGAGACCACTAATTATGAAGCTAGAAAACACTTCATCTGGTATCAATCTCCAGATTCGTGGAACTCCAAGCGTTACTAACTATTTATTTGAAAGCAGTAAAGACTCTGGAAAAACATGGCAGACAGTTCTTAAAGGAAGAGGACTACGTCACAAAACAAATGCTCTTAAAAATGGCAACTACTTGTTGCGAGTTTCAGCACTTCCGGCCGCCTCATCCCCGATCATTTCTAGCGCAATTGAATTTAACTTGAACAATGACCCTCCAAGTCAACCTCGAAGACCTGAAGTTTTTTCTGCGAAAAATTCCGTTCGATTGAAATGGAATCATCACATCGGGGCCTCCGAATACAATGTATTCAGACGAAAGCTAGGATCTGAAAACTGGGAAAAAATATACCACGGAAAATCTCTTGGGTTCGTTGATAAAAGCGCTCAAGGATCATTGGAGAAATTTGATTCACCAGGACTAAAAGCTGGGGCTAATGAACAAATAAATGGATTAACTATTTATGAGTACTGCATCTCTTGTATTGATAAAAATGGTGAAAGCATCAAATCTAAAATTCGAAATTCCGATCCAAGAAACTGGTAATCATTAATATAACAATTAAAATACAAACATTATAATTCAGATGCCCATTAAGTTTTTACATACAAGAATCAGAGTCAGTAACATGGATAGCTCAATTTCCTTCTACGAAAAATTGGGATTCAAACTCACTAGAAAAAATGACAACTCACCGTCTGGTAACAGGCTTGCATTTCTTGAACTTGAAGGGAGTGAACATTTTTTGGAACTCTGTTATTCTCCTGATTTTGTCGTCGATTTTCCAGAAGATTTAATGCATACATGTGTTGGAGTTGAGGATATAATTCAATACTGTGATTCACTCGAGGATCAGGGTATTGAAATCTGGCCAGATGAGTGGAGAGAAAAATTCAAAGAAGACCAATCTAAAATGGCTTTCGTAACTGATCCGGATGGTTATGAAGTAGAAATTCTAGAGAGGCAATAAAGGGAAATAGTCGGTTTTTTCCCGGCTTCTAAAATGATTTTCCTACTTCCTTTAGCTAGCGCTGTAATTTATCCATTTGCTAGCGTATTTTTGAAGAGAGCAATTGGCGAGGGTTGCGGACTTTTAAGGACTGCATTCGTCTCTAATATGGTTCTATTTCTGGTTTTCATATGTGCACTGCCTTTTAATGAAAAACCTCCAGAATGGAACTATGTCGGCTGGCCACTCGTTGCGGGTTTATGTTTTTTTGGTGGGCAAGTTTTTACTTTTGTTGCAATTCGATCTGGTGATGTATCAATTCAATCACCTCTAATGGGCGTAAAAGTAATCTTCGTTGCTCTTTTCTCATTTATTTTAAAACCTGAAGAAGTACCAGGTTTAATTTGGGTTGGTTCAATTTTGGCAGCAGCAGCAATCTTTCTTCTTGGAGGAGCCAGTTTTAAGAGTTTTAGGGATAATTCAAAAACTGTTTTTTGGTCTTTACTGGCTTGTGCATGTTTTGGTGGAAGTGACACCCTAGCAGGATATAAAAGTGCTGAATTTGGACCCATCCCATTCATTGTAACAATGGTATTAGTTCTGGCAGTCCTTTCCTCATTCATGGTGCCATTTTTTTCTTCACCGCTAAAATCCTGTCCGAGGAAAGCAATCGGTTTTGCAGCCTTAGGTGGCTTAGCCATTGGCATTCAAGGGTTAATACTTAATCTCTCACTAGCATTCCTAGGGCAAGCAACGGCAATGAATATAATTTATTCAACTAGAGCACTTTGGGGAGTTTTGATAGTATGGATATTGGGAGCATTACTTGGAAATAATGAGGCAGCTTTACATGGTCACAAGATTATGTTCAAACGATTTGCTGGAGCATTATTATTAAGCATTTCCGTAATCATGGTATTTCTTTAATTATTGGCAACCTCAATTTTTAGGCATATAAGCAATGTAGAAAAACCATTATATATTTCTTATGAAGTCCCACCAAGTGATTAAAGAATCTTGTAAAAAGCGTGGAATCAAATCTATTGCATCAGAAATTGGTGTATCAAGCTCCTTAATGTACAAATGGAGTCAGCCTTATGATGGCTCTGGCAGTGGAAGCAAAAATCCTCTTGATAGGATAGTGGAACTTATTAATGCAATTCAAGATCCCACTGTTATCGAATGGATATGTGAACAATCGGGAGGTTACTTCGTTCGAAACCCTGAGAGCAGACAAGAAGAAAACTATGAAGTCATGCCTGCAACAAATGAGATTGTAGCACAATTCTCCGCTCTCTTGGGAGAAATCAGTCAAGCTGCTCAAGACAATACAATAGAAAAAAAAGAATCTGAAAAAATAAGACAAGTCTGGAACGCCCTAAAATCTTTCACGGAAGGATTTGTACTGTGCTGCGAAGAGGGAGATTTTAAACGTATAATTGAAGGCGAAGAAAAAAACCAAACAGGTTAATAATTGATTGAGATAGAGGGGTATATTTTGTTATATTTCATTATATCTTTAAACAATGCCAAGTAACAATTTCAAAGACAAAGTCACTGTAATTACAGGTGGCGGATCTGGAATTGGAGAGGCAATCAGTAAACATTTTTCAGGTGAGGGGGCAAAAATTATTATTCTCGACAGTAATCAATCTGAGGGTCAACGTGTCGCACAACAGATTAATGCAGACTTCATCCATTGTGATATATCCGAAACTAAATCAGTTGATAATGCATTCACAAGTATCAAAAGCACCCACGGCAGCATTAATATCCTAATCAATAATGCTGGGATTGCGCATATCGGAAAGATTACCGAAACCGATCCTGAAGATTTTGATAGAATAATGAAGGTTAATGTTCGTGGTGCCTTTCTGTGTATTAAGGCTTCTATAAATTCCATGATTAAAAATCAAAATGGATGCATTTTAAACATGGCCTCCGTCGCCTCTAATTTAGGGATTCCTGACCGTTTTGCCTATTCCACTAGCAAAGGGGCCATTTATACGATGACCTTGTCTGTGGCTAGAGACTTTGTTGATCAAGGTATACGCTGTAATTGTATATGCCCTGCTCGAGTCCATACTCCTTTCGTCGATAATTACTTAAAAAACAATTATCCAGGAAAAGAAAAAGAAATATTTCAACAGCTTGAAGCCACGCAACCCATCGGAAGAATGGCAAAACCAGAGGAAATTGCATCACTAGCTGCATATATATGCTCTGATGAAGCTGCATTTGTCACGGGATCTGCTTTCGATATTGACGGAGGCTTTACACATTTAAAATAATATAAAACACATGAAATTAATTCGATTCGGTAAACAAGGTGAAGAGAAACCTGGAATTCTATTGAGCAATGATGAAAAGATTGATGTCTCATCTTTTGTTAGTGATTACGATGAAAATTTTTTTGAATCTGGAGGATTAGCTAGCCTTAAAGATTGGTTGAATGAGAATGAATCGAGTGCCCCTAGATTAGATGATAGCATTCGTTTAGGATCTCCTATAGCCAGACCCAGTAAAATAATTTGTATTGGTCTAAACTTCAAGGACCATGCTGCAGAGTCAGGATTTGACGCACCTGATGAACCTCTCATTTTTGGTAAAGCTACTTCCGCTATTTGTGGCCCTTATGACAACATTATAATTCCAAGAGGAAGTGAACAAACAGACTGGGAAGTGGAACTCGGTGTAGTGATTGGTAAAAAAACTAGTTATGTGGATCAAGATCAGGCTTTAGATCATGTTGGGGGATATGTTCTTCACAATGATGTGAGCGAGCGAGCATTTCAAAAAGATAGAGGCGGTCAATGGATTAAAGGTAAGAGTGCTGACACTTTTGCCCCTATGGGTCCTTTCATGGCCACTCCAGATGAAATTGATAACATCGGTGACATGAGGATGTGGCTCAATGTTAATGGTGAAAATATGCAAGATGGCAACACTTCCAATCTGATATTTAGTGTTGATCATGTGGTTAGTTATCTGAGTCAATTTATGACTTTATTAGCTGGAGATGTTATTTCTACTGGAACGCCTGCAGGTGTTGGCATGGGGATGAACCCAGAAAAATACTTAAAGCCTGGTGATGTTGTTGAGCTTGGCATTGATGGCCTCGGATCTTCAAAACAAAATGTTGTGGCTTACGAAGAATAAAAATGGATCTCGCATTAGAGGGCAAAAAAGTTGTCGTTACAGGAGGAGCGAAAGGTATCGGCGCATCAATTGTTAGGTCTTTCGCCAAAGAGGGTGCCGTGCCAATCTTACTCGGAAGAAATCCAGACGAGGCGGAGGAAATAATCAATGAAATAGGAATTGGCCATTCATTTCATCTGGAGCTTACCAACCTTATTGAAATCGAAAGTACAGCAAAAAAAATATCTGAAGAAATTGGAGAGATTGACATTCTAGTTAACAACGCTGGTGTGAATGATGGAATAGGTTTACAAGATGAGCCTATAAAGTTTATTGAGTCATTAAGCCGAAATCTTGTTCACCCTTTTGCACTCGCACATCACTTTATAAATGACTTAAAGAAAACAAGAGGCGTTATTATAAATATTGGTTCAAAAGTTGCAGAAACAGGCCAAGGTGGCACTTCCGGTTACGCCGCGTCAAAAGGTGGACTTAATGCCTTAACAAGAGAATGGGCGATCGATCTTGCTCCTGATGGGGTTAGAGTGAACTGTGTAATACCAGCAGAGGTCATGACACCATTGTATGAAAAGTGGTTATCCAAAAGGAATGATCCTGAAAAGGCCAGAAAAGAGATCGAAGCACTGATACCTCTGGAGAATAGATTTACTACATCAGAGGAAATCGCTAACATGGTGGTCTTTTTAGCCTCTTCAAAATCTGCACATACGACTGGACAGATTATCTATCCAGACGGTGGATATACTCACCTTGATAGGGCCCTCAAAAATTTAGGACGTCTAACTTAATGATAAAACATACAGATATTGCCATAATTGGAGGAGGTGTTATTGGATTAGCGACTGCGTATCATTTAAAAAAAACACATCCAAAAAAATCGATAATCGTTATCGAAAAAGAAGACTCCTTATCATCTCATCAAACTGGGAATAACTCAGGAGTCATCCATTCAGGTATTTATTATAAACCAGGATCTTTAAAAGCCATTAATTGTAGAAAAGGAAAGCAAGCACTGGAGAGATTCTGTGATCAAGAAGGAGTAGATTATGAGCAGTGTGGTAAAGTTATTGTTGCGACCTCTGAGAATGAACTTCCTGCAATGCAAAAAATTTATGAAAGAGGAAAAGCTAATAATGTCAGTTGTAAAAAAATTGATAAAATAGAGTTAAAGGGGATTGAACCCCATGCTGCAGGCATTGCTGCGATTCATGTGCCCGAGGCAGGAATTATAAATTATAAAAAGTTTTGTTCTGTTCTCGCTCAAAAAATTGAAGCTAGTGACGGGCAAATTTTAACAGGTCAAAAGGTCAACTTTATTACACCATCAAGAGAAAAAGTAAACATTGAAACGGTAGAAGGAATTGAAATCGAGGCGAGTAAAGTTATCAATTGTTCAGGGCTTTACTCAGATATCATTGCAGAAAAAGGAGGGTCAAAATCTGAGATGAAAATAATTCCGTTCAGAGGCGAGTATTATGAACTAAATGATAACGCCCAAGGCCTAGTTAATAATCTTATTTATCCAGTACCAGATCCTAATTTTCCTTTTCTCGGAGTTCATTTCACTCGAATGATAGACGGCGGCATTGAGTGCGGACCCAATGCTGTTCTTGCCTTCGCTCGAGAAGGCTATAAAAAACTAAAAGTTAACCCTAACGAGTTAATAGAATCCTTAACTTATCCGGGCTTTATTAAATTAGCATCAAAGTATTGGAAAACCGGCCTCGGGGAAATATGGAGATCATTTAGTAAAAAAGCTTTCGTAAAAGCCCTGTCTAAACTCGTTCCTGAAATTAAAACTGAACACCTCAAAAAGGCACCTGCTGGCGTCAGAGCTCAAGCCGTTAGCCTGGACGGTTCAATGGTTGATGATTTTTATTTTTCTAGAAATGGAAATATTCTCAATGTTTGTAACGCTCCTTCACCAGCGGCAACGGCTTCTTTAAACATTGCCAAAGTCATTACTGAGAAAATAGATAATGGTTAATTTTATTCATTAGAAAATTATGTCAGAGGTAAAAACAGTTAAATACCCTGCTGAAAGGTTGAGGGACTTTTCTCAGAAAACTTTTGAATTCTTTGATGTTCCTAAAGAAGATGCAAAGTTAGCCTCTGAGGTATTATCAATGAGTGATATCCGAGGTATTGATTCGCATGGAGTTGCTAGACTTCATACCTATTTTGACATGTTAGAAAACAAAAGGATAAACCCTAAACCTAACATAAAAATAATAAGAGAATCTTTATCAACTGCCACAATAGACGGTGACAATGGATTAGGGCTTGTGGTGGGGCCTAAGGCAAATGAGATCGCAATGAACAAGGCCTCGGAAGTAGGTACGGGTTGGGTAAGCGTTTCAAATACTAATCATTATGGAATCGCAGGGTACTACGTTATTAGAGCCTTAGAAAAAGACTTAATAGGATGGTCTATGACCAATACAACAAAGTTAGTCGCCCCATTATGGGGAGCTGAGAGAATGCTCGGAACAAATCCAATTGCAATAGCATTTCCCGCAAAGGAGGAACCCCCCATAATTATCGATCTTGCGACTTGTGCTGCTGCTTACGGGAAAATTGAAATAGCCAACAGAAAGTCAGATAAGATTCCAGAGGGCTGGGCAATTGATAGCGAGGGAAATCAAAACATTAATCCAGAGAAAATGATTAATGGTGGCGCACTATTACCCCTAGGGTCGGACAGAGAGAGAGGTGGTCACAAAGGATACGGACTTGCGATAATGGTTGATTTTCTTTGTGCCGTTCTAAGTGGCGCTAACTGGGGACCGTTTACGCCTCCCTTTGCATTACGCCAGGAAATTCCTGAGAAAAGTGTCGGCAAAGGGATTGGTCATTTCTTCGGAGCCATGCGAGTAGACGCTTTTATTGACCTAGATGAATTTAAAATGCAAACCGATGATTACATCAGAACAATGCGTTCAACAAAACCGGCACAAGGAACTAATGGGCCAATCATTCCAGGTGATCCAGAGAGGGAAGCTGAAGAAATTCGGTCAAAAGAAGGCATCCCTCTAGTTGAGCCAGTGATTGAGGAATTAAATGACATCTCCAGAAAAACAGGAATCCCTTTTGATTAATTTTATTGGAACATCGTTAAATTTTCTTCATAAAAGATTTACCAGAGCAACCGCCATTCAATACTGTATCATTTTTAACCTTTAGATAAAATTTTCAAATGTCTGATATTCCTAATATTCTAGCTGATAGATATGCAACTCAAAGTATGAAGTCCATTTGGTCTCAAGAAGGCAAAGTCATTCTTGAACGCGAGTTATGGATAGCCGTCATGAAGGCTCAGTCCGAACTAGGTCTAAACATTTCAAGTAATGACATTGAGAATTACGAGAAGGTTAAAAATGATGTGGATATGAATTCTATAATGTCTCGTGAAAAAATTACTAGGCATGACGTAAAGGCTCGCATTGAAGAATTTTGTGATCTCGCAGGCCAAGAACATATCCACAAAGGCATGACAAGTCGTGACCTCACAGAAAATGTCGAACAAATTCAAATATTCAAATCTCTAGAAGTCATTAGGACTAAAGTTTCCGCAGCTCTAATTGAGTTAGCCAGGAAAGCTGAAGAATGGAAAGACGTCTATATAACCGCTCGAACGCATAACGTGGCAGCACAAACCACAACAATGGGAAAAAGAATCGCCATGTTTGGAGAGGAGCTGTTAGGAGCATTTAATGCATTAGAGGGAACCATTAACAATTATCCAGCGCGAGGTATTAAGGGCGCAGTAGGCACCCAATTGGATCAACTGGCTTTGTTCGGTGACGATCCATCAAAGGTCTCAGAACTTGAAAACAAAATATCAAAACATCTCGGTATGCCGAAAACGGCTCAGAATGTCGGTCAGGTATATCCCCGGTCACTTGATCTTAGAGTCGTATCCATACTAACCGAAATATGTTCAGCACCTTCTAGTTTTTGTAAAACACTAAGACTTATGGCAGGCCATGAACTTGCTGGCGAAGGGTTTGCTAAAGGCCAAGTCGGCTCATCAGCCATGCCACATAAAATGAATGCACGCTCGTGTGAAAGAGTTAATGGCTTTCACGTCATCATGAGAGGATACCTAACTATGGCTAGCTCAATTTCAGGAGATCAATGGAATGAAGGCGATGTCTCATGTTCGGTAGTTAGAAGAGTAATGCTACCTGATTCATTTTTTGCAGCAGATGGCTTGCTAGAAACTTTTTTAACAATCCTCAATCAAATGGATATCTATCCAGAGGTTATACATAAGGAAAATAAAAGGTATTTACCTTTTTTAACAACTACCACCTTCTTAATGGAGTGCGTACAAAGTGGGACTGGTAGAGAAGAAGCACACGAAGTCATAAAAGAGCATGCGGTTGCAGCACTAAAAGCACTGCGGTCTGGCGAAGCTATTGAAAATGATCTGATCGAAAGATTATCTAATGACAATCGATCTGGTATAACAAAAGAAAGATTAGACGAACTTATTACAATTGCAGCAACCAGAGCAGGGTCTGCAAGTTCTCAAATTGATGATTTTTTGGAAAAAGTAAATATAGTTAAAAACAGCTATCCTGAAGGAGCAAATTATTCTCCTGGTTCAATTTTATAAAGAGAATTAATTAGAGCTTTCTTCTCTAAAGTCAAAACACATTAAACGAGGCTTGGTATCATTAACGAACCCTCTAGTATGTTGAGAAATATAGAGTAAACCTTTGTGAATCACTGGAAGAGCCCAAGACTGTTCGGCTACGAAGAGTTGAGATTGAGAGGATATTTTCACACCCTTTGGGGAAAGCATAAATTCTGCGAAAACTCCATCCTCACCAAGTCCAAAAACTCTATTCTCACATCTAAGTAAACTGCCTCTAAAGAAGCTTAGAGTTAAATCTCTACCATTTAACTCAAACTGATAGCGCATGTCGTCCTGCCAAAGTATAGAACCGTCGCTCACTTTTGCGCATTTAAATTGCACGTCAGGCTTATTCCTGCCAGAAAATCCATAAATGTGATCATTCATAACTAATGGTGTCATCCAATGCATTCCAAATTTTCTTTCTTCCCATTGAACTGAAATTTTATAATTTTCATCAAATTTCAGTAGAGCCCCTCCCTTACCGTAACATTCAGATATAAAAACTTTGTCCTCACCAATCACCACTGGAACAGAAGCGTTGACTGACTCGTAGCTGTCGGCACGCCAAGAAAATCTGTCGTACAATTTTCCTGAACTTGGATCCAAGGCAAGCAATCCACCATGCGCAGGCCTACTCTCACCTCCGGCAAAAACTAAAAGAACTTCCTTGCCTCTTATCTTTTTTACGATTGGAGACGAATAACTAGCCCCCCACGAATCTTTATAAACCCAAACTTCTTTTCCCGTCTTACGGTCAAATGCAGCAACACAAACCCCTTTACTCTTGTCTTTACCAACTCCTCCGACGTTAACTAAAACAAGATCTTTCCATATAAATGGGGCAGGACCATAACCAAAAAAGCCCAGTTCATGCCCATATTTTTTCTGCAAATCAATATGCCACAATTCTTTAGCTGTATTAATTTCAATAGCTCGCAACTGAGCTGTAACGCCAGCAAGTATTAAGATGTCATCATCAAGAACAGGTGATGCTCTGGGTCCGCTAGAATAACCAAAACGGTCTCTATATTTGACAGCATATT
>NYVP01000129.1 GCA_002684575.1 Verrucomicrobiales bacterium
ATCGACTGCATAAATTGCACCAATTGCAGCAAAAGCTCCATCCAACCTTGCATCTTGCACAACAACATTCTGAAGAATGATCACAATTGCAACTAAGCTCGCAGACGGAACTCCAGCAACACCAATACTCGTTAAAAGCGCTAATACAACAATCGTAAACTGAGCCGAGAATTCAAGAGGAATCCCCATCACTTGAGCTATAAACAATACAGCGATACACTCATAGAGCGCAGTACCATCCATATTAACAGTTGCACCAAGCGGTAAAACAAAACTTGAAATTCGTTTGGAAACCCCAGCATTTTCCTGCAAACATTTTAGAGTAACTGGTAAAGTTGCTGATGAAGAAGCTGTGGAAAATGATGTTAAAAGAGCCTCTTTCATGGCAAAGAAATGTTTCAATGGGTTCACTTTACCAATCAGAAACAGTAAGCATGGAAGAACTATTACAAAATGAATTCCAAGAGCAATAATAACTGTTAGAAAATACTTACCCATAGAGAACAAAAATGCTGGTCCTGTTTGAGATATAGTCCACCCCATCAAACCAAATACTCCAATAGGAGCAAGTTTCATAATGAACCCAGTAATTTTAATCATCAACTCGTTAAGACCTTTAATTAGACCAACTAATTGTTGTTTAGCTGAACCTTCTAAAGCTAACAATCCAAATGCCGCTATCAGACTGACGAATATTAAGGAAAGCATGGATCCATTATCAGATGCAGCATGGATAACATTACTTGGAATCATTCTTTCAATTAACGAGCCAATTACGCTGAATATATTCTGATCATTATCCACACCTACCGCAGACTGCTCCACTGAAGTTCCTTTCTTCTTAAACTCCTCCGCATTGTCCTCCATAAATTTTACAAGATCAGGATTAGGAGAACCATCTACAAGACCAGGCTTCATCATATTAACAATGCTCAAACCAATAATAATTGCGACTGCACTACTACTTAAGTAATAGGCTAAAGTTTTAAGACCTAATCGACCAAAGCCCTTAGTTTTATCCCTTCCAGCAATTCCCGCAACGATTGAAGAAAATATCAAAGGAACAATAACCATTTTTAATAATCCTATGAAAACTGTGCTTCCAATAAACTCCATGAAATTGACTATTGGAGAGTCTTTCACACCAGCACCTTGGGATGTTTGTGCAATTGTTCCAACAAGAACCCCTAAAACTAGAGCAGTAAGAATTTGCCAATGTAACTTCAATTTAAACATCCGAATAATCTAGCAATCACTTAGGACATGAAAAAGAAATAAAAATATCTATAATTTAATGAGATTTTTTTGACCTTCTCGCTACAAGCGCCCATGATTGTGCATCAGAAGATGAATTCCACAAAAGTTAAAACTCGATTTGCGCCCTCACCGACCGGCTATCTACATTTAGGTGGAGCTCGAACTGCCCTTTTCAATTGGTTGTTCGCAAAGAGGCATAATGGAAGTTTTGTCCTCCGTATTGAGGATACTGATGAAGGGAGAAATACAGATGAGGCATGTGAAGCCATTATCAAAGGGCTAAATTGGCTTGGTTTAAATTGGGATGAAGGACCAAGCCAAAACCTTGAAAAAGGTGAGTACCATCAAAGCCAAAGGCAGGGAATATATGAAGAATATTTAGAAAGGTTAGGAAATTTAGATCTAATCTATGATGAGGATGGCGCAACCAGATTCAAAGTACCTAAGGGTGAAATTAATTTTCACGATCAAATTTGTGGCCCACAGTCAATCAACTTATCAACTACTGGCAGCAAAGCTTGGGATAAAGAGAAAGGAACCGAAATAGAAACTAATCCTGATTTTATTATCCGCAGACCAGATGGAACGTTTTTATTTCATTTCGTGAATGTAGTCGATGACATTGAAATGCAAATTACTCACATTCTTAGGGGTGAGGATCACCTAACTAACACTATAAAACATGTAGCTTTATTCAATGCTTTTGAAAAAGAACCACCTGTTTTCGCACATATACCATTAATCCTAAATAATGATGGTTCTAAAATGAGTAAAAGAGACGCAGGATCAGGAATAGAATGGTATAAGGATAATGGATTTTTACCAAAATCTTTAATTAATTATATAGCATTACTAGGGTGGTCACCAAAAGATGACAGAGAAATACTCGAGACGAATCAAATAATTGAATTATTTGATTTTGATCATTTAAACAATAGTAACTCTAGATTCGATTTGGATAAGGCTAAATGGATAAACTCTCAATATATAGCTAAGCTTCAAGATTCAGATTTTCTTAAAGTCGCAAAAGAATATTCAGAAGGAGCACCCGATGAACTAACACTACTAACAAAGTCTAGAATTAATTGCTTATCTGATATAGCTGATGTATTAGCACCGATAATGGATGAATCTTTTCCTATTGATGAAAGTTCTATGGCGAAAATTCAATCTAAACATGAAACAAAAGACCACCTCAAATCATTAATGGATAAATTTGAAAAAATCGAACACTGGACCTCGGAAAATATTAAAGAGGCACTTCAAAAACATGCTTCGGAAATTGATCAGAAACTAGGCTCTCTCATGTTTCCTCTTAGAGTATGCGCTACGGGAGTCGGTCAAGGAACTGATCTTATGCCAACCCTAGAAAGCATTGGAAAAGATGATACAGTAAAACGGATCAATAAAAGGCTAGGTAAAATTTTTCCCACTAATTGTTCTGATGAATGAAAAAAGCCCAGCTTATGAATTAAAGCACCTTAAGGAATGGATTGAAAAATCTCCTCCCAATGATCCCCTCGCTGTATTATCGGTTTTTGGTGATCCTGTTAAGCACTCTCTTTCTCCACAAATGCATAACCCTGCTTTAAAAATCTGTGGAATAAATGGAGAATATATAAAAATCAGAGTCCCAGAAGAGAATTTTACTGAGGCCTTAGGTTTGATCCGTGAACTTGGATTTCATGGAACAAACTGCACTATACCTTTGAAATTTGCCGCATTAAATGCATGTGATCACATTGATAAGGCAGCCCAACGTATGGGTGCTGTTAATACTATAAGTTTCGAAAACGATAAAATAATAGGATCAAATAGCGATGGCCCTGGTCTGGTAAGAGCAATAAGAGAGGAATTCTCTATTGATATACGCGACCTGCGCGTAATGATACTTGGTGCTGGTGGAGGAGCCGGAAGAGCTGTTGCTATACAATGCGCAATGGAGAAAGTTGAAAGATTGGTCTTGGTAAACAGAACCAAAGATAAAGCCGAAAAAATTGCATCCGAAATCGAACCTGATTTCCTAGATGACAATATTCATCGAGACTCATCGAGACTCAAAGTTAGCGAATGGTCTAATACTGAACTTGCAAATGAAATCGGGAATATAGATCTAATTATAAACGCTAGCCCAATAGGAATGAATAGCTCTGACCCGGATTTGATACCTCAAAATATTTTAGAACCACATCACCTTGTATATGATATGATATACAGCCCAAGTAAGACAAAACTAATAAGAGATGCAAAATCAATTGGAGCAAGAACAGCAAATGGGCTTTCTATGCTACTACACCAAGGAGCAATCTCATTTGAAACTTGGTTTAATCAGGAAGCTCCTATTGATGCAATGAAAAAAGGACTTGATGAAGCAATCCAAAAATAAAAAACTTATATTTATTCATGAAATTGGTAAATGATCCTAATTCACCCGCTGCGATTGGCCCATATTCACATGCAGTTAAATCCGGAAAATTATTATTTACATCCGGCCAAATCCCCATTGATCCATTGACATCCTCATTAGTTGAGGATGAAATCACAGTTCAAACGAATCAAGTTATCAATAACTTATCATCAATTCTTGAAAGCGAGGGGCTCTCTCTCGAAAATATCATTAAAACTACGGTCTTCTTGAAGGACATGAACGAATTTAAAGAATTTAATACGGTTTATGAAGAGAGGTTCAGTAACCATAAACCAGCCAGGTCAACTATAGAAGTGGCCTCCTTGCCCCTTGATTGCAGAGTAGAAATCGAGGCAATTGCAGAGATCACCAGCAGTCAAGAATAGTCTATAGATTCAAAGAAGCCACCTCCCAATAACACCTCATCCGAATAAAAAGCACAAATTTGCCCTGGAGTTAGTGCTCTTTGAGGTTCGTCAAAAACTAATTCTGCTTTTCGCTCCTCTGATTTTCTAAATTGTATTTTAGCTGGAATAGCAGGAGTTCGGTATCGTGGCTGAGCAAATACAGTTTCATTTTCTTTGGGTACCCTATTTACGAAAGAAAGACCATTTATCAAACATTTCGANGCATAAAGGCGGGGAGTTTCCTTGGAATCAAACCCAACTATTAGTTCATTTTCATCACTGTTTTTTCCAACAACAACAAAAGCCTCTTTATATACATTNGAAGGAATTCCAATTCCCTTACGTTGNCCTAAAGTATAAAGATGNAGCCCNNTATGTTGACCTAATATATCACCATTCAAGTTCACTATATTACCTGGACTATCAGAAACATAATTCCTCAAAAAGTCTGACATTTTTATTTCTCCAATAAANCAAATCCCTTGGCTATCTTTCTTCCCTGCATTTGGCAAACCAAATTCGGAAGCAAGACCACGAAGATCTTTCTTGAGCAAGTGTCCAATCGGGAATACTGCTTTTGAAGCCTGACGCTGATCTAACATGGCAAGAAAGTACGTTTGATTCTTGTTTGGATCGCTACCACATAGTATATCTTTAGTCCCATCCCTATTATCCTGTATTCTTGCATAATGACCCGTAGCGACTGCATCAAAACCTTGCTCCATAGCATAATCTAAAAAGACACCAAACTTCATCTCCCTGTTACACATAACATCTGGATTAGGAGTTATTCCATCTTGGTAACCTTTAAGCAAATAATGGACGATCTTCTCACGGTATTCTTTCATCATGTTAACAACCTGAAAATTTATTCCCAAAAAGCTAGCAACAGCACTAGCATCATCAATATCCTGCTGCCAAGGGCAATTACCTGTGATGTTATCCTCATTAATCCAGTTCTTCATATACGCACCTTCAACCTCATGCCCCTCTTTGAGTAAGCACGCAGCAGCAACACTGCTNTCGACNCCCCCTGACATAGCTANTAANATGCGCATTTCTTNATTAAATTATTGATAAATAGCGTTTAAACTCAACGATGACTTAATATTGGAATTAATAAAAAGAAAACATTCATTATAATAAAGAAAACAAGAATGGTGGATACCCAATCAACAAACATGCAAACAAATGAAAAACAACCCAATCCGGATGATTCTAAAGGAATCAAATATGGATGTATCATCTTTTGTTTACTATCAGCCTTTATGATTGGAGTTGTTATAAATATAGTGGTCACAGGAATAAGGACTATTGAAGAGATTATTCCCTATACTGATGATAAACCTATTTCTGTTCCGGAAGAAAAAGGAACCGAGAACGAAGTTAAAAAAATAAATATAAAANTTGATAGTTTCATTAAGCAATTAAACTCATCTGAACAAGAAATCACGGAACTTGATCTTTCAGTAAAAGAATTAAATATCCTTATATCAAATCACTCTTATTTATCGGACCTTAAGGGAGCCTATTTTTTTAAATCGATCAGCAGTGATGGAAGTATCAAATTAATTTGTTCACGAAAAATTCGAAAATTTTTACCCTGGCAAGATAGGCGATACTGGAATGGTGAAATGGAACTATTTTTGGAAGCTGAAAATGGCAGGGTCTTTTTAAGAGTCAAAAATCTTACTCCAGACAACGGCTCCACTATGCCTAACAAAATCGTTGAAAAATGGTCATCTCAGGATCAGCTCGAGATGTACAAAAATGATGATTCTTTNTCTAATTATACAAAAAAAATTAATAGTGCGAGATTCGAAAAAAACAAAGTAATCATCNGCACCAAGAAACAGTAATTTACTGCTAAGCTTTATTTATTTTTTTTGGAGTTTTCCTGTTTGGGTATAACTCTCGGCACATTGGACAAATTNTTCCATCACATCCTCTTGCNGTACAATATTCACGGCCATAAAAAATCATCTGGAGGTGAAGTTTGTTCCAATTATCAACAGGAAAAATTTTCTTAAGGTCAGCTTCTGTTTGTTTTACGTTCTTACCTCTAGTAAACCCCCATCTCTGAGCTAAACGATGNATATGAGTATCCACTGGAAAAGCGGGAACGCCAAAAGCTTGTGACATTACAACTGATGCAGTTTTATGCCCTACGCCAGGTAAAGCTTCTAGCTCTTCAAAAGTGCTNGGAACNTCTCCTCCATGTTTGGTGTTAATCAAAATAGAGAGATCTNTTATATTCTTCGATTTTCTNGGCGACANGCCGCANGGTCTGATNATTTCCCTAATTTTATTAACAGGAACNTTGGACATTNCTTTGGAATTATCTGCCATTGCGAATAATTCTGGTGTTACTTTATTAACCCGCTCATCAGTACATTGTGCAGATAAAAGAACGGCAATCAGAAGAGTGAATTCGTTTGAATGATTTAAAGGAATTGGTGTCTCTGGATACAAGGCTGAAAGGATCTCCATTACTCTTTGTGCACGATCACCCCTAGTCATTGATCCAATAATTGATAAAAATTAATAATCCATCATTCATTCGCAGATGTTTATTATGATCTAGCTTTTATAGAATAATACATGCGCCTAACATGGTTATACTGTAAGCGCCCTTTTAAAATATCTTCACTGGCTTTAAAACTACCCCACTCCAAGACTTGAATTTTAACATTTCTTGTCCCCCATGAGCGCATCATTCTCAAAGTAGGTTTATAAATATCTATAGTTTCAGTTCCAACTAAAGATCTTCCATAGTCTTCAATAACATACGTATGTGGCTGTCCAACTATTCTGAACTTTGTTCCTAAGGGGTAAAGAGACCAGTCAGCTGCGGCACTTCTTATTTTGCCATACCTCAAACGTCTACCAGAGGCTGTGAGTGCTCCATATTTCCCCCCTTTTTCTTTTTCACGATGACTATATGATGTTGTTCTTACTACTTTAACCGGTAAATTCGGATCATAGACTAAACTACTGCTTGGAGCAGCTTTCCTCTTGAAAGAAAAAATTGAATCAAACGAACACGAACTAAGAGAGACAATTAGGAAAACGCATAGTAATTTCCTTAAATACTTAAATTTTATCATCACAAATAATTACAATCTAGATTTACAATGGACCTAATCAATTAGTTAATTAATTTTTCCGGCTTCAATGATGAATTTCTTATAAGTCTGAAACTGACAATTAGGCAACCAATCTAAATTCGTAGTTGTAATGAATTTCTGTGATTCTTTAGGTAATAAAGTTAAGAATTTGATTCTTCTAGAGCTATCTAATTCACCAAAAATATCATCAATCAATAAAATTGGATTCTTATTTTTAATTTCTTTCAAAACCAAAAATTGAGCCATTTTTAATGACAACACGATACTACGTTGCTGCCCTTCAGAAGCAAATTTAGATGCATCTAGNCCATTAATTTTNAGTAAAATATCATCACGGTGTGGGCCAACTAAAGTTGAGCGTTGCTTTGTTTCTTCATCTCGAATTTCTTCAAAAGATTCTGACAAGNTGCAATCTCCAGATCTTTGATAAACTATTTCTAATTTTTCATCTTCACCACTGATAATATATTGAAACTCATTCGCATGCCTATTCAACTGTTCTACTAAAAGCGCCCTCTGCTCTGCAATTACAGAACCATTTTCAATTAATAATTTAGTATAAGGTTTTATCTGATTCCAATTTGGAATTGAGTCTCTTTTGAGTAGAAAATTCCTTGCTCGAAGTGCCCTCTTATATGCNTTCAAAGCCGACAGGTAAGCAAGATTCATTTGTGATGCTCCAAAATCCAAATATCTCCTTCTTAAATCAGATCCACCTCTCAATAGAAGAATGTCATCATTTCCAATCCATACAACCAATGCCGTTTCGTGAAGGTAATCTTTGCGCTTACTAAATTTTTGACCATCAACTTGCATTCTCTTTTTATTGCCTGAAAAGGCATAAAAAATCTTTTTACCAGAAAAATTTCCCTCCACAGATAGATTTGTTGCACCTAATTTAATCTGATCAACAATCTTACTAGTTCTGGGTGATTGTAGTCTCATCAGAAGACAAATAGACTCAAGGATTGTTGTCTTACCCTGAGCATTATCACCTATGAAAATTGTCGTCATCTCATCTAGATTACAATCAATTTTCTCGAAGCAGCGAAAATTACTTAATCTTAGTTTACTAAGCATAAGGCATATAAAAAGCAGTTTGCTCTAATGGACTCATTTCTCAAAACAGTTGAATTTCGTCGCTTATCATCCAACTTTGACGGCTACAGATCAAGAAATGGCTGAAAATATACAGAAATTGCCAGGTTTTAGGGACTTTTTCCCTGAAGATTGCGCAATAAGAAATTATATCTTTTCTAAATGGAGAGAAGTTTCCGCGATTTATGGGTTTCATGAATACGATGGCCCAATACTTGAACCTGCTGAATTATATAAAAAAAAGAGCGGTGAAGAAATATTAACTCAATTATTTCATTTTGAGGATCGAGGAGAAAGATCAGTGGCCATGAGGCCTGAACTCACTCCTACTCTAGCTAGAATGGCAGTCGCTAGACAAAGAGATTACAAAAAACCCTTAAGGTGGTATGGAATAGGNCAGTTTTTCCGATATGAAAAACCTCAAAAAGGAAGAACAAGAGAATTCTATCAACTCAATACTGACATACTGGGTGAAAAATCTATAGANGCAGATGCTGAAATCATTTCATTTGCTATAGATATCATGCGTTCNATGGGTTTTAGTAATAATGATTTTGTTATAAGACTAAGCGATCGCAAGGTTTGGTTAGATTTTCTTAATTCAGAATTAATAAATGAGTCTTCTCATGAAAAGTTTCTTCAAACAATAGACAAACTTGAAAGACAAAAAGTTGAAAAGACGCAACACGATCTTGAGAATTTAGGAACTTCATTAGAAGCGGTAAATAACTTTATTAACTCTAGCCACGAGAAGACCCATTTCCATCACATTCTAAATAACCTAAAAGCTCGCGAGTTGTCAGACTTTATTAAAATCGATCTGAATGTAGTTAGAGGATTGGCTTATTACACAGGTACAGTTTTTGAAGTATTTGACACTAAAAAGAACATGAGAGCTGTGGCAGGAGGAGGTCGATATGATAAATTGTGTTCTGTGATCAGCGATGGGGCTACAGACATACCAGCTTGTGGCTTTGCTATGGGTGATGTTGTCATTGGTGATCTTATCAAAAGCACTAAAAGTGCAAATTCCCAATTACTGAATCACTTGGCAGTAAATGACGCTGCTGATGTGTATGTCATAATTGCTGACGAGTCAAAAAGGATTGAGGCGATCGAAATTATTCAAAAACTTCGTGATAAAGGTCATAAAACTATTCATTCTCTATCTGAAACAAAGGTCGCTAAACAGTTTAGCAGTGCTGAAAACCTAAAAGCCAGAACGGCTATTATTGTTGGTAGAGAGTACCCTAAAATTAAGGTTAAAGATCTATCAAACAAAACCGAAATCGAAATTAATGTTGAAGAAATCCCCAGCACTGTTGAAACAATAAAAAGCTCCCCTCTTGATCCCCCCTTAATTTCCTAAACCTAAAAAACCATCTAAAATGCGAACCCACAATTGCAACGAATTACGAAAAGAACACATTGGCCAAACAGCCACAATCATAGGTTGGGTTAATACTAAGAGGGACCATCACGGTGTTATTTTCATTGATGTCAGAGATAGAGAAGGTATAACACAGGCTGTTTTTAGAAGTGAGGAAGATGCTGAAGCTGCCAAACATTCTCACAGCTTAAGACAAGAAGATATCGTCAGGGTCACTGGAACTGTTTCAGAAAGACCCGAGATAGAGGGTCAATCGACAGTCAACCCTAACATTCAGACTGGAGAAATCGAACTTGTCGCTAGTTCTTTAGAAATTATAAATAAGTCCGAGGTTTTACCATTCCAACTTGACAAAGAACTCTCTAATGAAGACATCAGGCTCAAGTACAGATACTTAGATTTAAGAAGAGAAAGAATGGCCCGCAATCTTCAAATCCGACATAGGGTCGCAAAATCATGCAGAGATTTTCTAGACGAAGGTGGATATCTTGAAATCGAAACACCTATCTTAAGCAAAAGCACACCCGAAGGCGCGAGAGATTTTCTTGTTCCCTCAAGGTTGAATCCAGGTAAGTTCTATGCACTTCCTCAAGCCCCCCAGCAATACAAACAACTTCTTCAGGTAGCAGGTGTTGAAAAATATTTTCAAATCGCAAGATGCTTTAGAGACGAAGACCTAAGAGCAGACCGTCAGCCTGAATTCACGCAAGTCGATATCGAAGCATCATTTGTTACGACTGAAGACATTATTAGCTTAATTGAAGGGCTTCTGAAAAGATGTTTCAACGAAGCTGTCGACACCTCAATCAATTTGCCATTTCAAAGAATGACATACGATGAGGCAATGAATAAGTTCGGAAGCGACAAGCCTGACACCCGATTTGGAATTGAACTTGTAGACCTTTGTGAAACCTTCTCAGATAGTGAGTTTAAAGTTTTCAGTGGAGCAATTAAAGATGGAGGCGTCGTTAAAGCCATCAATGCAAAAAACTTTGCATGTGTCACAACAGGCCAGATGAATCATCTTACAGAAACAGCTCAACTTCANGGAGCTAAAGGCTTGGCATTTATAAAAGTTGAAGATGGTGAATGGAAATCTCCAATAGTAAAATTCTTTTCAGACAAAGAAAAAGAGGAGCTCTCAGNAGCNATGTCAATTGAAGAGGGGGATCTCATTTTATTTGGTGCAGGGGATTGGTTAAACGTATGTGAAGTCCTAGGTAGAATACGCCTTGAGTGCTCACAGTATCTAGGTCTCACAAAAGAAAGCTCCGCACTTGACTTCCTTTGGGTAACAGANTTTCCTCTATTGGCAAAAGACAAGGAAACAGATAAGTGGAATGCTGTACACCACCCTTTTACCAGACCAAAAAAAGAAGATGAACACCTTCTTGATGATGAGTCAAAGTTNGGAGACATTCGNGCAGAAGCCTATGATGTTGTTTTAAATGGCAACGAGATNGGTGGAGGATCAATAAGAATTCATGAAAGTTCACTTCAAAGCAAAATGTTTTCAGCGTTAGGAATTAACGAAGATCAAGCATCAGAGGAATTCGGTCATCTACTTGACGCATTTAGCTTTGGTGCTCCACCTCATGGGGGAGTTGCACTTGGCTTTGACCGGTTAGTTATGCTAATCGCTGGCGAGGAAAGCATCAGGGAAGTAATTGCCTTTCCGAAAAACAATAGAGGTATCGATATAATGTCAGCTAGCCCCTCTTCAGTCGATTTCAAACAACTGAGGGAGATATATATAAAATCCACTAGAGAGGATGATCAAAATTCGTAACTTTTTTGTCGATTGTTACTTTTTGTTTGTCATTTTCTCAACTTCACCATTCTGAAGAACTATAGAAAAACCACCACCAGTGCGATCCGCTAAATCTTTCAATAGATCTTCTGCTTTCGGTTGCATCATTGAAATTGTGAATATTTTGGCTCTAGGTCCCCTTTTATTCATTTTAATCACCTCGTCGACTGCTTGCTGACCGTTACCTACAACTCCATCAGTAAGAAAATAAATTACATCTGGGGAAGGATTCATATTTAAAGCCATTTTCAAAGGATGTCTCCAATCAGTTCCAAAAGACTTCTTGACTAACTCAACCCTATTAATGGTTTTTTTAATGTTTCTCTGACTCGCTCTAATCCAGGATGAGGAATACAAATCTTCTCTAGATTCTATATAATATCTGCTGGCGCCACCCTGAGTATTCCAAATGTATTCTTTACCTTCGTGAACGACAGTATGAGTCCTGTTTTTTACACTTTGTTCATCTTCTGCAAACCAAGCGGGACCAGAAAAGAAAATGACTTGATATTCTACTGATGGAGCAAGCCTGTCGAGCGATTTAATCAATTCTCGCTTTATCATGCTAAATTGCATTTTCGATAAAGAACCAGAAACATCGACAGCAAACACAACTCTTTCTGCAACTGATCTCGACCCAAAAAAACCAATACTACCCCCTTTTTGACCTGATCCAAAATCCGCACCTTTACCCCACCCATCACCAATACCAAAATTTTGCAAAGCCCCATTATCTTCAATGGCAAACACTGCATTATTTGAAAAATTAACAGCAGAAATAACTGGAGACGCTGCTGATGCATTAGCAGGCTGAGGCTTTTGTTTCTTTGAGATCTGAAANCTCTTTTTATTATTTTCGAACTTGGTCTCATTTGAACCTGTCTCAAAAACCAATTCTACCACTTCCTGCCTAAAAACCGAGATACTAATTAGCATTAAAACCAATAATATTCCTGCATTTAACAAGAGAGAGAAAAATAATGAAAANAGCTTNGCNCCNCCCCTTGATTTTNAAGGGTAATTANGTGTNTTNTGGCCAGGTTCGCNGATGGCCAGTTTTTCAAAACTTTTGCCCGATTTTTTTTTCTTATCCATTTATGAAATTAAAGAATCAACCATACATGTTTATCTATAACCTTTATATTTTAAATCAGTTTATACATTAAAACCTTCAATTAAGTAAAAAGTATAGTTTTGCTTTTAAGAACTCATCTCAAGGCCTAATATAAAAAATATGAAAACTCAGATATTCTTATGGTGGCTTATAATAGGAACAGCCTCTTTATTATCACAATCCGCCTCAACCCCAGCTATAAGCACAATAGATACAAAAAACTTTCCTTCGATTGGAGAAATATTAAGATTATCACCTGAGATCAATGAGCTCATCGATGAAAATGCAAAAATAGAGGTCTTAGCGGATGGTTTCATCTGGGCCGAAGGTCCAGTATGGATAAATGACGATGAAGGTGGCCATCTTTTGTTTTCTGACATCCCACGAAACTCAGTTATGAAATGGAAAGAAGGCGTTGGTGTTGATTTGTTTCTCAAACCATCAGGATACACTGGAGCTACCGACTACGGTAACGAACCAGGGAGCAATGGTCTAATCTTGGATTCAAAAGGAAGATTAGTTTCGTGCGAACACGGAGATCGAAGAATCTCAGTAATGAGTAAAAAAGGAGGAAAAATGACTCTTGTTAACAACTACCAAGGGAAAAGACTCAACAGCCCTAACGATGCATGCTATCACTCAAACGGAGATCTATACTTCACAGATCCTCCCTATGGACTACCAAAAAGATATAATGACCCTAGAAGAGAATTAGATTTTTGTGGAGTTTATAGATTATCAAATTCTGGTGAACTAACACTTTTAACAAAAGAAATGACCCGGCCTAACGGGATAGCATTTTCGCCTGACGAAAAAAACCTCTATGTTGCACAGTCTGATCCTAAGTCAGCAATATGGAAAAAGTTTTCGGTCAATAAGGACGGAACACTAAGTAAGGGCGAATTATTTTACGACGCTACAAAAGATGTTGGAAATTTACCCGGACTACCAGATGGTCTTAAAGTTGATAATAAAGGAAATGTCTGGGCAACTGGTCCGGGTGGAGTTTTGGTATTCAATCCTGAAGGTAAACTTTTAGGAAGAATCAGTAGCGGCGAAAAAACAGCCAACTGTGGCTGGGGTAACGATGGCTCAATGCTATACTTAACGGCTGATATGTATATCTGCAGAGTTCAGACAAAAGTTAAAGGGGCAGGCTGGTAATTTTATAATTCAAGTAATGGATTATTTTATTAAAGCAAAGACTATTGCCAGCATCATATTATGCTTATTTATAGGCAAAGGCATCCTATCATCTGATACTTTAAGCAGTGCTTCGATAAGTGAATTTCTTGCGAATAACAATAAGGGTATTCTTGATGAGGATGAGGAAAACAGTGACTGGATTGAGCTCTGGAACTCAAATGGCGAAGAAGGTAATTTAGGTGGATACCATCTAACAGATGACCCTCAAAATTTAACTAAATGGACAATCCCTCCTACCAATTTTAACGACGATGGATATCTTCTTATCTTTGCCTCAGGTAAAGATAAAAAAGATCCACAAAGTGAGCTCCATACCAATTTCAGACTTAATTCATCAGGAGGTTACTTGGCGTTGGTAATGCCTGACGGCCTCACAATAGCAAGCGAGTTTTCAAATTACCCTGAGCAATTCGAGGATGTTTCATTCGGAGAAGGTTACGGAGAACCTCAAAACATTTCTCTTTTACAAGAGGGAAGCCAAGCAAAATGGAAAGTTCCTGATTCTACCATCACTAATTGGAATAAGGATTCATTTGATGACTCAGATTGGAATACTGGAAACACTGGCATTGGTTACGATAACACTTCCAAATACATACCACACATAGGTGAAGGTGGTGATGTAAACACTTCGATGCGCGGAAAAAATTCATCAATTTATATAAGAATACCCTTCAATATTGATGACCCTAGAGGCATTAATGAATTATCACTTAAAATGAAATGGGAAGATGGCTTCATTGCTTACCTCAATGGTAAACAGATACACTCTGAGAGCGCCCCTAATGATCCAGAGTGGAATTCTAGATCTACATCTAATAGGTCAAACGAAAACGACGCAATAAGCTTTTTTGAATACCCTATATCAGCACCTTTAAACAATGGTACAAACCTTCTTGCTATACACGGCTTGAATGGATCAACGAACAGCTCTGACTTTTTAATCTCCCCAGCAATAGAGGCAAAGAAAACAAACATCGATAAGCCTGAATTAGGTTATTTTTTAATCCCCTCTCCCAGTGAACTAAATAAAAAAATCATCAAAGGGCTAGTAAAAGATACCAAATTTAGTACCAAAAGAGGATTTTATGAGGATCCTTTTGAGCTTGAAATAACAAGTGCCACCGAAGGAGCTGAGATCAGATATACTTTAGATGGAACCCCTCCTTCTGAATCCATTGGAGAGATATACTCTGCACCAATAACAATTGATCAAACAACAGTAGTCAGAGCAATAGCATACAAATCAAATTTCTCATCAACTAACATTGATACACATACTTATGTTTTTACTGAAGATGTAGTCAAACAAAGAACAATGAGTAGTAGCATAACCGAAAACGCTAGATACAAACCTTTAATGATTGATGCATTAAAAGGTCTTCCTACCATATCGCTTTCTTTGGCAGAACCTAATCGGCTCAACACAGAAGAAGAAAAGCTTTTATCAATTGAAATGATCTTTCCTGATGGGAAAAAGGGATTCCAAGAAAACGCAGGAGTTACTCACTTTGGAGGCTATTTCACAAACTTCTCAAAAAAATCATTCAGAATCTACTTCAGAGGGGAATATGGAGCAACCAAACTTAGATACCCCATCTTTGATGGATTCGAATACGATACCCCCCCAGCTCAGGAATTCGACAGTATCAATCTTAGATCTGGTTCACATGATATGATCGATAGGGGCGCCTACATGTCCAACCGCTTTACAGACGATAGTATGCTTGAAATGGGTAACATTGCCCCTCACGGAAGATTCGTTCATGTTTACCTCAATAGTCAATACTGGGGCATGTACCATTTACGAGAAAGGTGGAATGCAGCAATGGCCTCGGAATATTTTGGAGGAACAAAAGAGGACTATGAGGCTATTAATGCGAATAATACAGGAAATGAATTTCTCCAAGGTGTTGTCTTTGATGGTGATGGACAATATTGGAGAGAAACAAGAAATTTAATTAATGGAAACTCTCCTTTTTCAGGAGCTTCCAACCATATGGACATTCCAAATATGATAGATTTCATGTTACTGTGGACATCCGGTAATTCAGAATCTGAATTTAGAAGCGTCGGATCTGTCCCATTGGGTGTTCCTTTTAAATTTTTTATTAAGGATGCAGATGGTTACCTAAGGCCTCCAAATCATCAAGTCACCCACAATGGTCCTTTAAACGCAATGACTCGCCTAAAAAGAGAAGGTGATCCTGATTTTAAAGTATTACTGGCTGACCGAATTCACAAACACTACTTTAACAATGGAGCAATGACTGCTCAGCGATTAACTGCGAGGTTACAAAAAAGAGTAGATGAAGTTAAAGTTCCTTTCCTAGCAGAGGCAGCACGATGGACTAATGTAAGGGGCGGAAGAAGTAATCACTCCCCCACATCTTGGGAGGCCTATCAAAATAACTTACTAAACAACCAACTCCCAAAACTTCCTGCAAACATGTTGGCACGATTCAGATCCGCGGGAATGTATCCAGATCTAATCGCTCCAGTCTTCAGCCAGCACGGTGGATCTATACCTAAAGGTGGAGGAATTACAATGAGCACAAATACCATCCAAATAAGATACACTCTGGATGGAAGTGACCCAAGATTATCAGGAGGCAATATTAACCCTACATCAATTTCAGCATCCTTCTCAGATGAGGCTCCCATTCCGAAAGATTTTATTAGCACAGGATATGAGTGGAAATACCTCGATAACGGGACCGATCCTGGCACATCTTGGTTTACTCAGGACTTTGATGATTCCGAATGGTTATCAGGCCCCTCAGAACTTGGATATAAAGAGGGGGATGAGGCTACCCTCGTCAATTTTGTGGATTCTGATCCAGCGCCTGGAATACAAAGGAACGCTACTACATATTTCAGAACCACTGTAGAGCTCAGTAAACCAAGCGCTTATTCATATTTCTTAGTCCGGCTCAAATATGACGATGGAGCAGCCGTTTATGCCAATGGAAAAGAATTAATTAGAACAAATAATCTACCTATTGATGCAAAATTCGATACTTATGCAACTGCTGGCACTCCTAATGAGAGAAAGTATTATGAATACCAAATCCCCAGTTCAAATTTTATCAATGGAATAAATCATGTTGCAGTAGAAATTCATAACTCTTCACCAGCAAGCTCAGACATTAGTTTTGATCTATTTTTAAGAGGTGAAGTCGACTCAAGCAAGGGAAGTAGAGTTACTGAAGCAATTACCTTATCTGAGCCTGCACTTGTAAAAGCTAGAGCTTATAACCCATCAACAAGAGAATGGAGCGCATTAAATGAAGCTTACTTTTCTATTGGTTCGGTTAAAGCTAATGCCAACAATCTTTCTATTTCAGAATTCCATTATCACCCGGCAAATCCAGAGGAAATCAATGAAATAAACGTTTCAAAAGATAGAGATGATTACGAATTTATTGAATTCCTAAATAGATCAGCAACACCAATAGAATTGACCAATGTTTACTTTAAAGACGGAATAAATTTTCAATTCGATACCAATTCAATAATTAATGCAAACGAAAGAGCAGTTATAGTCAGAAACANAGAGGCTTTTATGGCAAGGTACGGAACAAATGATAACATCAACATTCTAGGGCAATATAGTGGAAGATTATCAAACGATGGGGAGACAGTTATTCTGGCAACGAAAGGCGGTGAAACACTAATTGAATTTACCTATAATGATCAAGAACCATGGGCAATTTCAGCTGATGGTAATGGCCCATCACTGGTACTAACAGGAAGCGATCCAAATTCTCCAAATGATTGGAAAATCAACTCCAAAAATGGTGGCAGCCCCGGCCTGCCTGACTCTACAAGCAACTCCAATTTTGAAGCATGGAAATTAACTAATAATGTCTCCGATACTCTTGGCGATAATGATAATGACGGAATACCAAATCTTGCTGAATATGCGTTTAGCACTGATCCAAATTCAAACACATCATTTACTACTCCAAAGACCTCCACTATAAATATCCTCAATGAAAATTACTTGGAAATTCAATACGAGAAAAATCCTGATGCTATTGATATTTCAATAATCATTGAAAGTAGTAATGATCTAATTAAATGGAATAATGCTCCTCTTGAATTAATTAGTGAAGAACGTAACGAAGATAGCGGTAAAATAATAATGACATATCGCTCAATGACTCCAATTACTGAAAATTCTTCAAACTATTTCAGATTTAAGTTAAGTTTATAAGTTTACTTCTGACGATCTTGCACAAAAGAGCGGACAAAACGCTCACTAGGAGGAAAAGTAAACCAACTTCCTTTTAATGGAGGGGCATAATGCCACTGGTCCAATTTACTCAAATTATTGAACTTCACTAACTCTGATAAGGATATATTTTCCATCGATCGCTTAAAAATTGCGATGCAACAGCCATTAGAGTCAATGAACAATGACAATGGAACATTAAAGCTCTCATGGCGGTCGAATAATTTATTNATCCAGTTTTGAATCNGCTTTTTTGATTCATCATTCAAAAAGCCCCATTCATTTTTATATTTCATCTTATCAATAACTTCATAGGCCTGACCAGCGTTCTCTAAACTATCCAACGATAAACTTACAACCTCTATTTTCTCTTTTTTAAAGTTCAAACTGTTTCTATTTAAAAAGGATAACTCTTCTTCAGATGATTTATCTTGAGTATCCCANAAATTAAGAATCAGAGACTTATCGTAAGAATCAATGGTTTTTAAACTAGCATCAGGTCCTCTATAAGAGATTATTGGAAAAGGAAACCTTACAGGTAAATAAACATGATCAGAGAAATTTTGTTTGGTAAATTTTTGGTCAATCTTATTTATTAATTTTTCATTATTTAATTTATGAATTTGTTGAGCCTCTCCTTTTCCTTGAACCAATAAATAATGCCCTTTCTTATTTAAACCAATAAACTNCTCCCTTTCGCCCCCATTCCAATAAACTAGAACTTCTTTTGGAAAATCATTAGAATTCAATGCAAAATGCAGCCATTTGGTTGATTGCGATAAAAACATATCACCAGCTTTAACCGATCTCATTAGGGTATGATTTTTAAACTTGAGCTCAACTCTTGACCCAATACCATCACGATTGCATTTAGTACCCTCTAGTTTGATAAGTATGGAGCTAGGAGATTGGTTAAATTCATTATTAATTAATCTAATTCTAGGNGCACTTCGGTTTCTGTAAATAAGGTCTAAATCGCCATCNTGATCCCAATCTGATATTCCTATTGCCCTACTNTCATCAATGAAGTCCAAGCCACTTGTATGAGACACATCAATAAATTTCTTACCTTTGTGATTTAGATAAAAGCAATTTCGTTCATTTCCACTCCATGANTCCCCATTTCGAACAGCATTAATGATTGATTTCCATGATTCTGAATATTGTCTCAAGTGAATTTGATCACTTTTATCTATTGGACTTGACGAAACGACCTCTCGCCAAAAAACACTTCATAAATCAGGTTTCTCTCTCCAGCCTGTAATATAACCGTTGGAAACTACTAAGTCCTCCCAACCATCGTTGTTAAGGTCTGCAAACCCAGAGCTCCAAGACCATCTCCCCATCGAAACAGGAAAATCTTTTGGCCAAATTTCAAATTTTTTACTTTCCCCGATAAAAAGTGAATTACCTTCGGCAAAATAACGCATCGCAGTAACAACACTTTTATCTTGGTGAGAAGCAAAAGAATCAACAGCTGATATCCTAAGTCCTGCTGAGGAGAACATGTTGCCCACATAGAGATCGAAATTTGCATCATTATTGAGATCTCCCCAACTAACAGACATTCCTGCTCCAGGATCATCGATTCCAAGATCCTTTGCAATATCAACAAAAACACCTCCATCATTTCGATACATCGAATTTGATCCAAAATCATTTGCCACGTAGAGATCGGGATCACCATCCTTATCAAAATCTTCCCATGACGCAGCAAAACTCCAACGATTATTTTGATAATTCAATCCAGTCTCTTGCGTTGCATCTGAAAAGCGAAACTCTCCATGATTCTTAATCAACACATTATTCCCTCCATTACTTGCAGAATGAAAGGGAACTGGGATCCTATCACCAAATCCTCTGGAATTTGATTGAATATCTCCTTCTCCATACACACATACATAAATATCTAACATCCCATCAAGATCATAATCTGAGGCGCTCATTGAGAATGGATATTGAGCATTTGGAAACCCTCCCCTAGCTCTAAAAACACCTTCTCCATTATTTTCACAGAAAACAATCATGGCGATGGTTGCAACCACAAGATCTTGATCCCCATCATTATCTAGATCAACAAACAGTGATGACCTAGAATCCTCATACCAGTCCAATCCTGATTCCGCTGAGACATCAATCGCTGTCCCATCTTCTTGTTGCAAATACAACCTATTAGGCAAACTACCCGCCTCACAAACATAAAAGTCATCCCTTCCGTCTCCATTTGCATCCCCAATAGACAATCCATTGTGGCCAGTCATTGCCAAATCACCGACTCTTGTTATTTGACCAGCCCAGCTTGAAACGCTCTGATTAAACTGTATGTCAAAATTTGGGTTGCCTCCTAAAATCTTCTCAGTTTGATCTTCAAATAGCTTATCCCTTTCAGAAGCAACCTCATTAAAATCTTCTCTTATCAGTGAAAATAATTTTAAGCCTTCACCAATTGATTTAATCCATTCACAATGCCAAACGGCATGCGCTTCCCGATTGCAAGAAAGAAAATCAACTAAGTGCCTTGATTTAATTGTTTGCCCATTTTGCAAAACATCAACAGTCTTAATGTTAATACCCTNNTCGAAAACTTTCGNAATTGCTCTNATANATGAGAGAAAGTCAATCTTTGTAACGACNTCTAATTGATCTCCGTCAGTCCAAAGCTTTAAACCCTGAGAAAGGAGTTCTGATTTCTTTAGTGCTTTTGGGTAAATTAAATTTCCCTGAAAAGAATCATCAATAAGGTTCAGATCAATTTGCTTAGCATCAAGAATTTCCTTTATTTTATGCTCTATCTCAGAACCGAGCTCTAAANTGCTCAATTCTTTATTTTCTTNTTGAATTTCTGGAGAAGGAATAATCTTCTGTCCATCTCTAGAAATTCTCTCTTGTTTATCCTTTCGAATAAACTCCAACGACACTAATTCATTATTCTTTTTATCGTTAGAAACATTCTTNTCTGGAGGAGAACAACTGAAGTTAAAAAATAGAGGCAGGAGGATTATTAGAATATATCCTCTCATAACGTTATTCAGATAAGAAATAATATAAAGTTTGTATATTATAGCTTTGGATCATCCCATGTAGGAATCCCTTTATTCATTGATTGCTCNTTAAACCAAACATGATAAGGACGCACTTTGGACATTGGGACCGTTTCATTAACCATAAGGGGCCTAGAAGATTTCCAAAAGTCATCATAAGCTTTCCTCATAGATTCAACAACGCCTGCATTTTCTTTGGATATATCATTTTTTTGAGCTGGATCTTTAATCATATCAAACAGCCTTTCACCAACAAGACGATACCTTTGATTTCTAACTGCAAAATTTTGCCACATATGATCATTTGGCTCAGCTCCAGTTTTCCATCTGGCTCGTTGAGTAAATAAAAATCGATCCTGCCATGTAGCGTCAGGATTTTCGATTAACTTAAGTAAACTTCTCCCCTCAATTTGATTTGATAGTTTTTCATTTAGCTTTAACCCAGCGAGATCTGCAAACGTAGGAAAAATATCAATGTGAGCAGCTAACTTTTTTACATCTTTACCTGAATTTATCTTATTCTTCCAACGAACAAAAAAAGGAACTCTTACACCTCCTTCATCTACACCTCCTTTAAGTCCTTTTTGGCCTGCATTAAAAAAGGGATATCCTTTAGCAACTTCCTTACCGGGCCGCCCACTACCTCCTCCAGTCATTCCATTATCAGACATAAATATGATTAATGTTTCTTTATCCAGATCCCATTCAGATATTTTTTCTAAAAGCAGTCCAATGTTTTCGTCAATATTTTCAATCATCCCATAAAACCCAGCCTGCGTACCTTTAAAACCCATATCTTTAAACTTTTTTGTATTACTCGGGGGAGCTATGAATGGGCCATGAGGGGCATTCGTTGTTATGTAGGCAAAGAAGGGATCGGATTCGTTCTTCACTTTTTTAATCCATCCTAATGCAGCTTTGAAGAAAATATCTGTGCAATAACCTTTGGTTTTAACAAACTCTCCATTGTACCTAATCACAGGATCAAAATACTTATTGCCAGGTGCATCAGCACAACTACATGCATANGCTTGACCAATACCCCCTGCTCCATGAATNAACACTTCACTAAATCCTCTATTTTCGGGTTGATATAACTCCTCGTCACCTAGATGCCATTTACCAAAAATTCCAGTTTGGTAATTAACAGATTGCAATGCCTGGGCAACAGTAAAAGTACCAAGAGCCATCCTCTCCCTTTCCAAAATAGTATGTGTTACACCGTTTTTTAATGGGTGCCTACCGCTCATAATCGCAGCCCTAGTTGGAGAACATGTAGGACTAACTAAAAACCTCTCAAATCTTGTGCTCTCAGAGTAAAGCTTATCAAGGTTAGGAGTTTTTATCCATGGATGGCCATGCGCCCCTATAGGACCATACCCTTGGTCGTCAGTGATTATTAAAATAATATTAGGACGTGTTCCTGACAGGGTATCTGCATGAACCGCAGAATTAATAAATAATAATAAAAATAAAAATTTTAGGATATACATAATTAATCAACTTTTAAGCGATACTTTCCTCCTGGTTTTCTTAAGCTAACATTCTCACCAAACGTCTTTTTTAAATTGCTGGTTTTGAGAGTTTCCTCTAAAGGCCCCTTAGCGACAAATTCCCCCTTACCTAGAAGCGCAGCATGTGTAATTGAAGGTATAATTTCTTCAACATGATGGGTAACAAAAACAAGAGTTGGAGCGCCCTTCTTTCTAGAGGCAAGCCTNCCTATAAACTCAAGAAATTCTCCCCTCGCAACTGGGTCGAGACCTGCACATGGCTCATCTAGAATAAGTAGCTTNGGATTACACATCAATGCTCTACCGACAAGCGTCCTCTGCCTTTCTCCTTGGGATATAACACCCCATTGCCTATTTCTAAGATGCTCTACCTCAACCCTCTTTAGTGCTCTCTTTGCGGCCTTTCTATCATCTCGTGGNATTTTTCCCCAATGGTTAATCATTGCATTTTTACCGCTCAAAACAACTTCGAAGACCGTCTCAGAGGGATCTATCTTTTGTGCAATACTCGCACTCATCACACCAATTCTCTTTCTTAATTCACTCCAAGCCACATCTTCATCACCGACAATAACATCCCCTCNAGTAGGTGTAACGTATCCAGCCATTGACATTAAAAGTGTGGTCTTTCCTGAACCATTAGAACCAAGTAAAACCCATTGCTCGCCACGTCGGATCTTCCAATCTATTTTTTTCAATACAACTTTGTCGTATTTTACCGTTAGGCCCTTAATCTCGACNACAGGNTTTACAACCTTTGCCTTATTTTTCTTCTTTTTTTTCTTATCAGCCATTGCTCTTGTTTAACAACTTAATGTAAAATCATCAAGAGCTACAATTATTGCTTGATCAATAAAATGTTAACAATTGTTAAGTTTTTATTACTTAATCGCTAGAAATTGAATCTTTTCAGTAGAGATAAATCAAAATATTAACTAGGCAATAATATCATNGATCACATGACCATGTACATCTGTAAGCCTCATATCTCTACCACTGAATCTATAAGTACTTTTCTCATGATCAACACCTAGAAGATGTAGCATCGTTGCATGAAGATCATGAATTTCCGCTTTCCCTTCAGTCACATGATAACCAAATTGATCCGTTTTACCATATACGGTTCCTCCTTTGACCCCACCACCAGCCATCCACATCGAAAAGGCAAAAGGATGATGGTCTCTACCATTTCCACCTTGAGCAAAAGGCGTTCTTCCAAATTCTCCAGACCACACAACTAAAGTTTCTTCAAGCAGCCCTTTTTGATCTAAATCCTCNAGGAGTGCAGAAATAGGTTGATCAACAGCTCTCGCATTNTCCTCATGGTTTCTTTTAAGGTTACCGTGGGCATCCCATCTATCATGACCACAGTTCGGACAGGTTAATTCTATAAATCGAACACCTCTCTCAACCAAACGCCTTGCCATCAAGCATTCTGCTGCAAATATTTTCGTCTTATCATANTTATGGTTCATACCATACATTTCTTTGATAGATTCAGGTTCACCTGACAAATCGGCAAGATCAGGCACAGAACTTTGCATCCTAAAAGCCATTTCATAATTTTTGATCGCTGATTCAATAGCATCCTGACCACCCGTCTTTTTTAAAACCTTCTGGTCCAACCTCGACAATAAATCCATCTTTCTCTTTTGATGATTAATGTCTTTCTCTTTTCTGCTTATGTTTGCAACAGGTGCTGTCTGAGGTTTGAAAACCGATCCCTGATAAGCTGCAGGTAAGAACCCACTATTAAAATTATCTAATCCTCCTGGAGGAGTTAGCCCACCATTAACAACAACAAATCCTGGTAAATTTTCACTTTCACTTCCTAAACCATAGGTCACCCAAGCACCCATACTGGGACGCCCCTGCAAACCACTACCAGTATGCAAAAAATAGTTAGCATTAGTATGCTCAGAAAATTTTGATGTCATTGACCTTACAACAGCCATTTTNTCTGCGTGCTTNGCAACGTTCGGGAATAAGTCACTNATTGGAATTCCACTCTGGCCATACTTTTTGAACCCCCAAGGACTTGCAAGAATCTTACCATTATTATTGAATTGGGTCGGAGCAACTTTAAAGAACTGAGATGGATCTTTNCCATTGTGCTCAGTTAAAGCNGGCTTTGGGTCAAAAGAGTCCACGTGNGAAACTCCNCCATCCATATANAAAAAGATGATACTCTTTGCCTTTGCTTCGTGATGAGTCCCAATAACTCCTTTCCCATTCGATCCAGCGNCCTCATTAGCAATCAATGAATTAAATGCGAATGCTCCAAATCCGATTCCAGATCCTTTTAGTAAGNCTCTTCTNGTTAACGGNTGCGGTCTATATTTATTACAATGCATATTATNTTCTATCTAATGAAGATAAATTCTTTCGTATTAAAAAGCACATGAGCAAAATCCGTAAGCNCATTGGCATCAGGGTTTTCTCCTAAAAAGGTTAAAGCATCATTTAATTCATCATTGCTGGGTGGGCGAGAAAGAGCTTCGTAATACATTTGTGAAACAATGGCTTTAACGGGCTGATTGGTGGATCGAATTTTTTCAGCCCAAATTCTAGACTGCTCATGTACAAACGGATCATTCATCATGATTAGCGCCTGGGCAGGAACATTAGAAACCGTTCTTCTCCCCATAGTACTAAACGGAGAAGGCATATCGAAAGCTAACATCATTGGAGAAAGAAAGTTTCTTTTAATCGAAATATATATACTTCTCTTGCCTTCACCGTCTAATGGGCCTCCTCTTGGACGCCCACGACCAGTCATAAAATCGGTAACGTGGACTGGAACTGATCCGTTGTGAAATATCTTATCATTCAAGCGACCTGAAACTTTTAGAATACTGTCTCTGATTACTTCAGATTGAATTCTTCTCAAATTAGAACGATGAAGAAGAATGTTTTCGGGATCCACTTCATTCGCACTAGCTACTACAGAACTCGATTGCTGGTAGACTTTTGTCATCATCAATTTCTTTAGCATTCTCTTAATCGACCACCCATCTTCAATAAAAGTGCCGGCAAGGTAATCCAGAAGAGGCAGATTGCTTGGAGCTTGACCAAGCACTCCAAAATCATCTGTTGTAGCCACTATTCCTCTACCAAAGAGATGATGCCACAACCTATTTACAATTACCCTAGAGGTTAATGGATTACTAGGATCAACAACTTGTTCAGCCATCTTTAATCTTCCACTTCCATTTTTAGGAGCATCAAATTTTTCACCACCCAATGCTGTCAAAAACCTTCTTGGGACCTCATCCCCGAGCCTCTCATGGTTACCTCGTAGAAACACGTATTCGTTTTCTCCTGTACCATCAGTCAAAGCCTGAACCCTTTTTGGGGAAGGTACACTGGTGAGTATTTCTGAAATCTTCTTTTTACTATCATCAATACTAGGATCTGAATCACTTAGTCCACATCGAACTCCCCAAGCCAAAATTTTATTAGCGTCCTCATCTCTTTGAGCTTCATTCATATCAAATGACCTCTTCCATATCCATCCATAGGCAACTGCAAGATCTTTCAAGGATTTAATTTTTTCATTAGACGAAATTTTATATGCAATTGCTGAGGCCGGAGTTTTAGGAGCACCTCCATCAGAGAACCAAATTTCATCAATATCAAAATAACCATCACCATGGTCAATAAACTCTAGATGAGCCTTATGACCTTTGTACATTTTGATATCCCTACCCTGTGAGATCCAATTATTGTGACCATCCGTATTGGGATCATTTATTCTTGTGCCGCCAAACAGTAAGCCATTGTAAGGCTCCATATAATAGCCATCGATAATCAATCTAATTTGCAAACCTCCTTTTTGAGCTGCCAATCTATGATGTATTTGATTGTGCTCGATTGTGAATGTAGGAGATCTCAAAACTCCTTGCAATTTCGCTCCATTTTTTCCGCTGTTAGCTCTTCCGGGAATAACAAAATCATTCTGAGACTGTGACCAATCACCGGGCATGGAAGTTGAATCTGAGAATGAATTTCCAGAGGTAAACCAACCATTATTGCTTAATTTACCATTAGAGAAATCAGCAAATTTCAAGCTATCTCTGGTAGATTCTAAATGCTGTCTATGCTGGTCTGCAATTCTTCTTGATACAGCTTCCATCTCTTTTCTAAAAAGCCCTGAAGATAACTCATTGGGTTTATCAAGAAATTGAGACCAAACAAACAGAGGATGTTCAGGTTCTTTAATTAGTGGCTCTTTAATGAATTTTATCCAGTTTTCGAGGACATTGATAGATACCTTGTATTCGTTGGCGGCATTCCCTTTATCTTTGCCAGAAATTACATCCTTGGATGCAAGCAAGTACCTAGCAATGATTTCAGGAGTGATGTTTTCTTTGAATTTATTGACTGATTCTTTGCCAATTTTTGATCTTAGCTCAACGATTTCGGTTAGAGCATTTTGAATTTTATTATGAGGATCAAGAAAAGCTTCCTGTCTTCGTGAACTCTGTAGATACCCTGCAATCGCATAGTAATCTTTGGTTGATATAGCATCAAACATATGGTCGTGACACCTTGCACAAGAGACTGTTACTCCTAAGAATGTTTTACTGAAAACATCAATCTGATTATCAACCCTATCAGATTCATTTTCTCTGACATTGGTTGGTGCGTGTGTTGCTTCATGAAAATGCCAAAACCCTGTACCTATTACGGACTCATTATATTTTTCTATATCGTTAATCCTAGGTGATTCTATTAAATCACCAGCAATATGCTCCATTGTGAATTGGTCATATGGAACATCATCATTAAAAGCTCTAATAAGATAATCCCGGTAGTCTGTGGCATATGGAATGGGATAATCAAATTCATGTCCACAAGTTTCTGCGTAACGAACTAAATCCATCCAATGGCGAGCCCACCTTTCTCCGAAGTGCCGAGAATCAAGCAAGCTGTCGACAACCTTCTCATAGGCGTTCTCAGAGCCATCGGCAATGAAGTCTTCTACCTCATTCTTTGTTGGCGGCATTCCGATAAGATCAAAATACGCCCTCCTAATTAATGCATTTTTACTTGCCGTTGGTGACGGCTTTAAGTTTTTTTCCTCAAGTTTTGAAAGTATATGGATGTCTATCGGATCAGATGACCAACTAGCATTGACAACTTTAGGAAGTGGAGACTTTTTTACAGGCTGCCAACACCAATGTTCAGACTTTCTCTCCTCCAAATTAAATTCTTTGGGCTCAATACTTTTATTGGCTATTTCAGGTATAGGTTCCACTGGCCAAGGAGCACCCATAGTTACCCATTTCTCTAGTGCTTTGATTTCATTATCAGCGAGCTTCTTTTTTGGAGGCATTGCTGAATCGGGATCCTCATATCTCACAGCTTCAATAATCAGACTTTGATCCAGATCTCCAGGAATTACAGCAGGTCCAGAATCTCCACCTGAAAAAATCGAACTGCCATGATCAAGAAATAAACCACCTTTGATTTTTTTTGCTTTAGTTGAATGACAACTATAACAATTTTCTGCAAGTATGGGCCTGACCTCCGATTCAAAAAATTGCCTTTGCTCCGAAGTTATGGGAGCAGACAAAACATTGTTAACTGAAAAAAACAGTAAAGCGGGAAACAATGTAGCCTTATAGTTAACGGAACCTTGCATTTTTTATATACTACTTAGAGAAGGTTAATATTACGAATCTCTTTAACCAAATAAAAAAACAAAAAATTAGAAATACTCGGAAATTTTATTTTTAAGGAATTCTACGCTGTTTTTTAGCTGTTCTACTCCATCAACACCATCTTCAATGCTAATCCAACCATCAAAACTGACACGTCTAAGTTCAGAAAAAATAGCATCGTAATCGTTTAAACCTTCGCCTATTTGTCCATGCTTCAACATTTTTGCATAGCCTATAGAACCTAACTCTTGGTTACGAAGTTCATCGATGGTTCCCTCTATCAAATATCTATCACTGGCATGCATGGTTATGACTCTATGACTAATACGCTTTAATAACTCTATAGGATCATCACCAGCCAAATAAGCGTTACTAGGATCATAATTAACCCCGAAACCAGACATATCGATTCTATCTACCAATTCGCAGAAAACATCAATGAACTGAGCAAATTCAGGATATTCCCAAAAATCATCCTTGTAGTGGTTTTCTAACACTAATTTAATCCCTCTCTCTTGAGCGTACTGAACACACTCAATGATACACTCCGAGGCATAATTAAGCCCCTCCTCCAATGAGACTTCAGGGCGGCGCTGGCCGGATAATACTCGACAATATTTTGCTCCCAATTCGCTGGACATGTTAATGAAATTCTTTTCGTAAAGAACTTGCTGAGCACGAAAACCCGGATCTGGATGCGTGAAATCGGGGGAACAACAAACCATGGGTATTTCTAATCCTCTATCCTCAGCCATCGATCGAAACACTCTCCAGTTACTTGAATCTTTGTTCTCAATGAATCCGGAATACCACTCCACTCCATCGACATCCAATTGACCAGCTATATCCAACCAATCTTTAACTAGCATCGTACCATCCACGCACAAATCATCCATATATGCCTTAGGGAAAACAGCAAGCTTTGGCATGAATAAATTATTATTTTAACACTTTGGAGCGTTACGACCTATAAAAGGAAACTGTGACAATTCGATAACCTGACCACTTATAGGGCCAAAGTTCTCGGTTAAAAAATTAACTGCCGTGAATGCAATATCCTCAGGTGTAATCATCCTTCCCGAAGGAGCTTCCTCTTTCCCGAGTTTCTTATACCAATCATCCTCCATGCCTTCATCAATTTTTCTTTGTTTTTCTCCTTCACTTAGAACCCAGCCAGGATTGATCTGATTAACTTTTATTCCATAATCTCTATGTAAGGTATCTCCAAGGTTTCTGGTTAAAGTCATCAATGCTCCTTTTGAAGCGCTATAAGCTAAAAGATTAGGTTCACCTGAGTAGGCATTCACTGATCCAATGTTTAGCACATAGCCTTTTGAGGCACTTAGCTCATTTAACGCTGCTCGAATCAAAAGCATTGGAGCCCTAGCATTTATATTCATTACTCGATCCCAAAAATCCGCATCAGTTTCTTCAATGAGATTTCGCAAAACAGCTCCAGCATTATTAATTAAACCATATATTTCACCAAATTCCTCAATTGCCTTAGATACCAATTCTTCACAAATCTTGGGTGAAACCAAGTCACCCACAAAAAAGGGCATTTTTAACGATTCAGCGACATCTTGCGTGGCGTCATTCTCAAGGCCGTGAATCAAAACCTTGCCATTTAAATTTACAATTCTTCTGGCAATTGCCTCTCCAATTCCCATTGAACTTCCTGTTACAATATATGTTTTCCCTTCAAGATTCATCATAGTAATAGCATTACATCCGTTTATCCTATTTTACCGGAAAAAGTACTGACTTAACTACCTTCCCCTCATGCATTTGGTTAAACGCGTATTCCCATTGATTCAATTCCATTTTCACACCGATTAATGGACCAACGTCCAGCACCCCAGTCCCCATTAAATGAAGAACTTTCTCCCAAACTGGCCAATTATGACTAAAACTACCCTGCAGTCTTACATTTTTCTGAACGATTGGGTCTAAAGAAAAATTGATAGGCTCAGGTCCCCATCCAACTTTAACGATAGTGCCGTTTGGTCGCACTAATTCAATGGCAAGTTTCAATGATTCACTTACTCCGGCAGCATCCACGACAACGTCAACTCCAAGCCCATCAATCTCATATGCCCATTCGTTGACTCCTTCAGTTAATGTTTTTAATTCATAACCTTGCCTTGCAACCTCCAATCTTGAAGAGTCACTTTCTAAGCCAACTATAGCTGTCTCAGCTCCAGAAAATTTAGAAAAGACACCACAAAGAATTCCAATTGGCCCTGGACCTAGTACCAAAACCCTATCACCAGGTTTAATTGACGCGTTATTGATGACAGCATTGTAAGCAACGCAACATGGCTCGGTTAGAGCTGCTTTTTCTATAGAAACCCCCTCAGGTATTCGATGTAAACATCGACTCGGAACCTTAACGAACTGCGTCATAGCTCCATTAACTCCATACCCAAACCCTTTTCGATCTTTATCTAAATTATATAAACCCGTTCTAGACATTGGACTGTCCGCATTAATAATGGCTGCCGTCTCGCTAACAACTGCATCATCGACATTCCAACCCTCAACGTTTTCTCCAAGTTTATGGAGTCGACCGCCAAACTCATGACCTAAAACAACAGGATAGTTAACAGGCCAACTATGTGATGAATGCCACTGATGAATATCACTTCCACAAACACCCACAGCACCCACCTCAATTATTACATCATTGGGATCTGGAGATGGAATCTTGACTTCTCGCAATTCTACCGACCCAGGATCCTCGGAATAATTAACAACAGCACATTGAGACATAACAAAGAGTAATTAAATTGATAATAGAATTAACTGCAATAATGGACTATTTTACTAAAATTATAAAGTGATCTTCAAACATAGAATATAGATTTCACTAGTGAATCAATTATCTAGATTAATGATTAGATTTATTTACATATTTTTAATCACTGTGGGACTGGCTTCTTGCTCAAAGCCCTTGACTGATCCTGTTGTATTTTCCGCCAGTGAAAAAGATAACACTTTAATTGAAAAGATTACGGATGAGATTAAGGATCTCGAAAAGAAGACTGGAAAGCGCTTCCAGGGCAATTCCATAAAAGTTCACAAACCTATTAAAGCATCATATTCTGATTGGAGAGGTATGCCTGTAGCTAAAATCAGAGGCAACTTTCAAGGAGGTCTCACTTCATGGAAAATGATCGACCAACAGGCTGCCATCTATTTAGCACATAATAATGGCTATATTCCAAAATGGCTAATTCGTCATGAATGCCTTCATGTAATTTTACTAAGCAATAACATAACAGGACATCCAAATAAATATACAAAGCATTTTGAATTACCACACCAATGGAGTGAAGGAACAGAATGGACTCCAAATAATAAATTTACTCTAAGCCAAAGAGAAGAGTTGATCGCTTCATGTCCTATATGTAGAAAGAATGATATAAAATAACAAATGTCACAAAAGAATTTTATTCTGGCTACCGCTGGTCATATTGATCATGGTAAAAGCACATTAATTGAAGCACTTAGCGGTATAAATCCTGATCGTTTGCCTGAGGAACAAAAACGAGGAATGACCATCGACTTAGGATTTGCTCACCTAAATATTAAAGATACTGAAAACCAAGATGAAATTTTCAGCTTAGGACTTATTGACGTTCCGGGTCATGCGGATTTCGTCAAAAACATGGTTGCCGGAGCAGGCTCAGTTGATTTGGCCATGTTCGTTGTTGCCGCAGATGATGGATGGATGCCTCAATCCGAAGAACATTTACAAATTCTATCATATCTTAATGTAAAAAGAGCAGTCGTTGCTTTGACCAAATCTGATACTATTGATGATATTGATTTTTCCATTGAAGTAATCAGAGATTCTTTAAAGGGATCAGCATTTGAAAATTCGCCTGTGGTTCCAGTGTGCGCTTTAATTGGAGAAGGTATCGATGAAATTAAAAAAGTTATAATAAATGAATTAAAAGAATTACCACCCCCTGCAAACATTTCCAAACCGCGACTTTGTGTAGATCGCGTATTTTCACCAAAAGGAGTTGGAACAGTGATAACTGGCACAACACACGGTGGAGGATTCAGTAAAGGTCAAAAGGTTATCATACAACCGCAAGGCACAGAAACCACAATAAGATCAATTCAAAATCACAACAGTCAGTTGGATGATTGTAAACCAGGAATGAGAACTGCTCTCAATATTCCTGACATAGAAATACTAAAAGGAAAATCAAAAGAAGGCATTAGGCGAGGTGATACAATTACAATCGCAGATCTAGGAACTCCTTCAAGAAGAGTTCACGTCGAAGTCCATGTAAGTGAAAGAGCAACAAAAATTCAAACAATCAAACATGCTCAACGGGTTAGATTCCATCATTTCAGTACAACTATTTCTGGGAAAATATTATTCTTTGAAAATACAAATCTCGAAAAAGGAAACAAACAAATTGCAGAAATAAGATTAGACAGACCAGTCTTCACGTTCGCTGGAGACCGATTCGTACTAAGAGACTGGTCTAAACAATTTACTATTGGCGGTGGAATTATTTTGGATTCTTCCCCTCCTAAAAGAAGTTACAGAACAGAGAGGCAAAGAAATTTTTTACTCATGCGTGCTTCTAACCCCAATGAATTTACCACTCATTTGAATTCATTATTAACTCGAGACCATTTCATCAAATCAGACACCCCATTAAGCCAATCTTCTTTCTCCAAATCAGTAATAGAGGATGCCATTGAAAATAATGATGCAGTGGTCTCTGGCAACTTCATCATTGATAAAAATTGGTGGTCTGAAATTAATGAGATCGCGGGAAACCGAATCAAAACAATACATGAAAAACATCCTGAACTTCCAGGAATTGATATCAGTCAGCTAAGGACCTTTATGAAAAAAAGAGTTGTCGATTCAAAGCTCTTTGAATTTCTTATCGATCAATTATGTAAATCAGGTTTCACCAAAAAAGATACTATTCTCAGTATAGACTCACATAAGGCAAGTCTACCAAATCATTTAACATCTTCTGGGAAAAAGATCAGAATCCTTCTTGATGAAAATCCATTAGAACCCCCTAATCCAAAAGAAATTATAAACAGTGAAAATGATGAGGCTGCATTAAAATTTTTACTACAAACAAATGAAGCGATCCAACTTGATGAAAAAGTTATTCTTTTGAGTAAAAATTATAAAGAGGCTGTTGATAAAATACGATCCTACATAACTCAAAATGGCCCAGCAACTGCTGCCGACCTTCGTAAAGCACTATCCAGTACGAGAAGAGTCATAATTCCTCTTCTTGAACACCTTGATAAGGAGGGGATTACTTTTCGAAGTGGAGACACCAGAGTTCTTAAGTGATACTAACAAGAGATTGAAATTCGTTAGAAGAAACTGAATATAGCCGGAGACTAAGGTAGCAATTTTTCTAATTCTATACGAAAAAAGAGTCTTTTAGAATCTGAAGACTGTATCACTTTTATTTCCTCAATAAGTGAACCCACTTGTGACTCCAAAACTTCAAGATTATTCCAGTTAGTTAAATCACTTGATGATTGAAACTTAATCGCGAAATCATTAGCGACCAAACGTTTTGAAAGCTCCCAGTAGATTAAGTTAGATTCTTTATCATATTGGGGTAAAACAATATCATCGATAGTCTTCGGATTCCCCCCGATAAGA
>NYVP01000130.1 GCA_002684575.1 Verrucomicrobiales bacterium
GACTTTAAATGGTTTGTAGGTTTGCAATTTAGAATAAAACTCTGCTGGTGAACCTGGATCATTAACACCTGTTAGATCAAAATTAATAATTCCCTGCGCAGGTATAGCAAATTGAATAAGATTGATCATGAGATGGTTTCCCATGGACATTTCTGCATCCCATGTGAAAAATTTAAACTTACCTTTTTCTCCTCGACTTCTTCTTCCGGAATACCAGTTCTTATTGTCGAAAACTGAAACATCAGCCCCGTTTCTCTCAATTGGGGACAGCCAATCATAATCCCCTGACCATGTTCTAACAATAAAATGGTCAATCAAATTATCTATATCAACAAGGTTGCTTATGGTGTTATAGTCATTTTCAGAAACAATGCCTCTGTTAACAATGTTTCTCGCCGTTTCCCATGCAATCGGGTCGCCATCGACCATTGTATAGGATTCTCCAAAGAAGGTTGGGTGATGGATTACGTCATAATCACTTTCATCTCCTCCCATATGGGACTCAAAAAAGGCGGCATTAGGTCTTTCATGAAGGTCGTAAACACCCCAATATTGATTGTTGATGTAGAGGTGGATGTATTTACCTCTGGGCGAAAGCATATCCATTTCTGTTTCAGTCTTTCTCAAAAATTGATCTCTCATCAGGGTTCCGTGAGCAGGAATATCCAATACTTCATTTCTTCCAAAACCATCAGCAAGAGACCATGAGTCATGTCCACCTGAGCGCAGAATCAATTGATCAAATGAACTTACTGGACTGTCTTTAAAAAGGTCAAATCTTAGTCTTTTTTCTCCATAAAGCTCCCTAAAATAAAGACGAAAAGGTTTTTTAGGGTGATCTCTCGCATTGCCTCCATGGATTCTTAAGCCCGCATCAATTTGGAATTGCTCTTTGATATTTTCAGTAGAAAAATACTCTAAAGAGATAGGAACCTCTGCGTCTCGACCTGAAAGTTCAGGATTTGAATGGATACCAAAAGGTCCGAAAAATTGATCATCATCTACTGTAATGGACATGACTGATATATTTGCAGTTAGGCTTTCATCGATGATGTCTGAATACCTGATATCATTGAGGACATCATTATCCATTAGTGTCTGATCTTTAATATCATTAACGAAGAGATAAGTTTGAGTATCAATGTTTGTTGGTTGATGTCCCTGTTTCAAAGCGATGGCTCGTATTGTTGTAGATTTTTCGATATTTATTGGCTTGGTATAAATCATGCCAATATCCTCACTTGGGGTAGATCCATCGGTAGTGTATTTTATAATTGAATCAGGTGTTGAGCTTGATATGACTAATTCGAAAGGCTCTTCATAAAATCCTCTCCTTACTGAAAATTTTGTATCCTTAACAAAGCCTAACACACTGTTGTTATTTACTTGTCCAGGGGTAGGTTCCAGAAAGTAGCCAATGTTAAGTTCTTCCTCATTAGCTCTTTTTGTAATAATTAGCTCAGGTGAAATAAGAAAATCTGAACCTATTGGGCTTCTATTTAAACCTTGAATTGCAAGTGTGTTAGTTCCTTCTTGGAAGTTTCCCAAATCAAACTCAAGATTAATGTTTGTTTTCTGTACGGCTTGTGAATCTGGACGGTTAGATGTAGCTCTGGAATTCCATTCAATTGACTCAGGTGCGTTTCTAGAAGCCGTTAGTTGATTGTTAATCCACACAACAAATCCATCTTCATATTGCATGGTTAATTCTACTTTGAGAATGGAATCGGGGTCCGCAATTTCAAATTGCGTTCTAAGATAAATACTAGTCTGGATACCTCTCATTGCATCTTTGACATCAGTTTCAAAAAATGGATCGTAGTNGTCAGAAGTATCGAACCCAACTCCAAAAGCTCCCTTGTTCCATTGAGTGCTATTAAAATCATTGGANGTCCATTCNTCTATGGGAGAGGAGGGGATAAGCCATTCCANCGGNGTGTTTGATGAAACTATTATTTCATTGATTGGGTTTAGCGTATATCCATATGAAACATCAGTTTCTTGCATTGGAAAGATATACTCTGAGGTTATAGTTTCTCCATCTGGTTTAACTAGAGCAAGATATTCACCATTTGAATCTAGGGAGAAATTGGTATGTAATTCTGAATTATCTTGGTTTCTATTTTTGCCGCTAGCAAAAACAATAATTGTTTCCTGGGGAGCAATATCTATGGGTGGGAGNATCCATTTTTTTTTGTTGGATTTATCGTCTGTTAAATGCCATCCACCAATATTTGAAGNTTCGTTTTTAGTGTTGGTTATTTCTATCCAATCGGAGTGATCTGAATCTTCATCACTTAAACCATTTTCGTTGCTTGCTAAAAATTCTGATATTTTAAAATCTGCNAATGACTTGGTTATTAAAACCAGTGCTAAAATAAAATATAGTGATCTGGAGCCCACGTAAATTTGATTAGGTTGCCTCCAATGAATTAACAATTCAGNCAACGTTGGTTACTATTNNNAATNNTTTGTNGTTCGAGGCTTTAGGTAAAGCATTNAGTTGTTAGCAATTGCAAAATTGTTAATATTTCATTAATGNGTATTACGCTTATAACGCAAAAACGGTGCCAATAAGTTGGCACCGTTTTAAAATATTAAGTTTCTATAATTGAATATTTAAAGCTAGCTTAGCATTAAACGCTCTAGTCTCTTAGGTACTAAGCCTTGGGCTGGTCTTGGACCAGGATCTTCTTTTTTCTGGAGAGCACGGCGCAATTTTTTGAGTGCAATNTTTTGAAGTTGACGAATTCTNTCCCTNGTNACACCAAACTCTTGGCCNACCTCNTCNAGAGTNTTNGGTTTTTGNCCATCAAGTCCAAACCTTGCGTCAATAATTTTGCGTTCTCTATGATCTAAAACTTCTAGAAGAGTGTCTAGCTGGCCATGCATATTTTTGTGGCTCAACAACTCAAAAGGNGTCTGTGCATTGGCATCTCCGACAATTTCTCCAAATTCGGTATTATCATCCTCACTAATAGGCGCATCAAGTGATGCAGGTCTTAACGAAGCGGCCTTTAGTTGTGCTAATTTACCTCGATCAATACCGATTTCCTCAGATAACTCGTCATCAGTTGGATCTCTACCAAGCTCTTCACTGAGAACCATGGCAACACGGCGCATTTTAGAGATCTTGTCTACCATGTGTACTGGGAGNCGAATAGTCTTTGACTGATTAGCCAACGCTCTCTTAATAGATTGTTTAATCCACCATGCAGCATAAGTTGAAAGTTTACCTCCTTTATTAGGATCGAATCTTTCGACTGCCTTCATCAAGCCAATGTTACCTTCTGAAATAAGATCAAGAAGAGGTAAACCGTAGTTTGCATAGTCTTGAGCAATTTTAACAACCAATCTTAAGTTGGCTTTGATCATGTGAGCACGAGCTTTTTTATCACCCTTTTTAATACGATCGGCCAATTGAATTTCTTCCTGCGGTGTAAGCAACGCAGTTTTACCAATTTCTCGTAAGTAAATCTTAATGCCTCCATCTAGTTCTAGGTTTGCCATATTATTTGTTTAACGTTGTACCGGATTATATTAGTTTTTTGATTAACCGAAGATTTATGAAATTTGGTTCATATTCTTGGGCGCATCGTGTGAATGTTAGTTGTTCAAAATTAAGAACGTTTGTATATNAATTTACTTAGACGTTTATTTATGTCTTTTAATGANTATTTCTGANGAAAAAAATGGGTTATTCTTAGACCGCAAAATAGCTTTAATGTCAATAGTTAAAATATCAAGTTTAAGTTAATATTTAAGATATATCAAATATCAGCTAATCTTTGCAAGTTTTTATTTTAACTAAAAACGAAAAATAAATGCTAAATATAGGTTAATTTAGCATTTATTAAAAAATAAGCTGTTTTGCGATTAAATTAAACCCAAGAAATAATTCTCAAAAAAGTATTAATTTAGAATTATTTTAGACTGAAAGTATCTAAAACAAGCTGCTTGAATCGGTTTGATTAAAATAAATCGCTATTTTTTTGCATCGCCCCAAATCTCCTTTAATACATCATGCAGGAAAGGGTCATGTTTTTGTAATTCTGCTCTAACAAAGGGATAAAAATCATTCCTGTAGAAATACGATTCGGTTCCTTCAGCAAAATATTCTTTATGATTTGTCGTTGCGTAATGCCTTACGCTTTGCCCAGTGTAAAGCATCACTTGATCATAGGACCCCTTTTTCATTGCCTTCTTATATGAATTAATAATTTCAGGATGATCGAAACTGAGAAATTGGTCATGATAAGAGTGTGCTAATTCATGGAGGATGACGGCTGGATGTTTTAAGAGCTGACCACGAGAAAATAGTGCTTTCGCTTGAGGAATATGAACCATTTTATTTAACCGAGGGTCATGTCCATTTGACTTGAGCCATCCTACGCTGGGATGATACTGCATTGCGTGTAAAGATGGGTGGCTATGCTCGATCCAAATTTGACAGGTTTTGAGTTTTTTGAGAGCTTCACCTTGAACAAGGATCGAAATCCTCTGCAGGTGGTTGGCTAGCATTTTTAATGCACGATTTCCCTCTTCGGCATGCTTGCCTTCTAGGAGTGCTGGATCAACGTGGATGGTCCAACCTTCAATTTTTTTGATAACAGGATCAAATCGGATGTTTGATTCTTGGGCTTTCTTATTTGCATTAACACCAACCAAGAGTGTTAGTCCAAAAATAAATATCGTGAGTATACCTAATGGGGATTTGAACATGAGTATTAATTGTTGATAAGTTACTTAAGGTGCTTGTTGGCAAATAATATATAATTTTTCCAATCGTAAGAGGTTACATCGTGCTTACCGTCTCTCAAGTGATATCCAATGAGGCCGTGAATGGGGGTGTTTACTTTTGGCATCTTTTTTTGAGGTAACCCTTCACCTGTGAGCATTCTGTAGACTGGATCTGCATACCTGACTGATAGAAACTCTCCCATAGGGTCCGCCCAAAGATCTTTACTGGCACTTGCTATATATAGTGGTCGAGGAGCAATAAGACTCATTAAAACGTGTTGATCGAAAGGTAGAGTTTCTTCTTTATCATTGTATTTTTTGAAATTTTCGCAGAACCAGTGAGGAAAGGATGTGTTGATTCGTTTTACCGTTTCACCAAACTTTCTCTTTGAAAGAGCAGCCCCACCACATCCGGAGTTATTAGAAATGACTAGCGCAAACCTTTGATCACTTGCTCCTGCCCAAAGTGAAGTTTTGCCTAATCGAGAATGCCCAATTACAGAGACTTTTGATTGGTCTATGGAATTATCTTTTTCAAGAAAATCCATTATTCTGCTCAACCCCCATGCCCATGCAGAGATAGTGCCCCATTCATTTGGTTTTGGTTTGGAATAATGAGAGTGAACACCATTGTTAAAGTTATCATGAAAGTCAGGATCCACTTCTCCACAATATGAGGTAATTAATGCATATCCTTGCCTGGTGATAGCCTCTACATCCCAACGACTGCTGGAGGATCCACGATCTTTATCTGAGGCTTTGTTATTTTTTTTACGAGGAACCCATTCTTCTGTGATTTTAATTGAACTCTCAGAGTGAACGGTGTGATTTCCGTTAAAGTTATATCCAACAAAAGCTGGAATAGGTTTGTTGATGTCTTTTGGACGGAATACCAAGAGTCTTAGTTTGCATCCCGCAAACGACAGTAATGGTTGGCTCATTATCACCTTATCATTAAGGATAACCTTGTCTTCGGTATCGTTAATAACCTGCAGAGTCTTGCGATCAAATTTTGGTGCCTTACCAAACATTTGATTTTCAACTATTTTCATGAGAGAGGATCGTTTTTGAGGCCATTGTTTCTTTTCCGAAACGCCCTCAAGCGGATTAGACAATGATATATTAGGAACTTTCGACTCCTCATAATTAAAACCCTGTGGGAGGCCTTTGGTTATTTGAACGAATAATAAAAATAAGACTGCTAGAAATATGCTTTTGGACTTATTCATCAATAATAGAGTGTAAAAGAATTAGGGTTGGGTCGTGCTGTTTGAAGGTTTTTGAGAATCCTTGTTTAAATTATCCTGAAACCATTTATTAAAAGCTTCGATTTTTCTGTCTGCACCCAACCCTTCAGGCCTTTCACCTAGTTTAATATCAATTTCCATTTTTTTCATGCTCACACCAAAACCACGTCTAATGTGAAGCTTTACTTGTTCTCCAGAACTTTTTGCTCTTATGTATTTTGATAACTCTAGATAAGCTAGTCCTTGTTCAGGGAATTTATTGCCATCTAAACGAGTAATTTGATCTCCAGGCTTAAGTCCAGCTTTAGATGCTGCCGTATTGGGTACAACGCTAAGTATTCTGACGGCTCTAATGTTTTCAATCTTACCATCATCAACTATTCTCATTGGTGCATCTACCATCCTGATTCCTATGAAACCCTCTGGCTTTAAATTGCTACCAATGATTTCCAGCATTGTGGAGCGAAGCCTGTATTTCACTTCAGGGTCTTTTGATTTAACATAAAACTTGAAGGATTCATCAAGAATGAGATCTCGGTTTTTTTTGCCTTGGTCAATAATAAGATTTTGAGTCTTTTGTCTTATTTCGTAACTTTCATTGCCCAGATCGCTAAAAAGTTTTTCTAGATCATTAGGATTTATGTTTTCAATACCTTGGCTCAAACTTATCATGAAAGCGACAAGCGAAATTGTGATGGTAATGATTAATCTATGCGGTCGATGCATATTTCTCAAAAGAGTTTAACACGTATGACAAGTATGTTCAATTAATGCAATAAAAAGGGTGCACCTCAAAGATAAGGTGCACCCTTTTGCTTAAATTAAAGGTTATGGAATTAATTAGATAACCTTGGTTTTCCCTGGAACCGGTCTATTGTAGTTGCCATCTTTATCAGGTAGGACAGGTGGATTTGAATCCCAACCCAATTCTTCATCATAAGGGAAGACATCTACCTTAGTGTTTAAGCAGTCATCTATTTTTAAAAGTTGCCCAGAATATGTGGCCATACGTCCAAATACCGCAGTCATTGAACTCAAAGCACCATTATCACACTCGTTGAATTCTTTGTCATTTCGAATAGCATCGATGAAGGCTTTTTTCTGAGTCATTTCTGAACTACCGCCTCCTTGTGCTCTGAATATTTCCTTGCCATCATTATCATAGATTCTGCCTCCATTAATGATTGCGTACCCTTTAGAACCATGAGCGTGTTCCGAAACACTATTGAATACTCCTGGAATATGACGACATGAGCTGTGCATCCTTACAGAAGGTCCGTCCCACTTTGACCCATAAACATATTCGACTTGGTGATGGTCAAAAGTTTCTCCAGTATCAGGGCCATTACGCACCTCACATCCTCCTTTGCCTTGGGCAATTTGAGGGTAGTCACCCATAAGCCAGTTGCATACATCTAAGTTATGAATGTGTTGTTCGACAATGTGATCTCCACAAAGCCAATTAAAGTAATACCAGTTCTGTATTTGATACTCCATCTCTGACTGTCCTTCTCTGCGTGGACGAACCCATGGTGTGCGTCCATCCCAGTAACATCTTAATGAGATCACATCGCCAATAGCACCGTCCTGGATACGTTTGATGGTTTCAATGTACCTTGCATCATGTCTTCTCTGAAAGCCTACTCCAACTTTTAGGCCTTTAGCCTTAGCCTTTTTGTTAGACTCTAAGAGCATTCTACTTCCTCTTCCATCGACAGAACAAGGCTTCTGCATAAATACATGTTTTCCTTGTTCAACGGCATAGTCAAAATGGACTGGTCTAAAGCCTGGTGATGTGACCAAGAATACAATATCTACTCCTGAATCAATAACTTTTTGATAAGCATCGACACCTGAAAAAACTCGATCCTTACAATCGACTTTTTCTTTGGTGCCGCCAGCATTTGATAAAGCTTTGTACTTTCCTTCTGCATTTCTATCAAGGGCATCACCCATAGCCCAGAGCTTAATCTTATCGCCCACGCCAAGCACTTGTCTGACGTCGCTGGTTCCTTTTCCTCCGCAGCCAACTAGGCCAACTTTAATTTCCTCACTGCCTCCCTGAAATCCTTTTGCTTTTCTGGGCAATGCTGTGGTTGCAGCAGCTGCTGCTGTGGATGTTTTTATGAAGTTTCTTCGTGTTTTGTCTTTATTGTGACTGTTCATTTTATTTTGGTGAGTTAATGAATTGTATTTTTGTGAATCTATTTTTAATGATAATTTTAATTCTGTGAAGTCTCTTTTTCGTTTGTCTCAAAAAGAGTATCTCTGGTGAAAAGAGAAAAAACGTTATATCCGGCTTCCTCTATTATTTCTTTTCCGCCCTCTTGTCTGTCAACTAGTACAAGAACAAATTCCACTTTTCCGCCTTCATTTTCTATTGCCTCGATAGCTTTAAGTGTGGATCCGCCGGTAGTTATAACATCATCCAGTGCAACCACTGAATCGCCTTTTTGAAACCCCCCTTCAATTTGTTTACCTTTTCCATGTTCCTTGGCCGCTTTTCTCACAACAAAAGGTTTTAAAATTTTACTATCTTCGGCCTGATAGCTTGCCATAGATGCTGACAGAGCTATTGGGTCAGCTCCAAGAGTTAAACCACCAATGCTTTGGACATTTGTATCCAGTTCTTCACATTTATCGATAATAGTTTTTCTTATTGCAGCTCCTACTAAGCAAGCGCCTTCAGGATCAAGTGTCGTCAGCCTGCAATCAATGTAGTAGTTGCTTTTTTTACCTGAGGCCAATGTGAAATCACCAGTGAAGAATGATTTCTCTTTGAGAAGTTTATATAAATTGGAGATTGGGTCCGTATGAGGGAATTCTGGCATCTGATTGATGGATTATCCTCAAAACCTGGCTCTAGTCGAGATAAAAGCGACTTCCATATAACTAATAATATAATTTATTATTGAGTAAGCCAAGAGGCTGCCTCTTTGGCGTAATAAGTTAAAATAGCGGAGGCTCCGGCTCGATGAATGCCAGTTAAACTCTCCATGATTACGGAACGTCTATCTAACCAGCCTGCTGAGCATGCGCTTTCAATCATTAGGTATTCGCCGCTAACCTGATAAGCGGCAATAGGCACCTCAATGCATTCATTGAGAGTTGATACAACATCAAGGTAGGGACCCGCGGGCTTTACCATGACAATGTCCGCTCCTTCATCGATGTCGAGCATGACTTCTCTCACCGCCTCCTTAACATTGGCTGGATCCATTTGATATGTTTTTTTGTCTCCTGCTTTAGGAGCTGAATTTAACGCTCCTCTGAAGGGGCCATAATAAGCTGAAGCAAATTTGGCTGAATAACTCATAATGGAAACATTTTCAAAATTTTCATTATCCAATGTAGCTCTAATCGCGCCGACTCTTCCGTCCATCATATCACTAGGGGCAATGATGTCCGCCCCAGCTTGCGCATGAGATGCCGCTTGTTTACAGAGAACTTCTAAAGTTTCGTCATTTAAAATTATTCCATCACCACTCACCAAGCCATCATGCCCATCACTGTTATAAGGATCTAGTGCCACATCTGTGATTACGGATAATTCTGGAAAACTATCCTTGATCGTTTTAATGGCTCTTTGTACTAATCCATTCTCATTGAAGCATTCTTTAGCGTCAGGTGTTTTAAGATTATCTTCAATAGCAGGGAATAAAACAATGGAATGAATTCCCACTGACATTGATTCTTTAATTTCATTTAATACTCCTTTAAGGCTCCATCTCATACATCCGGGCATCGAATCGATGGGTTCATCAATTTCTTTGTCGTGGATGAATATAGGCAGAATGAGTGATTCATGACTGAGTCGGGTTTCCCTACAAAGGCTCCTGATGGCGTCACTTTTACGATTTCGTCTTGGGCGAATTGGTAATCTTTGATTAGTCATTTTGAATCAACAAAGAAACTGATCACTGAAAGCAGCGCAGCGATCAACTAAATTTGTGCCTCAGTTGAAAAATCTCATGCAATTTTAGAGGTATATTACATTTATACCTTTGGATTAGTGAGTTATTAGATTAATATTATATCACTTCTTTTATGGAACTCTCGCAAAGATTCAGTGTGGCTCAATTAGATGAAATTGAACCAGTTTCATGTCCCTGCGGCATGGCTAGAAGAGCTTTTGGTGATCTTAATGGTGTAGCGAGTCTACATATGGTTGATATCTCTAAGGATTCAGAAACGCATTATCACAAAGAAATGCATGAAATATACTTAGTTCTTGAGGGTGAGGGTTTTATTGAATTAGATAGTGAAAAAATTCCTTTAAAACCGATGACTGCGGTTTTTATAAAACCAGGTTGTCGTCATCGTGCAGTCGGAAAAATGAAAATAATTAACATCCCAATTCCAGCCTTTGACCCTGAAGACGAATGGTTCGATTAAAAATACTATTGCTGATTCTGTTAAGCTCGGGTGCTTTTGCCAAATCACCCATATACGATATTGGCTTTGAGACTATTGATGGCCAAAAGAAAACTCTCGCTGACTTTGCTGAAAAACCCATACTAATTGTTAATGTAGCGAGTGAATGTGGATATACGCCACAATATGCAGGGTTACAGCTTCTTCACGAGAGGTATAAAGAAAAAGGACTCAATATAATTGGGTTCCCATGTAATGATTTTGGGGGTCAAGAGCCTGAATCGAACGTCGAGATTGAAAAATTTTGCAAAACTAAATATAACGTGAGTTTTACATTAGCCTGTAAGATAAAGCTCAAAGGCGAAAATGCACATCCACTGTATCAATTTCTCCAATCCGAAACAACAAACCCCGATTTTTTTGGATCTGTGAAATGGAATTTCGAAAAATTTCTTATCGACAGGAAGGGAAAAGTTGTGAATCGATTTAGACAAAGGGTGAGGCCAACTTCTAGTGAAATTGTTTCGTCTGTTGAATGGGAATTGATGACGGTTGAAGGCAAAAAGAAAGCCTACGATGATCAAGGTCCACCTGCTCTTCTTGAATACAAGGGAAGGGAAATTGCTCGAACAATGCACTGGCAAGGAGCTCCATGGTTAATGAGGAAGCTCAGAGAAGAAGAAGAAAAGACTTCCGAGATGATAAAGGAATTAAAGCTCAAACCAGGAATATCTGTTGCAGATATTGGATCTGGTAATGGATATCATACTTTAATGATGGCCAAAATTATCGGTGAAAAGGGCCAAGCCTATGCTGTCGACATACAACCTGAAATGCTAATTATGCTCGAAGAAAGGGCGAAAAAAGCAGGTATGGAGAACATCAAATTAATCGAAAATCGCTTTTGGGATGCAGATTTGCCTGAAAAAAGCGTTGATTTTGTGTTGATGGCAGATGTTTACCATGAATTTTCTCATCCTCAGCAAATGCTATCAAGTATCAAAAAATCTCTCAAACAAGATGGTGTGGTTTGTTTACTTGAGTTTAAGTCAGAGGATCCAAAGGTTCCGATTAAGCCCGAGCATAAAATGTCGAAAGCCCAAGTCATAAAAGAAATGTCTAGCAATGGGTTCGTACTAAGTCGATCCTATGATAAGCTACCATGGCAACATCTTTTATTTTTTAAATCTAATTCTTGAAACAAATTAATTTTCTAAACA
>NYVP01000131.1 GCA_002684575.1 Verrucomicrobiales bacterium
CATATGGGAACTGCACTCAACAAGTTACTTAAAGATCTCGTTATTAAATCTAAATCGATGTCTGGGTATGTAACACCGTACATACCAGGCTGGGACTGTCATGGCCTACCAATTGAATATAAGGTTGTTGAAAAAGCTCAAGGTTTAGAGCCAGGAGAAATCCGCAGAAGGTGTGAAGACTTTGCTTTAAACTTTGTTAACATTCAACGAGAATCATTCAAAAGGCTTGGTGTGCTGGCAGCGTGGAATGATCCATATTTAACACTTGAACCAAAATATGAGGCAGACATTATTCGAGCATTTTCCAAATTCATTGAAAAAGGGTTAGTATACTCAAGCAGGAAGCCTGTTCAATGGAGCTTTGGTGCACAAACAGCATTAGCAGAGGCCGAAGTTGAATATAAGGACATCACTGACACTGCAATATTTGTAAAATTTGAATTAGAGCCAGGCCCTCTCACCAATCAATCATCTTTGGTAATTTGGACTACCACTCCGTGGACTCTACCAGCCAACCTCGCAATCGCNNTAAATGAAAAAATTGAATATATCAATGGTGAATTTAAAGATGACGATCAACAAATACANAATCTAATAATTGCAAAAGATCTCGTTGAAAGCTTTGAAAAGTCTACAGGATTAAGGTTGATTAAAACCATTAGTCTGATCCAAGGTTCAGAATTTAAAGATCAAATAACTTCACATCCTTTTTTACCAAGAAAATCCCCTATTATTTTTGCTGATTTTGTTACCACTGACGCTGGAACAGGGGCNGTCCATATCGCACCAGGACATGGTGGAGATGATTACCTAGCAGGACAAGCTGCAGGACTATCGGTTCTATCACCAGTAGATGATTNGGGTAATTANACNGAAGAAGTTGGCATTAGCCATCTCGTGGGCAAACATGTCCTAAAATCCAATAATGACATCATTGAATTGTTAAAAGAAAAAGGATGTCTAATAGGACAAGAAGAATACACACATTCCTACCCCCATTGCTGGCGTTCAAAAACACCNATNATCTTTAGGGCAGTTCCCCAATTTTTCATTTCCATTAACTCATTCCGGAATGAAGCACTTAAAGAAATAGACTCTGTGCNATGGTTGCCTCAGAAAAATCGAAATCGTATTTATGGTACTGTTGAAGCTAGGCCGGATTGGTGTATTTCACGTCAGCGAACATGGGGGGTTCCACTCCCAATATTTTATGATGCAGATGGTGAACCTATAATCGATGCAGAAAATGCNANAAAAATTGCAGAAATTATAGAAGACAAGGGATCTAACNTTTGGTTTGAAAATGATGACTTGTGGTGGACGAATGAATTAGGAATAGATAAAAACTATTCAAGATGCGGCGACACGCTAGATGTATGGATCGATTCGGGAACCAGTCATATTGCCGTATGTGATAGACACCCTGAATTAAAAACCCCTGCAGACTTNTATTTGGAGGCCACTGATCAACACCGCGGTTGGTTTCAGAGCTCTTTAATGATTAGCATGGTCACAAAAGGAATGGCCCCTTATAAATCAGTTCTCACTCATGGTTTTGTTGTTGATCAAGATACAGGCAAAAAAGTTTCTAAATCTGACCAATCAAATAACGATTCAAAGAAGAAAAAGAAGGTCAAACCAATGGAGGCCGATCATTTTATTTCAAAGTTCGGCGCTGATATTCTAAGGCTGTGGGTTGCTAGCGTTGACTGGGAAACTGAAGTTCCTTTTGGTGAAGGGCTTTTTAAACAAACTGCCGATACTTATAGAAGAATTCGTAATACTTTCAGGATTCTCCTAGGCAACCTAAATGATTTTGATCCAAATTCCGATACAGTNGAANACAACAATTTATCATTTATNGACAAATGGATTTTAGAAAGATTACACAAAACCACNTGTGAATGTTTGGATGGATATAAAAACTATCAATTTAGAAAAGTTTTTAACTCAATAAATAATTTTTGCACTAATGATCTTAGNAGTATCTACATAGATATAACAAAAGATCGAATGTATTGTGATCTACCGAATTCTCTCAAAAGAAGATCGACTCAATCTTGCATGCATAAAGTCTTNAATGATCTCTGTANACTGCTTGCTCCAATTCTTAGCTTTACTGCAGATGAAGCTTGGGAGCATGCAGGTAATCAACCTGGAGACATACATTGCGAGACATTTCCCGAACCTGATCCTAGTTTCAAGCCCAGTAATGTTTCTGAACATATGGAAATATTACTNAAATATAGAAACNTTATTCAGCAATCGATTGAACCACTTCGGCAAGAAAANGTAGTGAGNTCAAATTATGAGGCATCAGTTGAACTTTCCCTATNCAATGANNACCCTGATCCGATAGAATTTATCGGAAATCAGGAAGATCTTCATGAATTTTTCATGGTTAGCGAATTATCAACGGTTAAAGNCCATGATGAAGTGTCAGCAACAACTGTTAAATCAAACCATCCTAAATGCCCTAGATGTTGGAGGCTGATGCCAAGTAACCATCCAGATAATCTATGCAAAAGGTGTGAAGATGCAGTAAATATGACTAAATCTACTACTCACTAGCCCACAATGATTTGGGCAAGGAAATTTTTGAAAGCGCTTCATNTATTAGAACTTTCTCTTCACTANTAAAGTTTAGATTCTCAACACATTTTGTATTTTCAATAACCTGCTTCGCAGAACTTGCACCAATCAGTGCAGATGTAATCTTATCATCTCTTAAAACCCACGACAACGCCATTTGAGCAAGAGTCTGGCTCCTGTCTGAAGCTATNTTGTTGAGCTCTTTGATNCATAAGATAACTGATTCTGACAAATCACCATCACGAATTAAACCAGTCGTTTTTGCTGCTCTTGATGATGAAGGTGTCCCATTAATGTATTTATCCGTAAGCAATCCCTGATACAAAGGACAAAAAGCTATAATTCCCATACCATAATGATCCGCTGTATCGATAAGACTTTTTTCAATCCATCTATTAAATAAGGAATAGTTTGGNTGATGTATAATAAGAGGAGCCCAACCATTTTTTTTACAAATCTCATTAGCGAGCCTTGTTTGCTCTGTATTGTAACTGCTTATACCTGCGTATAAAGCCTTTCCCTGAGCAACAACAGAATTGAGAGCACTTAATGTCTCCTCCATAGGAGTATCGGGNTCAAATCGGTGGCTATAAAATAGATCGACATACTCCATGCCAAGTCGGGTTAAAGATTGATCTAGACTATTTAAAAGGTATTTCCTTGANCCCCACTCGCCATAAGGGCCTGGCCACATATCATAACCGGCTTTTGNTGAAACTAAAATTTCATGCCTTGGAAGATCTTTTAATATTTTTCCNGCATNTACTTCAGCGCTNCCATACGGTGGACCGTAATTNTTNGCCAAGTCAAAGTGAGTAATTCCNCTGTCGAATGCTGTATAAACAATTTCTTTTTGAATTTNAGTGACNTCTNGGCCACCAAAATTATGCCAAAANCCNAGNGTTATTGCTGGGAGTTTTATCCCCCATTTACCACATTTCCGATATGGCATACGCCCATCATATCGTTGTTCATCAGGAATATAATTAGCCATATTCCCTTATTCCATACATAAATAATAAAATCGAGCAATTTTGATAAATTGTAGTTTTGTTATCCAAAATTACTGACTTTCATGATCAAATCCGAATATATTTTATAGATACAATTATAGTTTATTAATGAAATATCTGCTGCCAAAAACAATCAACTTACAGTTAATTCTGACTCTCTTCTCATTATTTATCTGTAAGGAATTATGCGGTGATAATATCAAATTAATTGAAACTAAAAAAATTTGGAATAAAGCAAATCATAATGCTTTTACCGATTTAGAATACTTCAAAGGTCATTGGTACTGTGCATTTAGAGAGGGCAATAGCCACGCCGGATCTGGTGATTATGGAAAAGTCAGGGTAATCAAATCTGCTGATGGTATAGAATGGAAATCAGTTGCCCTTTTTTCAAAAGATAAAGTTGATCTTAGAGATGCGAAGCTTTCAATCACTCCAAATAATAAATTACTTCTAAATTCTTGTGAATATCGAGTTGATAATGATTCAAATCTTATAAGAAACAACACCTCTGTAACCTTTTTATCCTCGGATGGTATTGAGTGGTCAGATTCAAATCAAATAGCCGACCCTACATTCTGGATTTGGCAAACTACGTGGAATAAAGAAACTGGCTACGCATTGGGTTATCGTTGGGGCGAAAAAGATATGACTCGCCTGTATAAAACAACAAACGGTATTGATTACATTGAACATTTGAATCACATTCGCCCACCAGGTGATAAGAGCAATGAACATGCAATGTTTTTTGGAAACGATGGCACCGCTCATATGTTTCTTAGAAGGGATAACCCATCCTCATCAACAAGAGGCCAAGCATTACTAGGAACAGCTCGTCCTCCATATCAAGATTGGGAATGGAGGAGATTAAACGTTAGAATTGGGGGACCCTCTATAATCCAAATAGCACCAAACAAGGTAATCGCATGCATAAGAAGATATGGAAATGGAAATTGGACTGAACTTGGTTGGATCGATATCAAGAAAGCCACCTATGAACCTGCAATTAGACTTCCCAGTGGTGGAGACACAAGCTATGCAGGACTAGTATGGCGAGATATGAAATTATGGATTAGTTATTACAGCAGCCACGAGGGCAAGACCTCAATATATCTCTCAAAGGCAATAATTGAATAATCACCTATAAAAGTTTTAGTCCATTACCACTAATTATCTCTTTTGAATACATGAAGGCCCTAACACTAGAATCCTATAACAACTTTTCTTATAATGATGTTCCAGACCCTATTTATGGAGATGATGATGTTCTTATAAGGGTTAATTCTTGTGGAATTTGCGGAAGTGACATTCATGGTATGGATGGTAGCAGCGGCAGAAGAATACCGCCCATCATCATGGGCCATGAAGCTTCCGGAACCATTGAATCTGTCGGCAAGAATGTCCATAGTTGGAAATTAGGTGATAGGGTTACTTTTGATTCTACAATCTACTGCGGCAAATGCGACTATTGTAATAATGGTCAAGTTAATCTATGTGAGAACCGTAGAGTAATTGGTGTTTCTCCAGGCTCATACAAGCAAAATGGAGCATTTGCTGAACTTGTTTCAATCCCTGCTAGAATACTTTATAAACTACCAGAAAGTTTATCATTTGAAGAAGCTGCATTTGTAGAGCCAGTTTCAATTGCATTACATGGCGTTAAGCGTATCCCTAATCTAAAATCCAAAACTGCAGTCGTAATTGGTGCAGGTATGATAGGACTTTTAGTAATCCAGGCATTAAAATTCCATGGAGCTTCTAGAGTTATTGCCGTTGACCTCGATGAAGCAAAGTTACTGAAAGCTAAGGAACTAGGTGCAGACGAAGCTTTGTTAAGCAACGAAGAAACGGTAACAAAAATCCATCAACTGACTAATGGAGGTGCTGAGGTCACGATTGAAGTGGTCGGCATGTCCGCTACTCTAAATCTTGCTATTCAGTGCACATCAAAAGGTGGATCCATCAGCCTAATAGGAAATATTGAGCCTAAAACTGAATTTCCACTTCAATTAGTTGTCACACAAGAGCTTACCCTTTATGGATCGTGCAGCTCAAATGGCGAATACGAAGAGGCTTTAAATTTGATAGCCAATGGAAAAATAAGAGTAAGAGAATTAATAACCTGCATTGCCCCACTCTCTTCAGGGGCTGAAATGTTTTCTAAGTTATATAATTCTGAAGAAGAAATGTTTAAAGTTATCTTGAGACCCGATAATGAATTATAACCAGTTATTCAAATAAAATAAAAATTAGCAAAATGTTTAATCTAGAAGGAAAAAATGCATTCATAAGTGGTGCTAGTAGAGGACTTGGCCGTCAATTTGCCAACGCATTGGCAAAAGCAGGTGCAAATGTCGTGATTACCAGTAGAACATTAGAGTCACTCGAAACGACAAAGCAAGAAATCGAAGCCATTGGAAGAAAGTGCATTAATATTGAGATGGAAGTCCTTGAAGAAGACAGCATTATAAATGCAGTAAAAAAGGCAGAGACAGAACTTGGACCTATTAACATTTTAATTAATAACGCCGGTTGCAATATAAGAAAGCCTGCCCTCGAAGTAACTTGGGAGGATTGGGAAACTGTTGTCGATACAAATCTAAAAGGTGCATTTTTTCTTGCAAAAGAAATTGCCAAGGGAATGACAGAACGCGGATACGGTAGAATTGTAAATATCGGCTCAGTCACCTCTGTTGCCGGATATGCAGGGTTAGGACCCTATGGGGCAAGCCGTGGCGGCATTAAACAATTAACAATGAGTCTAGCTCATGATTGGGGTGACAAAGGAGTAACAG
>NYVP01000132.1 GCA_002684575.1 Verrucomicrobiales bacterium
TGTCAACTAATTCACAAGTGGCGATTGATATATTTGGAGCGCCAACCTCAAGACTTATTTTTTTCTGTTTAAGAATTTTTAATTCTTCGATTGAAGAGGTATCAGATGAACATGGAGGGACGCCTGATAGTGCATGAAACAAAGTCGCTCCCAGACTATAAATATCTGATCGAAAATCCTCTCTTTCTCCATAAAGCTTTTCTGGAGGAACATAATAAGGCGTTGCCCACATTTCTTCGCTGTCAGTCTTTTTATTTAATTCCCTTTTAGCCAAGCCAAAATCAACAATTTTGGACACACCCTCATCTGAAAAAAGTATATTACCAGGCTTAACATCTCGATGAATAAGGCCTGAATTTTGGGCCGCTTGCAGACCATTAACAATTTCAGCACCAATTTTCAGAGCTCTTTTTTCTACTATTTTCCCTTTAGAGTGAATCAATCTATCAAGTGAACCACCGCTAACAAGCTCCATTGCCATAAAATAATGTTCCTGATCACTGCCAGCGGAAAAAACTTTCACAACATTAGGATGACTAATTGATGCAGTGATACGGGCCTCTCTTTCAAATTCTTTGGCCCTTTTAGAATCTTTACTAAATTCAGGGCTTAAAATTTTTAATGCGACCTGTCGGTTCAAAGTTTGATCTACCGCGCGAAAAACTCGACTTAATCCTCCTTCTCCAATTTTCTTTTCAATTCTAAAATGTAGAAAATCCGCCCTAACCCGGATTGCTGTAGAACATTCTGGGCATATGACTTTGGAATATGGATCACAAAGCGATACATCCATCACTTCCCCACAACTGGGGCAAGCATTCATAAGATGCTTAACACTCGAATCTTTACCCATTAATATATAATATCACCTCTGGATGAATACCGCAAAAACTGTTAAGTCATAGATTGCGAATAGGTCACAATTGGTGAATCTTCTTACTTATTTTTAGGTAATGGAACTTATAGTTGAGGAAAGCAACGAAAAAACGGAAAGAATCGATCAGTTTCTTACAGTCTTTCTGAAAGATATCTCAAGATCACGATTACAATCATTAATCAAAGATGGGCATATAAAACTCAATGGCAAAAAAACCAAGCCAAGCCAACCAATTAGTATTGGTGATAGTATTCAAATAATCATTCCACCTCTACGGGAGTGCGCGGCTAAACCAGAAAGAATAGATTTAGACATACTTTTTGAAGATAGCCATATTATAGTTGTTAATAAACCACATGGACTAGTGGTTCATCCTGCTGCTGGAAATCAAACTGGCACATTGGTTAATGCACTACTTCATCATTGCAAGGAACTTTCAGGCATCGGTGGAGTAGAGAGACCCGGAATTGTTCATCGATTGGATAAGGATACTAGTGGATGCTTAGTAGCAGCAAAATCTGACGCAAGTCATAAGGCACTGGTTGAGGACTTTTCGAATAGAAAAATAAATAAAATATATTTAGCGGTTGTCGATGGCCTACCTGCACTAGGCTCTGGAAGAATAGAAAATCATATTGCTCGAGACCCCAGAGACAGGCAAAAAATGTCAATAGTTCAACCTACAAGAGGAAAAACTGCGATAACTGAATATGAGACTAAAATTGAGAGCAGAGAAGCTTCGCTGGTGATGTGTAAGTTATTAACTGGTAGAACACATCAAATTAGAGTCCATATGAAGTCTCTTGGTAATCCAATTCTGGGAGACCCAATTTACTCAAGGATATCAAAACAAAAAATTAAAGTTGGAAGACTAATGCTTCATGCATGGAAGCTTGGTTTTACGCACCCCATCACAGGAGTACAACTAGAATTTACAAGTGATCTTCCAAAAGAATTTAGCGCCTGGGCCGATTTTAATTAAACTTTTAATGATTTTAAAATTCTTTTACTTATTCCTCTATTAGTTAAAGAACCCATCGCCGTTTGAAAAAGTATCAGCTTCACTCTTTTCCTATCGACTTTGATACGATCTTCGATTTTTTTCCATGTGGCTTTCTGAATTAAATTGAGGGTTTCAACTCCAATAATGGCTGGCAGTCCGGTAGAGAATCGAATTCTTGGTGACCTCAATGCTTCAACATAATCACTTGATGATCTCATCAAAAATCGACACTTTGCTATCCAGTGCTCTGAAACTTCTTCCCAGATTTCTTGATCCTTATAGTTATCAAAATTACCGGGAAAATAGCATCTTCCGGAAATGAAATCCTCAGAGAAATCTCTAAGAATATTTATGAGCTGAAGAGATTTACCATAATCAGCCCCAAGCTTTATTAACGTCTCATTATCTTGAATTGAAAATTTATCACCATATGAAACAAACCCAATCTCAGTCCAAAAGACTCCCACAGAACCGGCAACGTCATAAAGATACTGGTCGAGCTCTTCATCTGATTGAAGGCACTCTAAATTATTTGAAGAAAATCTTCGTAAATCATTCGACTGTCCTCTAATGATTGATCCCATAACTTTACGAATGGGTTTAGCAAAATCTTCTTTTTGGCAATTAAGCCATTCAAGGCATTGTCCTGATCTTTGAAGAAGTGTATTTTCACCATCAGTCAATCCGGATCCCGATGATAAAGAGGAAAAATCAGGAAATCCCCCCCCACCCTGAATGGCTTGACCAATTTCTGAAAGTACCCCAAGTCTTTCCATTTCAGGCAACGCCTCAGTATCAGCAATAGTATCTGATAATCTGGCCAATAAATAGCCCAAGGAAGTGGCCTCTCTCATTTTTTCAGGTAAAAACCTAAGAGAAAGAAAAAAACTACGCGATACAGATGCTAGCAATTCATTTCCGAGTTCTTTTTGAAAGTCCTTCATTGGCAATTTACCATGTAATATTAGAGTAATAGTGTCATTATGGTTAAACACCTATACATACACGTTCCATTCTGTCATCGTATTTGTCCTTACTGTAGTTTTTATAAGCATACATTTGGGGATATAAATCAATCTGAATTAGTAGAATCTTTACTAAAAGAGTTACACCATAGAAAGAATGAGTATGATTTTGACATCGAAACTGTCTACTTAGGTGGAGGTACTCCATCGGCTTTATCTTACAAAAATTTAGAACGCCTGCTATCAGGTATAAGTGAAATAGTAATAACCAACGATTTAAAAGAATGGGGAATCGAAGTTAATCCTAGTACATTTAATTACAACAAAGCTTCAATGATAAAAAGACAAGGAGTATCAAGAGTTAGTCTTGGTATTCAGTCTTGGAATCAATCGACTTTAAAAACTCTCGGAAGGGATCACAGCCCAAGAGATGCAAAAAAGAGTTTTGAAATTCTAAAATCTTGTGAATTTAAAAGCCTAAGTATAGATCTAATGTTTTCAATTCCTGGACAGAATCTTACTGATTGGGAAGATGACCTAAAAGAAACTATTGCCTTAGAGCCTCAACATATTTCTGCATACAATCTCAACTATGAAGAAGATACAGATTTTTTTGATCGGCTCAAAAAGGGAGAATATTTTGAAGATCAAGAAAAAGATGGTGATCATTTTTCATTGGCAATGAAAAACCTAATCAATGCAGGATACATTCATTATGAAACCTCGAATTATGCTTTAGAGGGTCACCAATCAAAACACAATTCTTCTTATTGGGAGGGCAAGGACTACCTTGGAGTGGGACCTGGTGCCTTTTCCACTGTGAATGGGAAGCGATGGAAAAATGTTGCCGACACTAGAAAATATATGAAATTTTTACTTAATAATTCAATTAATTCCATAGAGACAGAGACAGAGATAATTAACAACGATTCATTCCGAATCGAAAGGATTGCTTTGCAGTTACGAACTTCTTCTGGCGTGGATTTTAAATACGTTAAAAACAACTTAGAGAAAGTCCATGAGCTAGAATCAGAAAATCTCATATATAGATCCAATGATAAATTGCGCCTTACTGAAAAAGGAAAAATGTTAGCTGATTCTGTAGTCGCACACCTTATTTAATTGTTTTTATTTTAAAAAAACATTATCAAAACTATCAATCATTACATTAATCATATAAAAATAATGAATATTAAATTTGGTGAAAGAAGAAATAAAGATTTGGTTGAAAACGGTTCCGATTTTTCACCTAAATTTGGCGAAGATGGGCTTATCCCTGCAGTGGCACAAGATGCATCAACTGGAAAAGTCCTAATGGTTGCTTATATGAATGAAGAAGCTTTATCTCAAACAATTGAGAAAAAGGAAGCCGTTTATTATAGTCGAAGCAGAAACAAATTATGGCATAAAGGAGAAACTAGCGGACATGTTCAAAAAATTATCGAAATACTCACTGATTGCGATCAGGATGTCATCTTACTGAGAGTAGAACAAATCGGACCAGGATGCTGTCACGTCGGATACAATTCCTGCTTCTATAGGGTCGTATCAACAAAAAACGATACCGAGGACGCTACAACAAATCAAATCGTTCAACTTAAACAAATGGCGGATCAAACCTACGATCCGAGTAAGGTGTATTAAACTGGTATAAGTAAGATAATGCTGGAAAATTTAAAAGAGGAAATTTGCCTTGCAAATCAACAGTTACCTAGTTCCGGCCTAGTTAAACTGACTTGGGGCAACGTTAGCGGCATTGATAAAGATAAAGGCATATTCGGCATAAAACCAAGCGGCATTGGTTACAATGACTTAAAGCCTTCAGATATTGTTTTGGTTGATCTGGAAGGCCAAAAGGTAGAAGGGAACCTTAATCCCTCTTCAGACACCAAAACTCATTTAGAGCTTTACAATGCATGGCCTGAAATCGGCGGCATCACGCACACCCATAGTCTTTCGGCAACTACACTTGCTCAAACAGGAAAAGATTTGCCATGTTTCGGTACTACACACGCTGATCACTTCTATGGAACCGTCCCAGTATGCAGAGCCTTAAATAAAAGTGAACTGACTGATGACTATGAAAAAAATACCGGTGTCATAATAGTGAAACACTTCTTAGAAAATGACATTGACCCCATCAAAATTCCAGGAGTTCTACAACTCCATCATGCGCCTTTCACCTGGGGGCAATCTGCCATGAAGTCTCTAGAAAACAGCATCGCTCTAGAGTATTGCGCCAAAATGGCAATAGACAGTTGGTGCTTGGGTTCGAATCCATCACCTATCCCTCAACATATTCTGGATAAACATTTTTTAAGAAAGCACGGCCCCGATGCTTACTACGGGCAAAAAACTAACGATCAAGAATCCCTTTGAGTATACTTAAAGGATCTTTCTTCAAACCTTCCTTTACCGCATCTGCCACATCCTTTAAAACAACAGATGGTCGAACTTTTGGACGGTTAAAATCTCCAGAGGAAACAAAAGGAATATGAATTTTCCCATTTTTGGTTACTGGGGTTAACAAAAGTTCTGAAACCGCAGAAGCAACACCTTTACCCACAATTTCTGAAAGATACTGATTGGACTTTTTATAGGTGCTATTAGAAATTTCTTCGGAAAAAGTGAAGCTCGCATTTATTAGATGCTCATCATTTGCAGTATTCAACCAAGACCCCTGATCAATTAATAGTTCATTACCATTAATTATCACGGGCAAGGGATTAACGGCTCTTATCACATAATTACGTAATCCCAAACTGAATGTTGCGTCATTGCCAACAACAAGAATATCATCAATAACGCTCATATCTAAACCAGCTTTTTCTAACTGGTCCAAGGTTGAAGCCAGTTTAGTTGCTATGGGTAATGACAAAATTCTTGAACCTTTCAAAACAGTAAGATCAGTAACTAAATCAGGATTTAAAAATCCAGTCGAATTATCAAACGGCTGTATAGATCCACTAGCCTTCAAATCAAAGTTGGCATACTCTGGCTTGGAATCGGGTCCAGTGACCTTTAAATTGCTACTGAGTTTGAGAAAAGCGGAATTGTGGTCTTTCAAATTATTAGGGTCAACATCTAACTCCGTAACACCTCCTTCAATCTCAGTGAAATAAACGTTGTTACCATTTTTTTCTAATTCGATCTCAACTCTAGATCCTTTAACAATTAGCTCATTGAGAGTGGTTGGCATCGGAAATTCTGAAGCATTAAATAAGTCTTCTAAATTTTCTCCTTGGTCAGATTTTTGTTTTCTTCTCAATTTCGCCAATTCTCTGAGCTTTTTCTTTCTTTCATATTCAGGATTAATTTCGCCCTTAACATACTTAGGAGGATCCATTAAAGGATCTAGACTGTGATCACCATCCTCGTTGATGGAGTAGGACAAATTTAAGTCCTCAACTATGAGAGAACGGATCGATAACTTTCCAGAAACATAATCAAGTAGGTTAATTTTGAGAGAAAGTTTTTTAATAGATAAACTTGTCTTACTTGGTGAGGGTTTAATTCTTTCTGAAACTAATACCCCATTATCAGAATCGGCATCCCGAGGACCAATTAGAACCTCCTTTAAGTTGATCCTCCCACTAATAACACTTGGAGTAACCTCCATGACATCCACTCTAATATTTTTTTCAGACTCCAGCAGCTCCACTATAAAGTCTCTGTTAATTCTTTTAGACAGGATTGAATTAAGAATCGCACCGCCAGAGACAACAATTATGAAAATAACAATGGCCCACTTTGTGATTTTTCTACGCAAATTCATTTCTTTCTGTAGGTCTCATTTTAAAATTCGATCAAGACAGCTAAACTGCAAAATCCATATTGTAATTACAGACACAGGATTACCAATCTATTGGAAAATAAATTACCATCAACATAAGGTTGGCGGTTTTTGCAACTATTTGGTAATAGTGAATCGCCTAAACGTTGGCTGTTTCAGCGATAGGCATCCAACAAACAATCATTAACTAAGATCCAAAGCTCCTCCATCACTCAGCTTTTCTTCACCAAAACTATTCAGTTCGTGCCCAAAAGCATTAGCAATGGTCATCAACAATCGATTGTGAGTGACATCAGGCATCTGAAGAGCCCTTCCCATTTTGACATCAAGACCTCCACCAATAATGGTAAAAGGAATATTTTTAAGGGTATGATTGTTACCCTTACCTAATTCGTTAACCCAAACTATGACGGTATGATCAAACATTGTACCATCTCCACCAGGCTCAGGAGTCTGCTTTAATCTTTTGCACAAATAAGAAAGTTCACCTGCGAACCATTTATTGATTTTCATCAACTTCTCATAAGCAGACTTATCGTTGTCAGGTTTATGAGAAAGACTGTGATGGCCATCATTTATATCTAACCATCTCATCCTAGCTTGTCCTACCGACCGCATAAACTGGAGCGTGGATACTCTCATCATGTCATTGGCAAAACCATTGACCATAAGATCAATCTGAGCCCGACTAATCTTAGGAGTATTATCATTTATTAACTCAATGTTTGGGTCTATCTCAGGTTCTGGATGATCGGCAGATGATTCCTTTTCGGCAACTTTCAGGTCCATCTCCACCTTCCTCACTAAAGACATGTGTGCTTCCAAAAGCTGCCTATCTTCTTTGGACAATTTGGATGATATTGATTTTAAATCATCTGCCACGTCATCAAGGATACTAACTAAGCTCTCCTTGTCTTTCATTTGCCCATACATTTTTTGCAGCATCTGGTGAGGGTCGTCGATCGGAGCATTGGGTTTATTTGAACCTGAATATGAAAGGCGAGTCCATGGATCAGCTCTGTTCGGAACGGCAACACCAAATTCAAGTGAGCCAAATCTCGTCTTCGTTGAATCATTAGACTGAAGGAAATTAGAAATTTCTTTATCAATGGAAATACCACTGGCCCAGCCTGCAGGAGTATGGCCTCCACCTTGAATATTACCACGATGCAACCTCCTGCCTGTTAAGAGACAACCTATTCCCTTCATGTGATCATCTCCATCTCCACCGACTTTATTATGGACCCCCCTGAGGGTAAGAATGTCGTCTTTAAATTCAGACAAAGGCTCCATAATCGGCTTAAGCGCAATAGAATCTTCTTGTGCATCAGGCCAAAAATCTCCAGGCAATGTTCCGTTAGGGGAAAACATGATGATAAGTCTTTTCTTGGGATCGTTTGCGACATTAGCTTGAATACTTGGAAGTCCATTAATAAATGGCAGAGCCGCAGTAGATATTCCTAATCCCCTTAAAAAATTTCTTCGAGAAAAGTGCTTCATCATTTCTTATTCCTTTCTATTACTTGTAGTAATAATAGATCAGTATTTTATAACTTAACTAACGTCAGTCAATTGTTTTAAGATGCTTCATTTGTTTGCTTAGTACACAGATAGATGTGATTGAATTCATATTATCTTTAGAATTTTAAAGCATGATGTTATCAATATCATAAAGAAACACCAAATTATTGACGATGAATATGAAATTGGCCCTAGTCTTATTATCTATTCTTCTAACAAGTTGCGACCAAAACTCACAAACGAACTTTTTATTACCTGCTGGTTCTGTCTATTATAATGATATATCAATAAGATCAGATAAACTCTGGTACAAAAAAAATTCTAAAAAGCCATTCTCTGGAGATTTCTATGAGGTTTCTGGAGACAAAAAATGGAGCGAAGGCAGCATCAGTCAAGGCATGATGACTAGATGGGTAAAATACCATTTGAACGGAAACAAAAAATCAGTGCAAATATGGCAGGGTGGCAAGCATGAGGGAGTTCAAACAAAATGGCATTCCAATGGAAATAAATTCATAGAAATAGAATACAAAAATGGTCAAGAGTTATCGTCTAATTTTTGGGACAGAACAGGTAAAAAAGTGAATAGCATTAAAGAAGCAAAACATTAAATAATTAGTCAAACTTCAAAGCTTGTCTGACTGATAATGATTTTTCTTTAAAATTCATAACNTCAATCACATTTTTTGCAAAAGGAGGATAATCAGAATTCTGTTGATAAAGAATCACCCTAGTCTTCTGCAGAGCCAATGCCAAGCAGTGAGGCAGGTCTATGAAATTTGACATTCCAACATATTCTGGACCTTTAGCGTGAGACTCAGGAAGATTATGTAAGTCTAATCTCTTTATGTTATTCATGTACAAAGAAGCATAAAGAACATTGGCAGACATATTGTCATTTGATTGAATCCACAACGGAACTTCTTTCATTCCCTCGACTAGACGAATGGCATTGACTGAACGAATTACATCAAAGACTTGCATCTCTTCTAAACTCTCACCGGATTTTAATTTCTTATAATATTTTTCGTTTATGGGTGATCCGTCTATTGAATCTAAAGTGCCTATTCCACGTGGTGAAAAATAAGCCATCCCCCAATCTTGATTCTCAAACATTCTACGATTCGAATCAAACGATTCAGGATCATGTAAATTAATATCAATTTTGGCATCAAACGCTTTTGGAAAAACTTTTGCGTAGGTGGAAGTGAATTCCGACCAACCTTTATCCTCAAGAATATTTAAAACCAGTAAGTCTAGGTCTTCTATCATGATATCATTCCGATGAATTACATAAATAAGAAATTTCAACGGGCTCCCTTCATCATATTGAAAGACTGAAAACTTAACATTTTTTTCGCTCGTCGAATGAATTTCCCGAATACTTAAGTCTTTATTTATACTGGAATCATTCCATCCGTTGAAGACATCATTGTTTAGTTTCTCCNTAGCATCGTAGGAAAATCTTTGCCATTGAGTTCTGAAACGCTTCAAGATTATTTTTTCTTTTTCAGAATCTCCAATCTTCTCATCCAGAGCAATCGTTTTTGATATTTGATTATAATAATTTTTCTTATTGTGAATCCAATCACTGTGGTTAAGGAACTTTAAAAGGGAATACTTTTCAAATAGGGCAGAAGACATCACCGCAGAAGAATTACTAAAATTCTTAGCGTTTTTTTCTTCTCCAAAAATATTAGAAGGAAATAATAAGATTAAAAATAGTGAAACTTTTATTCCAATTAAGTCAGGTATGAATCTCATAAAATTNATCACAGATCTCCTTTTTCAATACCCTGAATTGACGATATACACATTATATCAACCAATAACTCCCTACAGTTATAACCAGATTCACGGAATCCATTGAACAAATATTCCATAGTCTTTTGTCCATATGCTTGTATTGGTTGTTTTATCATATATTCAAACATTGACTTAATGAATGCTTTTTGTGATTTAGAGTCATTAGCTATAAATTCGGCTAGGCTTCTTGAACCATTCAAGTTTATCATTTTCCCAGAACTAGTTTCATAACTACTTGAAGCATCAATTTTTTTGTCTTTATCAGAATTTCTCCACCGCCCAATCGCATCATAATTTTCAAGACTAAATCCAAGACTATTAATAATTTCATGACATGACATGCAGTTNGATGCTNTCGTCACATGAGCAACTTTTTCACGCATNCTCAAAGAAGGGTCTAAAGTTTGATTCTCAAAAGAAACTGCTTCAGGAGGAGGTTTCAATGTTCGACCCAGCATATGCCTCGTAAGAAAAACTCCACGATGTATAGGGGAACTATTGTATGGGTATGAAAACTGGCTCAGTATGTATGGGTGAGTTATAATACCAGATCTTTTAGATTCAGAAAAATTCACCCTGATAAAATCTTCCTCTTGGTTTGGCTCTGCATATAAATCAGAGAGATCTTTATTTAAATACAAATAACTGGCTAAAAATAATTCTTTGAAGTTGGAATTCTCGCTCCAGAAAACATCTTCGAGAAAAATGTTCATAGATCGCCTGAGATTTGATATTTTCCCNATATTAAAATTAGGATAAATATTTTTATCTTTGGCAATGTCACGGCCATAATCTAGATCTAGCCAATGGTAGAAAAAAGCTAGAACTTTAGATCTTGTTCGAGAGTCATTTAACATTCTGTATACTTGACTCTTCAACTGGTCTTTATTATTGAAATCTACAACTTTGGCAGCGTCTAGTAATTCATTGTCAGGAATAGAATCCCAAAGTCCCAAAGCTAACCGAGATGCAACTTGATGCGACGAATCCTTTCCACTAGACAGCCCAGGATATAAAAATTGAGGAGACTTGATTGCCAATAAAACGATCCTTTTTAAAGCTATATCAGGAGATTGAACCTCTTTAAAAATGCGATTGATATTCTCTTCTTTCTCATCATCTGACAAAGACCGTCTAAAAGCCCTTTCCAACACCATATTGGCAACACTGCGTAAATGCTCCTCATCGGCATTATTAGCCATAAAAGAATCACCAAATTGTTGAGCTATATCTAGAGCGGATCGGGTTAATGAATTGAACCATTCTTCAGAAACATCGATACCCCGTTCATATCCTAAACTTCTATCGTCTGCCGGGAATGACGTCTTAGCCAAAATAACCTTAGGACCCATGTAAGTTGAAAAATCATTATGAGATGGAACTCTCCAGGTGGATCCTGGAGGCTTCCACTCAAACTTTACAAAGCCCTCTTTCTCTTTGTATTTAAAGAAATCGAATCGCATCGGATATTTACGCCCACCTTGCAGGTAGACTTGGACAGTTTCGGTCCTAGTTTTGTTACCTGAACTAACCCATGCATCAATAAGCGGAGGAGTACTGGCTTTACTCGCATCATCCCTTCTATTCTTGTCCCCTTCTTTTAAATTCTCGTTGAGATACAACCTTGCCCCATTAGGGGTCGTTATTCTTAATCCGTACGTTCCTGTCTCTTGGACCAAGAGAGAGCCTTCCCAGTCGATAGAAAATTGTTCATTTTTAATGCCATCCATTGGAGAGTCTGAACCAAAATCAAAATCAATCGCTTGATCAACTCGATTATGCTTAAGATTATCTTTCTTGTTCATTCCCTTTGAATCGTAGTAAGAAGCATTTAGTCCATTACTGTAATCAGCTTCTTCGGTTTCTTTCTTAATTTGAAAGAGACCCTGAAAAAGATCAGATGTAGACTCTCTGTATTGTCGGTTCGTTAACCTTGCCAATCCAATACGCTTGGGAGCATTCCGAAATTTAGCCTCTTCGGAATAGAATTTTTCATAAATATATTGAGATACCTTCTCTGCATCCTCGCCAATGCATTCATCAGGGTCATCTTCAGGCATATTTTTCTCAACGTACCTTCTGATTTTTCCGAGCGACCAATCACCATAAAGAGCATCATTATATTCACCTTGAACACCCTGACCAGATTCTCCATGGCAAGAGGCGCATTGCTTTAAGTAAACAGCCCGGCCACGAGAATTGGCAAGTCCAAGATCAGCTAGCAAAAATAGTGAGATAAAACAAATGATAACATCAAATTTAAATAACTTTGATACATCGTTAAAAAGTTTCATCTTTCAGATTAATTAAGCCTCAACTGGGAATATTTTCCATTAAAATACGAAAATTGTCCAATCAATGGATGTGTTGACTTTACATGAGAAGTTATTTACTCATCATATTCTCATGTTCAAACACCTTAATCTATTTTTCTTCATCATTTTTTCGATATCGACTGCCGCAGCCGAAGATAATAAATGCTATGAACTTAGAGTTTACACCGCTAACGAGGGCAAACTTGAAGAACTTAATGCTCGTTTCAGAGATCATACCTGTAAACTTTTTGAAAAACATGGATTCACTAACGTAGGATATTGGGTGCCGGCTGATAAATCAGACAATCGTCTTTTTTATATTATCAGTTCACCTACCAGAGCAGCACATCAAAAATCCTTCAGTTCTTTTCTAAAAGACCCAGACTGGAAAAAAGTTCATAAAAATTCGGTCAAAAACGGTATACTTGTCGCTAAAATAGAAAGTACATTTTTAACAGCGACTGATTATTCTCCAGAAGTAAAATCCAAAATACAAAAACATCCTAGAATTTTTGAACTAAGGACTTACACCACTGCCGAAGGACGCCTAGATAATTTAAATGCTCGTTTTAGAGACCACACATGCAAATTATTCGAGAAACATGGAATGACAAATGTTGGGTATTGGACGCCAACTGATAAGAATAAAGGAAGTGCTAACACTCTAATTTATATCATTTCTCATAAGAGCTCAGAACAAGCCAAGGAAAACTGGAAAGGTTTTATATCAGATAATGACTGGAAAAAAGCTAGATCCAAATCAGTTGAGGATGGAAAAATCCTTGCCATTGCTCCAGAAAAAATTTTCCTAGATGCGGTTGATTATTCTCTAATTAAATAGCTCAAAATGGTGCAGCATCGCCAACGCTTATAATTCTTCCGCTCACCATTGTTCTAGACAAACCAAAAGATAAAAAATCACTAACCTTAGGTTTAGTCTTTGTAAACTTTAAACGATTAAAAACTTTATCCCCATCCATAATTTTTATTTCGAGGTCTTTTATTTTATACGTGAGCCCCTCTCTTTCTGTTTGAATTTGGTTACCCTTTAATGCACCAAATCCGAATTTCCCATTTTTTATTAAATTGGAATACTGCTGTAACTGGCCAGTCTTGGGCGTGAAATATTAGACGTTTGCCGATAACACATTTCGCCAACTCAGGCATTGGGAACTTTGAGAATACATAAACTCTGTCATCTTCGCAAAGTTTATCAGGGTGTAATCTTATTACTTTTCCTTTATTAGTTTTAAGATGGACCTCCGAATGGTCGGCATTAATCAATCGAGCTTGAATTTTCGTGCCCGCTTGAGAAATCCATGTTTTGAATTTGGATTGGACTTAATTTGAAAAGAGCACATTCAAGGTACCCATTAAAAAAACAACTAAGCCGAAAGGGATGAAGAACTTTTGTTTTTCATGCAACCTCATTCTTATTAG
>NYVP01000133.1 GCA_002684575.1 Verrucomicrobiales bacterium
ACAAAATGTATTGGCGACTAATTCAAAAAAACTTGGAACCTGACTTAATTTAACAATGCCATCTTTGTTAAGGCGTTCATTTATTTGTTTATTTAATAACTCTACTGATTGAGTAAATTCAGAAACTGAACCATGATTCATCCACCAATTTTTATGATATTCATCATTCCAATTCGGTAAATTTTGAGACTTTAATACAGTTGAAAAAATTGTAATGACCCCAGAAAACATCAGGCTAACTATCATGAATTGTTTCAGCAAGGTCATTTCTTTTTAATATTATAAATAATTTTTAAATTTTTTTTAAAAACTTCTTCGGAAATAAGATTCTGTAATTACAAATTTATAAAATATTTTAAAATTTTTCACTGTTATTATTTTGTCTAATTTCCTTGCATTAATAAAAAATTAAACCTTATAGTTAATATGTGTTAAGTATTCATGTCTTATGATTATTGCTTAACATTTTGAGGGGATACGGGGTGGCGCTAGCTTTTTAAGGTTGAGGTTCCTAGCTGGCGTCACCTCATTCTTCCCTAAGATATTTTCTGTTTAGATAAAATCAGTTTCTAACCCTTGATTNAATCTTTTATTTAATACATNGATTGCGCCTTCGTGTTCNGAAAACAAACCGGTCATNAACGTATTCAANGCTGAATGCTTCTTTCTTGATTCAGCACAAATTTCATCAATATCCCCGCCTTTACCTGCATGTCTGCCAGGAGATATAAAAAGCATTGAAAGGATAACATCCCNTTCAAATTCGGAAGAACCAAGAATTTCCTCAAGAAGCGGTTTATTAAAACTATATTCATCACCCTCTCTAGACTCCATTGAGCNGGGTTTAACGCATTGCACTTCGTCCTTTAAAATCAGCGCCAATTGCTCGGCAATAAAGTTTCTAACCTCATTAACTTTAATTCTAGGAGTACCATGATCAACTAAAGTTACAGATGGAAAATCTAAATTGTTGTAAGATATTTCTTCTCTAACAAGATCAGCCAATATTTGTGCTACATCATCGTTACTAGAATCATCAAGATCAACTAAAGGAGGTGCAATTTTTAGGTCAAATTGACCGCATTCCTTTTGAATTTCCTCCATTCTCTGTGGGAGATATTCATATATCGCCGCACTTCTACCAAAAAATAGAGGTANTATTAAAAAATCATTTGTTCCACTTTTAACTTTTTCTGAAACATAAGGCTCAAATATATCCGCTGGGATATCATTAAGTTTAGAATGCGAAATTTTGTTGGAGTGAAGTAATGAAACAGGGTTTATTTNTTTAGATGATTTTAAAGTTAGCTTTTTTGCAACGTTTCGAAGATTGAGGACNGCNTCCGGCTTGTATGAACCATTATCAACTAATAAAATGTGTGTTTCTCTATTCACAAATAAGGTTTAATCAAAGATCATTTTATTGTTAGATTCAATTTTGCAAAATTAAATTAACTAATGCGCAATCACATCCTAATGATACGACATTATTATTATACAAGATTCATTCAATTTATCTGTTTAAATTTAATAATTTCACTCTCTTATTTAGNNATCTTAAGAGGCGACCAACCATATCCAGAAGTCACATTGAAGGATGGATCCAAGATAACCATTGGAACATATTCATTTAGCGCGTATTTCATTGAAGTAGATGGATTATCAGAAAAAAAACCCATAGANTTAGGGAACGACAAATTAATTGAAATCAAATTAGCTGCTCTAGCACCTGAAAAAAATCTATCCGAATTCAGATCATCAATAAAGGAATTAAAAAACCCCAATTTTAAAATTCGTGAAAATGGAGCATCTAAGCTTTTGAAAATCGGTAATGGTTATCAAGAAAACATAAGAAGAATCATACCTGATTCATTAGATCCCGAAGTCCGTTGGAGATTACGTGAAACACTAAAAAAATTACCTCCTCAGAATGAGCACGCTTTAGACAGAGTTAGAACCACAGACGGAACGAAAATCGGCTNCATAAAAAATTTACTTTTATCAACTGAATATTTAGATCAATCGATTAATATATCCCGTGATGAAATTGATCACATAAATTTCAAATTCACAAAACCTAACGCTAAATCACCTGATGTCACTCACGAATACAATCCACCGAGTTTACCAATACATGACATACATATTGATTTTGAAAATTCTTTAAGTGGTCGAGTTTTAAATGAAGGTCAGCCCATCAATGATGCTTACAGGAATCTGGGTATCANCTTTGATTCGACTCCTTCATACCTCACCATAACATCAGTTGTTATTCCCGGAACTGATGGCAGGTATTCTGCNACAAACAACAAGCCATTGTATGAAGGATCTATCAACGGGAGTTTTATTGATCCAATCACGAAAAATACACTTAGTGTAAATTATATTGCCTTTAACCTAGGACTCATTAAACCTGACGGCGTTAAAGTTTCACTATTAGACGATCAAAATAAAGAGATATCATGCGAAGTTACAACTGCTGAAAGTTCTCAAATTATTTCATTTACCTCAAAATTACCAATACAGAGATTTAAAATATCTCCAATTACAGAAGTAAACGCCACTCTCGCAATCGCTGACATATGGTTTTCCAAACCAAAACATAAATTCCCATTATTGCTTGAAAGACAGAAACAAATTGAACTCATAAATGGCGATATAATAATCTGCAATGATTTCAATATAACCAATAATTTNTTTGATCTTAACAGTAAAACTAAACTATATCCTAACTCAAATTTTTCTGGTGAAATAAATATTCCGAATAAAAATATNAGATCTATAGTTTTATCCTCATCCCCCAAAGAAAATATATTACCAAATAATAATTTTATTTGGTGNTTATTGAACGATGGATCGAATCTCAAGCTTGATTACGCTCAGAATAAGAAACCAATTAACGAATTGACNAATGANATGATTGACGCGCTACCAATTTGTTCAATCTGGGCGTCAAACAAGAAACTTTATTATCCACCTGCGATAAATTATCCAAAGAACAAGATTGGTTTATACATCCGCAAAGATCCTATTTTTTTAAATAATTATTCTTACGAGAATAATTATTTCATAGCCAGTAAAGATGACGGAACGAGAATAAAATATAATTATTCAAGAATTCCAACAATATGGATAAGCGATGTTTCGAAAAACATTAAACGAAAGGCTGNGTTCGAACTATTAGACGGACAAAGGGTTGTTACTGGCATCGGCTCATATTTTAAATTATTGTCGTTCACCGAAGATGAAGTCATTATAGAATCGGCAAATAATAAAGCACAAATACCATTTAATCTTATCAAGGAGATTAAACTCTGACTATCTTACGCCCAACTTCTTTTCAATGTCCTTATAAGATAATTGGTATAACGTGGGTCTGCCTCTAGCATCCACGTAAGGTATTTTGCATTGCAGCAGTTTCCTTAAAAGCATTTCAAGCTCCTGGATCGAATTCGATTCAAAATACCTAGAGGTTAAATTAACCAGACTAGAAATGAGAACTTCATGGGAAGCATCTTTTGCGGAAGACAAACCATTCTCAACAAGGCCTACCAAAATTCCTTTAAAATACTCCTCAATATTTTCAAATTTAAAAAAATGCGGCACACCCTCCAGNTTGATTGTATTACCACCAAAACCTTCAAANAAAAAACCTAAGTTATGAAATGCTGTTTCAAAATTGAATAACATCTCATATTCATCACGGTGAATGTCTATCGTTAATGGAACAAGTAGNCGCTGTATAGGGACATTAATATCATCTTTCTGATTCAAGGTGATTTCCTCATAAAGAACTCGCTCATGAGCGGCTCTTTTATTCATTATCATTAGCCCTTCATCATTTTCAATAAGAACGAAACGATTCCTCAACAGGCCTAAAACTTTAAATTCTTTTTCTAAAGAGGGTTCAATTTCTTGAGAAGTAGATTGGTCTAAATCCAACATATTATTCTGAATTAGCTGGAGTGACTTATCGTGAATCTGTTTTAACTCAACAAACTCATCTGATCCGTGCTTTGATTTTGATAAATCAGCTAACTCATCGGGTGAATTATTATTGGACTTAAGATCTGAAGATATACTGCTAATAATAGTTTCACTTATTAACCGCTGCACTTTGTTCGAGTTATCAAACTTAACCTCCTCTTTCGAAGGGTGAATATTTACATCTATTTTATCAGGCTTAACATTTATAAATAGTATTACGACAGGATTCATACCTTTCTCGATCAATCCTTTAAAAGCATCTCTAATGGATATGCTTACCGACGAATTTTTTACAGCCCTGGAATTAATAAATACATACTGATGTTTTCTTGTTGTGAAATTATAATCAGGATTAGAAACAAAACCTTTGAGCTTTATGCCATCAACATCATCGGTAGAAAATTCAATCAATTTTTCAGAAAACTCAGAACCAAAGACATCAAGAATCCGATTTTTATGACTAGTAGCCTGACCAAGATTTAGTACACATTTGGTACCATGATGTAATGAAAAGCCGATATGAGGGGCGGATAAACATGCAGCTATTACGGTTCGTTCAATTTTGGAAAACTCGGCAGAATCAGATTTAAGAAATTTCTTCCTTGCTGGTATATTATAGAACAATGCCCGAACCTCAATCTGCGTTCCTGGTTTTGAACCACATTCATTAACAGCTATAAGTTTTCCTCCTTTAATTAATAGCTCAGTACCAACGGGGTTATTTTTAGATGATGTCGTTAATTTGAAATTTGATACACTTGCTATACTTGGTAAAGCCTCTCCTCTAAATCCAAATGTGGAAATATTATGTAAATCATTTTTACTTTTAATCTTGCTCGTTGCGTGTCTCTCAATTGAAAGGATCGCATCTTCCCTGCCCATGCCACTTCCATCATCAATAACCTTGATTAAAAATTTACCTCCACGCTCAATAATAATGTTAATATTTTCTGCTTCAGCATCAATACTGTTCTCAATTAGCTCTTTGACTATTGATGAAGGGCTTTCAACAACCTCACCAGCAGCTACTTGACTGGCAAGCGAGTCGGGCATCACCCTGATTTTACTTGTCCTATCCATTATTCATTTGGCACATCACATACGAAATGTTTAAAATTTTAAATCTATGCTATTGTATTTGCTTTCTGTTGAAAAGAATCAATATAAATCTAAACGAAGAATGATTAAATTAACCTCCAGTTCAGAAGAATATCTAAGAAATATAATTGAAACCAAAGATCTTACAGACGAAACAGTTCTTCGCTTATGGGTAAGCAAGGGTGGATGTGCTGGTATGGAGTATCAAATGAAGTTAACTGAACCTGAACCTGATGATACAGTCATAGAATCAAATGGGGTCAAAGTTTCTGTTGATTCAGATTCAATTCCATATTTGGAAGGCTCAACACTTGATTACAGTGATGATTTAAACGATTCAGGTTTTAAATTATTAAATCCGAATGCATCGAGAAGCTGTGGATGTGGCACGTCATTTGAGCCAACTAATAATACAAATTAAATAAATTACACATTTCCCCGTGAGAACAGGTAAAGAGAGGAAAGGTTACGGTGATCAAAAATCAAACCTAGCATCGTTATTCTGGTGGTCTCTAGCAATCTCAACTCTTTCAGCATTAGTTGTTCTGTCATGGGTATCAAGTATTTACATTTTCAATAATCCTAGTGAAAAAATACCTTATAAAATTTTGAGTAAATTTGATAAATTAGAACCTATTGAAAAATTCTCCAAGTCTGCCCCCCCCCAAAGTAAAATAGGATTTAGATCTTTGAGAGAATTAATGGAAACAGAATTCTCTAATTTAAGTGGGGTCTACTTAGACTATCAAAATAAAACACTTTTAAAAAATTACATTGAAAACTACAAAATCAAAAACTCAATTTATTATGTTAAGGGAGATTTCAAAATCACTAACACAAAGATACTAGATAAATCAGATCTCATAACTAATGGAATTGCTATTGAAGCAAATTCTAAGAACTTTCCTAAGACCGCAGTCATATTTATCTTGCCGACTCTCCAAGATCGAAACATTGGAGCTGATTTGATTGGCCAAGATATAACACTTGGAACAGATATTTTTTCTAGCGTTATTAATGTTAATACCACCTCAAATAAAAGAATGACCTTTACTGTAGTTCCGATTGTTTATGGTAATTTCAATCTTCCTAATTCCCATACAATAAACATGAAACCGCCGAAAACACTCAACATTGAGGGTAATTGGCCTTTAGATTTTCTTCAACCAAATTAAAAAGTGTGAATAAAAAGTCCGGATCTTAACTTTGGTTCAAACCATGTACTTTTAGGTGGCATAATTTGACCATTATCAGCAATGCTCATTAATTGTGAGACTTCGACAGGATACATTGAAAAACCAACTACTGCTGCACCATCATTGACGATTCTCTCAATTTCAGCATTGCCCCTGATACCACCAACAAAATCAATTCTTGAATCTGTTCTTGGATCATTAATTCCTAAAATTGGCGATAAGAGATTTTCCTGCAAAATACTGACGTCCAGTGATTTAACAGGATCATCAATCATATTGTCCCATTTCAAATTATACCATTCCCCGGAAAAATACATTTTTGTATTGCCTGAAGAAAGTGGAACTGAAGAGTCCGATTCAGACAAATCAGCTACTTTCTTTACAGCATTTAAAAAATTAATTTCATCCAATCCATTAAGATCCTTTACCACTCTGTTGTAAGGTAAAACATTGAGCTCATTATCAGGAAAAAATACAGTAAGGAACCAATTATAATCTTCATCATCATTAATAGATTGGTGTCTTTCCTTGAATTCTGTACTCACTCTTGCCGCACTTGCGCTTCTATGATGCCCATCAGCAACATACGCTAAAGGGATTTTTTCAAACAACCCAGGAAACTCACCTCCTCCAGAAACCTTCCATGTAGTATGCCTAACTCCATCACTTGCAATAAAATCGACATTTACAGGGTTTGCTTCTATGAAATTTTTAACACTTGAGTTTATTTCGTGATCATTTCTGTAGGTAAGAAAAACAGGACCGAGATGGGCTCTAAGCGTAGAGGCAAGATGAGTACGATCGTCTTCTTTAACAGGGCGCGTCTTTTCATGCTTTCTGATATAATTATCGTTGTAATCATCTACATGCGAAACAGCGACAATTCCTGTTTGAACATGACCATTCATGTCCTGTCTATAAATATATATACAGGGCTCTTCTTCCCTTATCAAAACCCCATCATTAACGAGCCTGTTAAAATTGAATTTTGCTTTTTCGTATACCTTTGAGGAATAAGGATCGAAACCATCCTCAAAATTTATTTCTGCCCTAGAAACGTTTAATAAACTATCAGAATTACCCTGCGCAAGGGCTCTAGCTTCTTCTGTGTTAACGACATCATAAGGCACAGAAGCAACTAACTCTGTCTTTGAAGGTGATGGCACAAGACCATTAAATGGTTTAATTCGCATTTTTAAATTTCAAGAATTCTCAGTAGTTAATGTTATAATTAAATCAATATAATTTTTTATGTAACAATATGATTGAGACGTTATAACATAAAGCTCTATCTTAATTAAGNAATCAACTTCCAAATAAATAATGTTAGCCTTTTCAACATGCTGGAATAGTCAACGTCATACTGATGGCTATCAGATGATTGAGGANATTGTTGNACTCGGCTTCAATACTATTGAAATAAGTCATGGACTTAAAATTTCTTTACTNCCAGGNATTATTAAAGCTTATCAAGANAAATTAATATCGGTTTGCGGAGTACATAATTANTGCCCATCNCCTGTTGAGGTAATNATGGATGCTCCAGACTGTTATGAATTTACATCNCACAGAAAAATGGANAGNAAGCGCTCAATTGATCTTACATTGAAAACAATTGAAACTGCTGCAANGTTTGACGCNAAGTATGTNGTCCTTCANCTAGGNAGTGTTCCTATGAGAAAAATTTCCCCAAAATTAGAAAAGCTAGCTANATCTAATGATATTGATTCTAAAAAATTTCAAAGGNTNAAANACAAACTGATAAGNAAAAGAGAAAAACTATCACCACTNTACATTGGAAGAGCAAAAGAAGCACTTGAAACNTTANCACAAAAAGCTGAAAAAAATAATGTGAAACTTGCTATCGAAAGTCGAAGCTCATACGAAGATATTCCAAATGAACCTGAGATGATTGAATTGATGGATTATTATAAGGATAACAATTGGATAGGCTACTGGCATGACTTTGGTCATGTCCACAGAAAACATAACCTTAACCTTCTTTCTCATAGCAATTGGCTAAATGAAATGAAACCACATCTAATAGGTTGTCACCTCCATGACGTAAAATGGCCCAACAGAGATCATCAAGTCCCTTTTACTGGCCAAATCAACTATAAAGATTTATATGAAAACTTTAACCATTCTCAACACATAGTCCTTGAATTAAGCAGTAGACGAAAAATTAGTGACATCAAAAATTCTACGGCAATGTGGAATAAAACATTCAACAATAATGATTGAAAACATTAAGAGACTTTTTAATGAGAGCTTTCTTTTTTATCGTCAATCTGGATTAATAAAATCGCTTAAGGCCAATGAAACACCAATATTATTACAGATATCTAAATATGTAATTTTTGGCGTTTCTGTTACATTAGTTCATGCTTCAGTTGTTTATGGGTTTGGCTATACAATTAACCCTGCAATTGGTGAGAGTATTCCCAAAGAGATCAAACTAAGCAGAACTATTTGGAATAATATTTATGCATTTTTGGTATCTAACTCATTAGCCTTTTGGTTAAATTCAAAATTTCTATTTAAGACCGGAAGGCATAAAAAAATTAATGAAATTGCATTATTTTTTTTAATTTCGGGAATAAGTTTTTCGTTAGGACTATTTGCAATTGATCGAATTTTCTCAATAATTGAATCGAACAAGGCTGTAGAACATTTTGCAAATATCTCATTTATTGCATGCTCTGCATCTGTTAATTTCCTGTGCAGAAAGTTTCTTATATTCTCAAAATAAAAGAATCAGAAAAAACGACCTGAAACTAATTCATAGAAATCGTAAAAACACCCTGACCGGCACTCTCTTTTTTTCCCTGGTCAAATTTATTTGCTATATATGCTCCAGATCCTCCTTTATTAACAAAGGTCAATTGATAAATTACAGTTTCAAATCCATGGCGATTTGAAAAGGTCAGCACAAGCTTTCCCTTGCAATGCTCAGGTCTTGTAAATGTATAAGAAAATGGAGTAACCATATTACCGAGGACACCTCCTTCGATAAGTTCTCCTCTTCTTGCATTTCTGAAAACGAGCCTCTTTCCTTGACCAACAATAATTTCTTTTCCTTTCAAATGGGTAGGTACATTACATCTATTACTTTTCTTTCTGGGTTTGTCAGGTGAATTTCTAACACCTTGCTTAGGGGCATTTTCTATACCCACCCTAACCATTACGTTGGAGAAAAAATCACTATCTGGTATGTTGAATTCAAGATCTTCACCATTTCCAACAACAGCNTCCCCCANTGAGTGCCATTTATCTTTTTCACCTGTTGAGTTTGCTTCAATTAAAAAAGCTTTACCTTTACATGTTTTAACTGTTATTACCATCACTCCTGCTTCGGCATCGTGATTCATTTTTAGTATTTTTGGGCCAATCTTAGGATTATTGGCATCACCTTTGTTTGCATGCTCTAATCCATCAGGGAAACCATCGCTATCTGAATCAGAGTCAAGATGATCAAACCCACACACTAGTTCATATGCATCACCAAGACCATCGCCATCTCGATCAAGAGAGAATTGAATTAATTCACCAAATTTACTGANTATTGGATAAACACTTACATCCTTGTCAAGTCCATGGACTTGAAATAAATGAGAACCATTTTTGTCCAAATTAATATAATTAATCAGCTCAATCTCAGGAAAGAGTTTTCTTATTGAATTGCTAACCTTTGGTGGAAGCTGTGATATCGGAATGATATCTTGAAGCACATCAAATGAATCTTCTAGTTCATCATAAAAGCTGTTTTTGCATTCAAGCAATTTAAATTGATCATCAAATTTAAATTTTAGATTACGATGTCTGTTACCGTACTCCAGACATATAATACCTGATGGATGTGAATCGTAACTTCTTATTTGATCAGTTTTAAATTCAAGGACGGCTCCCTCCAGGAAGTCCTGAATAACACGAGGAATTCCCTCATTGGGAGCCGCCATCACGGGGGGGAAAGCATGAGAAACAACTAGCAAAATGGTTAAAATAGCTATTAGCTTACTAAAATATGTTTTAGCCTTATGCCAAAGTTTCATGTATTTAGATGATAATAGACTAATATTAACCTGAGTTAAACATGATAATGGTTCCCTAAAATAACTTCTACCGGCAGGTCAAGGATAATCGTAAACCAATCATTATCAACGTCTAACATCATTTTACCGCCAAGGTGATCTTCAACGATTCTCTGACATATATTTAATCCAATACCGGAATGCCCACTCGATTTGTCAAATAAAGGATCTTTCCTCCCAAATCTACTTAGAATTGTGTCAATCTCTTCGGTCTTAACTCCAGGATTAGAGTTAGCTATTACAATTTTTATTCCGTCATTAGATGCAACACTGCTAATTTTGAGATCTCCACCCTTTGGAATATGACTTACGGCATTATCAAATAAATTAGACAAAAGTATTCCAAGTAATACTGAATCATTTTTTATCGAAACATTTGACTCAACCATATCCCATTTAATTGACAAATCTTTTTCAGATGCAATTTCAAAAAAAGGCTTCCAAGTCTTTCTTACATGAAGAGATAAAGGAATATCATCAAACCCAACTTCTTCACTACCCGCGTCTAATCTAGCAAGTAACAATAAACTACTGACAACTCTCTCCATATGTATCTGAAGAGTTAACATTTTTGAAAGTGCATCACATGTATCATCATCAATACCAGGAGATGCTAATGCTACTTCTATCTGTGTTCTAAGTGCAGCCAATGGATTTCTAAGCTCATGAGCTGCGTTCGACGTAAAGTTTCTTTCATTTAAAATTGCATTCCTAACTCTGGTCACCAATTCATTAACTCTTAATACGATTGGGTATAATTCCTTTGGGGATTTATTTACATCAAGCAATTGATCACTTTGGCCGCGATAGGCTTGTCCATCCACCTTTTTAAGAAAGCAGGCATTTTGACCTCATCGTCGTCTTCATGTT
>NYVP01000134.1 GCA_002684575.1 Verrucomicrobiales bacterium
AGAATTCTTTGATTTAATTTTTCTTTTTGAGCTTCCGTACCAGATGATATGAGATTCAATAAAGGTAAGGTAAGTTTTCCTTTTTCCAAATCGGTTCCGAGTGTCTTCCCAGTGGTAATTTCATCACCGACTAAATCAATACAATCGTCATAAATTTGGTAGGCGGTGCCGATTTTTAATCCAAATTCTTTTAATTGCAATTGAATCTCATCTGAAGCTTGGGAGATTCTGGCACCTAATTGCGCAGCTACCGCGAACAAAGCTCCAGTTTTAAGCTCAATTATTTTAAAGTACTCTTTCTTAGTAAGGGTGAGATCAAATCTTCTTTGAGTTTGAATGATTTCACCTTGGCAAACGGATGAAGCTGCTTCAGCGACAATTCTGCATATTCTGGGGTCATCAAAAGTTGCAGCCAATTCGAGAGCTCTCGCAAATAGTGAATCACCAAGAAGAACGCTAAGTGTTGATCCCCANTTAGCGCTTGCCGTNGGCATTTCTCTCCTAATAGTGGCTTCATCCATGATGTCGTCATGAATTAAAGNTGCNAAGTGAACNAGCTCTATGATTGCACCAATTTTNATNTGGTCATCATTAACNTCNCCCAAAGATCCNCCTGCNAGTATGGCAAGTGCNGGCCTAATNCGTTTTCCNCCTATTTCACAAACATANNTGACATAGTTTTCAACATTTGGGTCGAAAGNCTTTGCCTGATCATTNATGAATTCATCAACTTTTGATAATTGATTTGCNACCAGCTTAAANGGAAAACTGAGATCAGGTNATGGCTGATCTTGCTNATTCAAAGANGCTNTCGGTTTNGATNTATTCAAATTATTGGTNTGAGGATTCACTTTGTGAGGAATTTCGCAAGGTTTTTCGTAGTAAAAATAAANAAAATNANTTAATATNNNTTATAACGTTCAATAATTCCCTACGGATTGGGCAATCANATTTCTATTTTAAAGNACAATGCATTCAAGAATTATTGTTTTATGAGTAAATATTCTCTAANTGATATNANAGGCTCAGTTGAGAAAGATGATTATCCACCATCAGATTTTTCGCCTGAGTTATCAGCNCTNTGGTATANNAAAAAAGGTAATTGGNATAAAGCTCATGATANTGTGAGTGAGATTAACANTTCGATGGGTTCTTGGATTCACGCTCANCTTCACGTTATTGAAGGGGANTTAGGGAATGCCGCATATTGGTACAACAGATCTAAAAGAGATCCTATTTCGCCAGATCAGTTGGATGAGGANTGGGTTCNTTTGGTAGAGTCAAACNTGTANCGAGTTNTATTTGTTATAAAAATTCTATAATTTATTTTCAGATGTCCAAAAAAACACCTCTAATTTTCAANCCTTCNGCACATGCNAACAAAGGAAGTTCTTTGNCGNANGAGATAAGAGAAGTATCAAATAAAATTGAATTAATAGAAACTAAGAGTGCTGANCATTTAAAAGAGATTGTTTTAAACTATGTTGCTGATGAGGTAGATACTATATGTGTTGCTGGTGGAGACGGTACCATTAATGCTGTAATTGATTCAATATTAGGAACTAAAACGAAGTTGGGAGTTTTTCCTACTGGAACGATGAACTTATTTGCTAGGGAGATGGGATTGCCGTTAAATGATGTCGCGGAGTGTTGGAAAGTGATCGAACATGGTGAAACCAAAGAAATTGATATTTTTAGGGCTGGCGATTCTATATTTGTCCAGGTGGCGGGTGTTGGTTTTGATGCAAAAATTATTGAAGAAACGAGCTGGGAAAATAAGAAAAGATTTGGTAGGTTTAGTTATTTATTATCGGCATTCAATGTTGCTTCCCAAGAGGCCCCTCGAATTACAATAACGCCTGACCAAGGAAAACCTATCGAAGGTGCATTTGTGCTTATTGGTAACGGATCTTTGTATGGACCCGCACTTAAAGTTTTTTCTAAGGCTAAAAATGACGATGGATTACTTGATGTGATGGTCTTTGATAAACAGAAGCCCGGAGAAATAATTAAGTATGTATCAAGCATCGCTTTAGGAATGTCGGATAAGGCCAGTGGTATTAATTACATTCAAAGTCGAGAAATACAGGTCTCGAGTGACAACGATGTACCCGTTGAAGTTGATGGAGAGCTTGCAGGTAAAACTCCAATAGAGTTCAAACATTCGGGAGAAAAGTTATCGGTCTTTACACCCTTAGTTTAGCATGCCCAAAAAGCACTCTGTGAGTATAATAATTTCTTGCAGAGATGATTATAAATACCTCTCTAGTATTCTTTTAGATTTATCCAAATTGTCTCCATTGCCAGAGATAATCGTGTCTGATGCTTCTAAAGATCATGGTGCAGTTAAAGAGATCTGTAAGCATTATCAGATTAAATTGCTTCAAGTTGAACCTCCATCAAGAGGCCAACAGTTAGATAAAGGTGCAGAAAAATCTACTTCGGATATTCTGCTTTTTCATCATACTGATACTAATTTTAGTCAGAATCATTATGATTCGTTAGTTCAATCATTTAATACAGATTCAATAATTATTGGAGGAGCGTTTTTAAAAGACATTGAGGAACTTTACCCAATATTTCCATTATTTTCATGGTTTCATAAGGTCTATGCAATGCATATTGGAACTCTTTATGGAGACCAAAGTATATTTGTATTGAGGTCGGTTTTTTTGAACTTGATGGCTTTGAAGGTTTGCCCTTAATGGAAGATTTTAGGTTCTCTTATAAGCTTAGAGATTACGGTAATGTTAGTGTTATTACTCCTAAGGTAAAAAGCTCTAAAAATTTTTTTTTCTAGGGAAGGAACCTTACAAAGAAAATTAAAAAATATTTGGCTAATAATTCTATATCGCATTGGTGTTAGTCCCTATAAATTGGCAGAAATGTATTACGGAGACCAAAGTTCAAGCTCTAGAGGTGGACAATTTTCTTCAAATAGTGTAGGACTAGAAAAGATTGAACAGATATTAGGAGGAAAATTGGAACAATTACTTATTTATTTTGCAATCGGAGGATGCACCGGCTGGCTTTTGGGATGGGCAATGGGTAGAGGTGTTCCGCGTGTAATAAAGTATATTATATTTGGAGGTATTGGGGGATTGGCCGGTGGTTTTTTAATCGATATGATTAAGGATTTGGCTCCAATGGCCGGCTCTGCATTAGGTGCTCTCGTTCTTCTTGCGTTTCTTAGAAAAAAATAATTAATANATTATNTAATTATTTTGGCATCATGAATTCTTCTCTGGTCAATCCAGTGATCCTCGAAATGGTCTTCATCAAGTAAAGGAGACAAGCGATCATAATCATCATTAGTGGTATTCCAATAACGAGATACCCATATCCCATCACCTTGCCAACAGCGAGATTATAACTCTCTTTATCATTGGCGTCTTTCAGCAGATACATGGCTAAAATAAAATTTAATACCGAGCTTAGCAAAAAACTGCTGGCAAACATCCATGTTAATTTCAATCTAAAGGCAAGGTAATCNTTGAAAGTATNTTTCTCTTTNGCGGTTTCTTCAATTTTNGAGATATCAAANATATCAGGATTTAGAAAAAAAACATCTATCAAAGGGTTTTTAGTTTTGTGAGAATAGAGCATTGCAGCTCCTAGCATTAAAGGAATGGCGGCTTCCTTGATCGCGAAAAGTAAATCAGCGTTTTCTTTAACGCTGCCATCGTCATTCCAAACATGGATCGTAATAAAACCTGTTAGAAGNACACTGGCGATACCGAGAATTGAGTAAAAATTNAATTTTTTATTTTTGANGAAAAACAAGATTCCNTAAATGAAGGGGAAGGCGACTGCTACAGTCATTCCTAATTCTGGACCTATATGCCAAAATTTATCANCACTCTTGCTGAGTTGACTTAGAGCAACGATTGGTAAGAGTACATTTACGAAAATATTCAATAGAGGATTTTCGTCTTCTTTACGCTTTGTCATTGATTAATTGTTTTGGGAAAATTCTGCTGTGGAGTCATTCGTTCCTGGAATGATAGTTTCCGCAACGTATTCCGGATATTTTGATTGAAGTTTCAGCTTTAATTCTTTGGATTTGTCTAGTTCACCAATTTTTTCATGGGCAAAAGAACTCTTAAGTAATGCAGTTGGGGTTATGGATGTGTCTTCTATTGCATAGGTGGGTTTTATNAAGCGTTTGATAGCTTCATCGTATTTTTCCTGCTGTAGAGCGATCTCTGCCCATATTATACACAGCATACCATAAATTCGACTTTGAGGCTGTAGAGACAGGGCTTTTTCTACCTCTTTCTCTGCTTTATCAAATTCTTTCAATGCTAACAGCGCAGTNGANTTATCTTGAAGNACTCTAGCTTTGTTATTTGAGGGTTGAGGNGTTTGAAGATAAAAATNAAATGCTTCNATAGATTTTTTGTANTCACCTGTGAAAAGTCTAGCTTGTCCAAGATACCTCCAAACAACTGCCTGTGTGCTTTCAGGATCCTGAGGGTTACAAGCCAAATTTAGATAGTAAGATGACTCAGAATAATTCTTGTCGTCAAAAAGATTNACACCTAACCAAAGATAGATTTGAGGTGGTATAATAATTTTATTTATAGTTTTCCTTAAGTTCTCAAGTTCCAATTTAACAGCATCAACGCGTTGTTGAGAATATTCAGCNAGAATTATTCGTAAGGTTGCTCTATCAAANTANGATNTTCTATCAATTTTTCTTGCNTCTCTTAGAGATTTTGAAGACTCCTCAAATTTTTTTAATTCAAATTGTCCCCATCCGATCCAAAAGTGTGCTTCCGCGCTAGCTTTGCTATCAGGAAATTTCTTTAAAAGACTTTGGAAGCTATCTATTAGGCCTGGGTAGTTCTGCTTTTGGCCTTCAATGAGGGCGATTTGCTGATAAGCCAGCTCAGTTGAAGTGGAATTATGATGTTCATCAATGATATTTTTAAGATCGGAAAGCGCTGAGGTGTAATCCTCTATAGCTTTGTAGTTGAGTGCTCTTTTTGCTAGAGCATTGGCTATTCTTGAATCTTCGGGATAGTCCTGAATGAATGCAGTAAACGATTTTATGGCCATCGTTATATTTTTACTCTCTGAATGAGACCATGCCTTCTTGTATAAAAGTGATGATCCTAACTCTTTAGGCACTTTGTTAAGTCGAATTTCATCGTATGCCTTCGCTGATTCTATAAAATTATTTCTTTCAAAGAGATGCTCGGCTTTCAATAAGAGTGCCATATCAATATTTTTATGATCAGGATCTCTTGGGCGCTGCCAATCTACAAAGTTGTCAACGTANNTTGGCAAACTCCTGTTACCAAGATTGAATAATGATAATAATTTTCTATANTCTGATTCGCTTGCCTCTTTACTGGATGGATAGTGTTCCCTCAATAGTATATANACACTTATCGCATCTCTGTGTCGGTCCATTTGACGGAATGCGTTACCAACCATTAACAACATTTTTGGTCTAATTTCGTCAGACATCGAGAATGCTCCGCTAGAGTATGTGTCGATTACATCTTGATAATTCTTTTCTTGATAATGGATTTTGATNAAATGAAATTGTGCATCAGGTTTCCATTCATCTCCNTCTTTGAGTGATAANGCAGAAGAAAAATATTTTTTTGCTTCATTGATATTTCCCAAGGAATTACTCATTAGTCCCAGTTTGACTAATGCTTCAGCTTTAATGTCCTCTCTTTCTGAAATTTCTAAAAGTTTTTTGAAAGAGCTAATTGATTTTTCCTCTTCTTTTTGATCAGCGAACGTTCTAGCTAATGTGAGTATGGCGGCCTCACGGTATGGGTTGTCTTGCTCTATTTTACTAAGTTCCTCAAAGGCTAATAGTGCTTGGTCAATATCGTTAATTTCAGTTAATGATCTGGCGTGGTAATAAGTTGCGGATAGCTTAACACTATTTTTTTCTAATGATTTTTTAGCCGTGTTAAAGAAAGTGACTGCCTCTTTATAATTTTCATTAGAATAAGCTANGGAACCCAAACGATAACTTGCTGGTCCGAAGTATTCGGTTTTAGAAAATTTTTCAACTATCTTTAAATAGGCTCTTTTAGCATCTTCTGTATTTTTTTGTTTCAGATAAGTTTCTGCCAATCTGTAGGCGGCCAATGGAGTTGAAGTGTCATTGGGACTTATTTCGATGAATTTCAAATAGTAGGCATTTGCTATAGACCATTGTTTTTGACTGTAAACAAAGTTAGCGTATTCAAGTATTGCTTTTGATTTTTCCTCATTGTTTTCAGTGTATTCCAG